>JANMWB010000104.1:0-13645 GCA_031393705.1 Thermoleophilia bacterium | reverse complement strand
GAGTCCGCGAGACCGTGCTCCTCCCCGGGCGGTGCGCCGAGGCGGCGCATCGACTCGGTCAGGACCTCGCGGTAGCTCGCCGTTCCGTCGCGCTGCAGTTCGGGCTCGAGCTCGTGGTAGCGCGCGAGCAGCTCGTCGGCGCGTTCCTCGTCGAAGACGCGCACGAGCTCGGCGCACACGCCGCCGTCCCAGTCGATCAGCGTCCCGTAACAGTCGAAACTCGCCCAGCGCTCCACACGCGCAATGGTAGAGGCCTACGCGGCAACCTCGAGCGGCGGCCGGTACGCGAGCATCTCCCAGCCGTGGTCGTCGAGCCACGCCTTCGACTCGCGGTAGTTCGGCCGACGGCTCTCGACGAGCTGCCAGAACGCGGGGCCGTGATGGTGCTCGGCGAGGTGACACACCTCGTGCACGACGACATAGTCGAGCACGTCGTGCGGTGCGAGCACGAGCCGCCAGTTGAAGCTGAGCCAGCCCTTGCTCGAGCAGGAGCCCCAGCGGCTGCGCTGATTGCGCATCGTGAGGCGCTCGACCTTCACGCCGAGCGCAGTCGCCTCCGACTGCACGATCAACGAGATGCGGGCGTGCGCCTCGCGCCGACCCTGCTCTTCGGTCAGACGCAGACGCTCGAGACCGAGCGTGGGCTGCGCGGCCTTCGCGAGCTGCTTCGTCAGCCACTCGAGATGGGTCGCGATCGCGTCGTCGATCTCCGCTTCCGTCGCACGCGGTCTGACGACGAGCTCGGGCGGGAAGCCGTAACGCACGACAATGCGGTGGCCCTGCACGCGCTTCGACCGTCGTATGTGCAGCTCGACCGAACGGCCGCCCACGTCCACAAGGCGCATGGCTGCACGGTAGGAGTCGCCTCGGACGACAACGTTCGTGACACGACCGCTCATGGGTCGTGTTGTTCGTCCTGGCAACCACGAGATCCTGCCTCGCAGGACGCGTAGGAGGCGCCGGATTACTCGTCCCAGCGGCGCACGACGATCGATGCGTTGTGCCCGCCGAAGCCAAATGAGTTGGAAACCGCGACGCTCAACTCCGGAAGGTCCCGCGGTACGTTCGGCACGTAGTCGAGGTCGCAATCCGGGTCCGGCTCGTCGTAATTGATCGTCGGCGGCGCAACGCGGTCGACGACCGCCTTCACCGTGAACACCGCCTCGACCGCGCCCGCCGCGCCGAAACAATGACCGGTCGCGCCCTTCGTCGACGACACGGCAAGCTTGTTCTTTGCGTGGTCCTCGCCGAACGCCTGCTTGATCACACGCGTCTCTGCCGAGTCACCGAGCGGCGTCGACGTGGCGTGCGCGTTCACGTAGCCGACGTCGGTCGGATCGACGTGCGCGTCGGCGAGCGCCATCTTGATCGCACGTGCGGGGTTCTCACCGGTCGGATCGGGCTCCGTCATGTGTGAAGCGTCCGAGGAGATGCCGTAGCCGATCAGCTCGGCGTAGATCTTCGCGCCGCGCGCCTTCGCGTGCTCGAGCTCTTCGAGCACGAGCACCGCAGCCGCCTCGCCCATCACGAGACCGTCGCGCGTGTTGTCGAACGGCCGCGACGCGGCCGTCGGATCGTCGTTGCGACGGGAGAGGGCGCGCATCGCGTCGAAACCTGCGATCCCGACCTGAGTGATCGGCGCCTCGGTCCCACCGGCAAACATCACATCGGCGCGGCCGATCCGGATCTCGTCCATCGCATCGCCGATCGCCATGTTCGACGCGGCACATGCGGTGCACTCGCTCATCAGCGGGCCCTTCGTGCCGAGCTCAATCGAAACCCAGCCGGCGCCCATGTTCGGGATGATCGACGGAATCGAGAACGGGCTGACGCGATCAGGGCCCTTCGTGAGGAGCACGTGGTAGCACTCCTGGTAGCTCTGCAGGCCGCCGATGCCGGTCGCGATCGACGCGCCCGCGCGGTCTGGAGCCTTCGACACGTCGACGCCAGAGTCCGACTCGGCCTGACGTGCTGCGGCGAGAATCATCTGTGCGAAGCGGTCCATGCGGCGCGATGACTTGCGGTCGACCCACACCGTCGGATCGAAGTCCTTCAACTCGCAGGCGAAATGGACGTTGTAGTCGGTGTGGTCGAACGCGGTGATCGCGGCCGCGCCGGACTCGCCCGCAAGCAGGCGCGACCACGACGTCTCCACGTCGTTGCCGAGCGGGCTCACCATCCCCATGCCGGTGATCACCACGCGTCTTTGTCCGTTGCCGTTATCCACTACATCCCCAGTCCGCCGTCGACCAGCAAGACTTCGCCCGTGATGAACGAGGCGTCGTCGGACGCCAGGAAACGTACCGCGCCCGCGATCTCCTCCGGCTCCGCGACGCGCGCGAGCGGCGTGTTCTGGATCATCGCCGCAGTCGCCTCCGGCGGTAGGACATCCGTGAGGGCCGTCTTCACGTACCCGGGCGCAACGACATTGGCGCGAATGTTGCGCGAACCGAGCTCGCGCGCGAGCGACTTCGTGAAGCCGATGATCCCCGCCTTCGATGCGGCGTAGTTCGTCTGGCCCCAGTTGCCGTGGACGCCGACCACCGAGCTGATGTTGACGATCGAGCCGCCGCGCTTCTTCATCATCGGCCGCGTCACCGCGCGGCAGGTGTAGAAGACCGAGCTGAGGTTGGTGTCGATCACGGTGCGCCAGTCGTCGTCCGACATGCGGGCGAGCAGTCCGTCGCGGGTCAGACCTGCGTTGTTGACGAGCCCGTCGATGTCGCCGGCCTCGTCGACGAGGCGCTTCGCATCCTCCGGCGAGGAGACGTCGGCCTGGACGGCGATGCCGCCGATCTCCGCCGCGAGCTGCTCCGCCTCGTCCTTCCCCGACCGGTAGCCGACGACAACGGTCGCGCCGGCGCGCGCGAGCTCCTGCGCGATTGCGCGTCCAATGCCCTTCGAGGCGCCGGTGACCAGCGCGCGCTTGCCCTCGAGCGAGGCGAACGCGGCGGTGGCGTCAGCCAAGAGCCTCCGTCGCCTCGTCGAGCGACTTCAGGTCGTTGACCGAGAAGATTCGCACCGATCTGTCGATCCTCTTCAGTAAACCGCCGAGCACGTTGCCGGGCCCTACCTCTACGAAGATCGTGACGCCCTGGTTGACGAGCTCGCGCGCAGCCTGCGTGAACCTGACCGGCGCCGTCAGCTGCTCGATCAGCAACTCGCGGTAGCGCTGCGCATCCTCGACGCGCGCGGTGACCGTCGACATGAACGCTGCGCGTCCTTCCGCCAGATGCACCCGCTCGACCGCTGGCCGGAGCACCTCAGCGGCGCGGGCGACGAGCGGGGTGTGGAACGCGCCGGAGACGCGCAGCTTGATCGCGCGCCGTGCGCCCTGAGTCTCGGCCTCGACACAGGCCTCATCGACGGACGGCGTCTCGCCCGAGATCACGAGCTGCCCCGGGCAGTTGTAGTTTGCCGGCCACACGTTCGAGATCTTCTTGCACAGCGCCTCGACCGCCTCGTCGGCAAGCCCGAGGATCGCCGCCATCGAGCCTGGGTGCAGCCGCGCCGCTTCCGCCATCGCGATCCCGCGGTCGCGCACGAGCGTGATTGCATCGCGCGCGGAAAGTGAGCCCGCCGCGCCGAGCGCAGAGAACTCGCCGACCGAATGCCCGACGACGACGTCCGGAGCGATGCCGCGCGCCCGCAACGCAGCGTCCATTGCCAGGCACGTCGTCACGAGTGCCGGCTGCTGCACCTGCGTGTCGACGAGATCCTCGACGGGGCGGTTGAAGCACAGCTCTTTGAGGTCCATCCCGGAGGCCTCGTTGCCTTCGTCGTAGATCGCCATCGCCTCCGGCACCGCAAGCGCGATGTCGCGACCCATGCCGGCCTCGAACGAGCCCTGGCCGGGGAACATGAATGCGATCTTGCTCATGCCGCTGCTCCTGTCGTTTGATGGGTCCACTCGATCAGCGCCGATCCCCACGTCAATCCTGCCCCCATGCCGGTGAGCAGCACAAGTTTGCCCGGTTCCAACCGACCGTCGTCCGCCGCGTCGGCCAACGCCAGCGGGATCGAGCCCGACGACGTGTTGCCGTACCTTTGCACGTTGATCACGGTCTTCTCCGGCGCGACGCCGAGCTTTTTCACAGCGTGATCGATGATCCGGACGTTCGCCTGGTGTGGGACGTACACGTCGACATCATCGATCGTCTTGCCGCATTCGTCGAGGATCGCCTCGGCCGAGCTGACCATCACGCGGGTCGCGAACTTGAAGACCTCGCGGCCGTTCATCTTCACAAACTTGTCGGGGTCCTCGAACTTGCGGGAGCCGCTGCCGGGAAGCCAGAGGCTCGATCCTCCGCCGCCGTCTGCGCCGAGCTCGAAGCCGATGAAGCCTCCTCGGTCGACCTCTTCCAGGACAACTGCGCCTGCGCCGTCACCGAAGAGCACGAGCGTCGAGCGGTCCGTCCAGTCGAGGATTTTCGAGAGGACGTCGGCGCCGATCACGAGCGCGCGCTTTGCCAGGCCGGAAGCAAGCATGCCGTGCGCCTGGGCGATCGCGTAGACGAAGCCGGTGCAGCCCGCCGAGAGGTCGTAGGCCGCGGCGTTGGGCATTCCAAGCTGGTCGGCGAGGATCGCGGCACTCGAAGGGAACGCCATGTCGGGCGTGATCGTCGCGACGATCAGTAGGTCGATCGACGCCGCGTCGACGTTCGCCATCTCGAGTGCGCGGCGAGCGGCGGGCAGGCAGATGTCGGTCAGCGCCTCGTCGTCGGCCGCAATGCGGCGCTCCTTGATCCCCGTGCGCTCGACGATCCATTGATCGTCCGTGTCGACGAGAGTTGAGAGCTCGTCGTTCGTCACCACCCGCTCCGGCACGTGGACGCCGAGCCCGGTGATCGAGATGTGCTTGCCGTTTGCCTTTCCGATCATTCTTCAGCTCCGACCGCGAAGGTGAGCGTCCCACGCACGGCGAGCTTGCCGTCGACGGTCGCTTTCACTTTGCCGCGGCCGACGGGACCGCGCACCGTCTCGACGTTGCACTCGAGCGTCAGCACCTCACCTGGACGCACGATGCGCTTGAAGCGCACGTCGTCGATTCCGGCGAAGAGCGCGAGCTTGCCGCGGTTTTCCTCCAACGAGAGCACGGCGACCGCACCGCACTGCGCGAGCGCTTCGACCATCTTGACGCCCGGCATGATCGGGTTGCCGGGAAAGTGCCCCGCGCAATCCTCCTCGGTGACGGTCTTTCGGGCGAGCACGCGCTCGCCCGGTACGAGCTCGAGCACCTCGTCGATCAGCAGCATCGGGTCGCGGTGCGGCAAAATCCGCTCGATCGCGGCCTTGTCCATGAGCACTGCTTTCTGCGGCTCCGTGGAGCCTACGCCGGCCATCACGCCGACAGCCGTGCCTTGAGGCCCTTGCGGCCGCGGTGGGCGTAGCACTTGGCCGTGCCGACCGGCAGACCGGTCGAGAGCGAGATGTCCTCGAACGAGATGTCGAAGCCGTCCTTCAAGGCGACAACGGTCGCCTGCGCGGCCGGAAGCTCGGCGAGGCAGCGGCCGAGCTCGAGGCGCGCCTCCGACTCGGCGAGCGCGCGGGCCGGATCGCCGTCCGAGGCGACGCGTGTGTCCTCGTAGAGCGGCTCGATACGCCGCTGCGCGGACCAACGCGCCTGCGCGACGTCCTTGCAGGTGTTCACGACGAGCCGGTGCAGCCAGGTGGAGAACTGCGACTGCCCGCGGAACTGGCCGACGCGCTGCACGAGTTTCACGAGCGACTCCTGCGCGGCATCGCGTGCGTCTTCCGGGTCGCGGAGGACGTGGAGCGCGATGCGCTCCACCCGCGGCGCGTGGCGCTCACAAAGCGCCGCCAGTGCCAGCTCGTCTCCATCTTTTGCTCGTCGGACAAGGATCGGGTCGGAAAGCCTCTGATAGACGAGCGGCCCAGCCGGCCGCAGGTCTCGGACGATTCGACGGGAGCGGCGGGCAGGAGGTTGCACGGCCCTACTCTAGAGAGGTGGAGTTGACCGCCGACGTTGTCTTGCCCGCGCTGCGAGGCAACTTTGGCCGTGAGTACCACCACGCGACCGAGACAGGGACGACCCAGCGGATGCTGCCGGACGGCGCAGCGCACGGCGCCGTGGCGCTCGCCGAGCACCAGAGCGAGGGCCGTGGGCGGCTCGGCCGGACCTGGGCCGACTCCGCGCTGATGTTCTCGGTGCTGCTCGAGCCGTCGCCGCCGGTGGCGGACTGGCCCGAATTGACCCTCGTCGCGGCCCGTGCCGTCGCGGACGCGATCGGCCCCGAGGCCAAGATCAAGGATCCGAACGACGTGCTCGTCGACGGGCGCAAGGTGGCGGGGATCCTCGCCGAGGCGAGCGGCCGGGTCGTGCTCGGGATCGGGATCAATGTCGGCGGCACGGCCTGGCCCGGTGCGGGCTGGGTCGAGCGCGACCGGCTGGAGCTGCTCGTCGACGTGCTGGAACGGCTCGAGCGCGGCTACGAGAGCTGGGTTCGCCGCAGACCAGTTCAGCCGTAGATAACGGTGCTGAGGTTCCCCGCGAGGTCCTGCGCCTCGGCCGAGACCTCAGCGACAGCGCCCTGGTAGGGGATGCGGAAGGTCCCCTTCTGCTCGCCAAGCACGATCCGCGTCTTCTGGTTCACGAGCAGCGTCACCGTCGCCGGCTCGTCCAGCGTGAACTTGAGCGTCGCCTTGTCGAGGAGCGCGAGCTTCGGCGGCGTGTCGTCGATCGTGATCGGTACCGCGAGCTGCACGTCGCCCAGCTGGTCGGTGACGGTGATCGTCGCCTGGTAGGTGCCGTCGAAGAGCGGGGCGCCGAAGCCCGAGCCGTTCCACCCGAGCGTCTGCGGGCCGATCCCGAGCTGACCCTGGAAGGGCGAGCCGACGATCACTCCCGCCTGCAGGATGTCGAGCCGGACCGGGACGTTCTGCGCCAGAGCGAATGACAAGGTCGTCCCGTCGTTCACGCCGTCACCGTTCGGTGAGATCACCATCGGCATCGCTTGCAGCCCGGCCAGCGTGCGGTCGACGACCACGTCAGCGATCTTCGTGACGGCCTTCGTGCCGGTCTTCGCCGTGACCACGATCCGGTAGCGGCCGTCGACCAGCACGTGCGCGCCCCATTCGAACGAGTTGTTGCCCGCGGTCCGCTGCTCGTTGACCAACGTGAGCATCGGAGCACCTCCCTCGTCGAGCACCTGCGCCGTGACGAGCGACGCCGTCCCGAGCGTGAAGCTGACCGTCATCACATCGGCGCTGCCGTCGGCGTTCGGCGTGATCACGTTCGGCGTCGTCGCGAGGTTCGTCAGCGACAACGTGGGAGCAGGCGGCAGCAACGGCCGGCCGATGCCGAGCGTCCCGGTCGCCGACAGCGCGCCCGGAGAGCTGATCGTCCAGGTGAATCGCCCTCTGCCTGCGACGAGCGAGCTCCACGTCCAGTCGATCGCCGTGCCCTTCCCGGCCCCGCTCGCGACGGTGCGGCCAAGCTGGTCGACGATCGTCACCGTCCACGGGAGCGGTGAGCTCAGCCGTGCCTGGATGCGCACCGGCCCTCCGAGCACACCCGTGACCGATGGTGAGTAGAGCTTCGGCAGCCCCGTCAGCGACACCCGCTTCCCAATTCCCGGCAGCAAGACGTACGTGCCCGTCCCGGGGCATTCGCTCGGCCCCGTGTCGCGGTGGCCGGAGATCGCACGCAACGTGACGTTCCTGCCTTTCGTGAACTTGAGATTGCCGCCGGAGGTGTAGACCACCGTCGAGAGCGGGTCGACGTGGGCGACGTCGAGGCGCCACGCGAGCAGGTTGACGAGCGCGTCCTGTTGCGCCTTCGGCGGCGTTGCGTGCGCGTAGTTGCCGATCAGCGCGACGCCAACAGTCCCGGTGTTGAAGCCTTCGGAGTGTGCGCCGATCACGTTCTTGTCGATGCCGCCGCCGCGACCCTCGTAGACGTTCCCGAAACGGTCGACCAAAAAGTTGTAGCCGATATCGTTCCAGCCGTTTCCCTGCACGTGGTAGACCTCGATGCCACGCACGATCGCGGGCGCCTGCGCCGCGGTGTACGAGTTCGTGCCCGCCGTGTGGTGCACCACTGCGAGACGGTCCGCGGGCGCCGTGATCGGTTTTGCGCGCACGATCTCCTCGTCCGCGCCCCACCCTGCACGCGGGATGATCGTCGGTGTGCCGGTCGCACTGATGCGCCTGGCCGGCTTCGTCGTTACACGCGACCAAAGCTCGTATGAGCGAAGACGGCGGATGTCGCCCTGCGCGCGGAACTGGAAGTCGTCGGCGGCACCTGTCCAGTAAAGGTTGCCGAAGCGCCAACGTCCCGTTCCGCCGTCGGGTGCCACGTCGCCGTCTGAGGTCGACCAAGCCGTCCAGCTTCCACGGAGTCGGTGTACGCGATAGCGCACCGCCCCCGTGCCAATCCAATGGAACGCAAGCATGTTGAAATGCATCGCTGGTTGCACCGAGGCGAGGGCGCGCGGGCCGAGCGGCACGTCTTGCACGCGCATGGCGACGTCGCCCGCACGCGCGAGCGAGGGCACGACAAGCGCCGCGCACGCGGCGAGAGTGACGGCGAGCTTCTGCATACGACGGCTCCAGGATGAACGGTGCCGCTTTCTGGCTTCGCGGTCGAGGGCGCCAGCCCTCTTGCGCATACACTCCTTCCAGCGTGAAACGCCTGCTCCTCGCAGTGTTCCTGCTGGCCATGGTCCTCCCTGCCGGAGCGGCAGCCGCTCCTCCGAAGGTGTTGGCGATCCACTTCGACACCGAGGTCAACCCGGCCACACAGGATTGGCTGAACCACGAGCTGTCGGTCGCACAGTCCCACGGGTACTCGGCGGCGGTGATTGTCCTCGACACCCCCGGCGGGCTCGAGGAATCGATGCGAAAGATCGTGCAGCGCGAGCTCTCACTGCGGATCCCTGTGATCGTCTACGTCTCGCCGAACGGTGCGCGTGCTGCATCGGCCGGCGTGTGGATCTCCCAGGCTGCCGACGTACTCGCGATGGCGCCGGTGACGAACATCGGCTCGTCAACGCCGATCACGGGCAACGGCACGAACATCGGCTCGGACCTGCGCCGCAAGGTCGTGAACGACGCAGCCGCATCGCTGCGCGGGCTCGCGAAGAGCCACGGGCGCAACGTGAAGTGGGCCGACGCCGCGGTCCGCAAGGCCTCGAACCTCAGCGCGCAGGAGGCATTGCAGATGCACGTGATCGACCTGATCGCGCCGTCGCTGCCCGCACTGCTGAACACGATCGACGGACGCGTCACGGTCCCACGCCACTTCACGATGCACACCGCGAACGCGACGATCGTGCAGGTGCACCCGGGGTTCTTCACGCGGTTTCTCTCAACGCTGATCGACCCGAACATCGTCGGCCTCCTGTTCCTGGCCGGGCTCGCCGGGCTCGGGTTCGAGCTCTTCCATCCCGGCGTCGTGATCCCGGGGGCCTTCGGCGCGATCTGCATGGTCTGCGCGCTCTTCGGCTTCTCGGTGCTGCCACTCTCCTGGGCCGGGCTGATGCTCGTGCTGCTCGGCGCAGCCTTGCTCGTGATCGACGCCCACGTCGTAACGCACGGGGCGCTGACACTGTCGGGGCTCGTCGCGATCGCCATTGGCCTGGTCACCCTGTTCCACAAGGCCCCCGCGCCGTACCACACCAATGTCTGGCTGGTCGTGACCGTGACTGCCCTCCTCGGCGGATCCTGGGCGTTCGCGATCTCGAAGGCTGTCGCAGTGCGCCGCTCGCCGGTGCGCGTCAGCCCCCAGCAGATCGTCGGGATGGAAGGCGTCGCCCGCGGCGAGGGCCAAGTCTTCGTCCGCGGAGAGCTATGGCGGGCCCGCTCGAGCGAATCCCTGCGCCCGGGAGACCGCGTCCGGGTCGCCGGTCTCGACGGCCTGACCCTCGACGTGCATAGGATCGAGTCGTGAACGCCGCCCTGATCGCGCTCGCAGTCGTGTTCTTCTTCGTCGTGCTGTTCGCAATCAGCGCGATCAAGGTGGCCCGGGAGTACGAGCGCGGCATCGTCTTCCGGCTCGGCCGGCTCCTGCCGGCGCCGAAAGGCCCGGGGCTCTTCATCCTGATCCCGGTCGTCGACCGCATGGTCAGGGTCGACCTGCGGACGATCACGCTGAACATCCCGCCGCAGGAAGTGATCACGAAGGACAACGTTCCCGTGCGCGTGAACGCCGTTGCGTACTTCAGGATCGTCAAGCCGGAAGACGCGATCGTGCAGATCGAGAACTTCATGGTCGCGACGTCGCAGATCGCGCAGACGACATTGCGTTCCGTGCTCGGCCAGCACCAGCTCGACGAGCTGCTGTCGGAGCGCGAGAAGATCAACGCGATTCTGCAGGGGATCATCGACGAGCAGACCGCGCCCTGGGGCATCAAGGTCTCGATCGTCGAGGTGAAGGACGTCGAGATTCCGCAGAGCATGCAGCGTGCGATGGCCCGGCAGGCGGAGGCCGAACGCGAGCGGCGCGCCAAGGTGATCAACGCCGAGGGTGAATATCAGGCCTCCGAGCGGCTGAAGGACGCCGCCGTCGTGATCGAGAAGCACCCGATCGCGTTGCAGCTGCGCTACCTGCAGACCTTGCTCGAGCTCGGCTCGTCCCAGTCGACGACGATTGCCTTCCCCGTGCCGATCGAGATGCTGAAAGCGTTCGCGGCGTTCGGCGACAAATACGGCTCCTGACGTCGCCGCGGTCGATCATCGGTGCGATGCCGACCTGGCTCGCAATCCTCGGAATCACCTCCAGCTTCGCCGTCGTTTCCTGGTCAGGGGTCGAGCGGTGGGGCGGAAACGGCGACGACGCCTACGCCTATCGCGATTACGTTCAGTGGCTCGACCAACAGCACCGGATCCCGCGACAGGACCAGAACTACGAATACGCCGTGCCGGAAGGCGTGCCGTACGTGGGGATGCTCGTTCAGCGCGCTTTCGGCCAGCCCCGGTACGACAACCCGAAGTCGCCGGTCCTCCAGAGTCTCCCGAAACTCCTGCGACGGTTGCTGTGGATTGCGCTCGTGCTCGCCGGAGGCGTCGCCCTGGCACGAGCTCGACCCCTCGAGCCGCGCTGGCTGCTGGGCATCGGCCTCTGGATTGCCGCCGCAGGATGGGCGGCCGCTTATGTCTGGGCGGCTGCGAACAACGAACTCTGGCTGCCGCTCGTCCTGGTGTCGTACACCGCCGGAGTGCTGCTCGTGCCGGCAACCGCGTGGCTCGGACACGAGGTGTGGCCCGAGAGACGCTGGGCCGCGGTGATCGCGGCATTCGGTGCGGTGCTCCTCCCCCCGATCTTTGCGACCACGTTGTTCTTTCACCCCGACCCGCCTTTCGCGCTGCTTGCCGTCGTCGCAACGACGCTGGTGGTTCGCGCGATGAGGACGGGGATGACCGTGCCTGCGGGGCTCCTCGCGGGAGTCGTCCTAGGCTCTTCGGCGCTCGCGCGCCAGTCATGGCCGGCCGTCGCAGTTCCGCTGGCAGTCGCGGTCGTGCTGATCGGCCGGCGCGAGTGCCTGCGGTACGTCTTGGCGACGGGCGGCGCAATGGCAGTTACCGCGGGCTGGTGGTGGTACCAGCAATGGGAGCGCTTCGGCAACCCGATCCAGGGTAACCTCGACCGGCCGAGATACCTCCTCGATCACGAACCCGTCTCGTTCTTCGTCTCGTTTCCGGTCGACCTCATCACGAGGCCTCACGGTCCGGCCTTCAAGAACGAGCTGCTCCCACGATTCCACGCCTACCTCTGGAGTGACTGGGGCGGGAACTACCACCACTGGGGCAACACGAAGCCCGGCGCGACGACCCTGGCAACGACGCAGAGCATCCTTGGATTCGGCGGCGACGCGCTTGTGATCGGCGGCGTGGCCGTGTTCGGGATTCCGGCCGTGCGTCGCGCGATCACCCGAACTGCGATGCGGCAGCACGACCGCGCGCTGACTGTCTTGACAACGCTCTTCCTGCTCTCGTGGGCCGCGTTCGTCGAGCAACTCGTTCGATTCCCGTGGCGCGACGGAGACACGATCAAGGTGCACTATCTGCTCTACCTTGCACCCGTCTCGGTCGTGTTCGCCATAGCCACCGGGGCAGCTCTCGCGCGACGGCGCGGCTGGCCCCGCCTGCTGGTCCTAACGTGGCTCGCCGCGTACGCCGTCAGCTGGGCCCTGACCCTCGTAACGGCATTCTGAGGTCAGGGTGTCGCGCGCTCGCGTACGAGCACCCAAAGCGCCCTGAACCCGTCGCGCCACGTGATCTTCTTGCCTTCCGCATACGTGCGCCCGTAGTACGAGATCGGCAACTCGTAGACGCGCAGCTTCGCCTTGCAGACCTTCGCAGTGATCTCGGGCTCAATCGCGAAATCGCTCTCGCGCAACCCGAGCGAAGGAAGCACCCCGGCGGCGAATGCCTTGTATCCGGTTTCGAGGTCGCTGATAGTCGTGTTGAAGAGCACGTTTGCGACAAGGCTCAAGAACCGGTTGCCCACGAGGTGCCAGAACAGATAGGCGCGCTGAGGGCGGCCGCCGGACAAACGTGAGCCGAAGACCACATCGGCGTTACCCCGGACGATTGGATCGATCAGCCCCGGGATCTCTGCGGGGTCGTACTCGAGATCGGCGTCCTGGATGACCACGACGTCGCCACGCACGTGGGGAATCGCAGCGCGGATGGCAGCACCCTTCCCGCGATTGGCCTGCCGGACGAGCACCACGTCAGCACGGTCGTCGGCGAACGCCGCGAGTAGTTCAGCACTGCCGTCGGTCGAGCCGTCGTCGACGATCACCAGCTGCGTTTCGAGCTCGAGTTCGGCGATGCGCGTGAAGAGCTCGTCAAGCGTGGCGCGTTCGTTGTACACCGGGATGATGAGGCTGACCAGCATGCGTTGCACGCACCAATACCATGGCGGCGATCTATTCGCTCCACCGGAGCCTCGAGGCATCGATTTGACAGTGTGATGTTGATGACCGACCACGGTTACGACGCGTGCGCGGGCGGCGGCGTATTGACCGACAGAAACACGCTCCCCGCCACGTGGGCCGTCGTCGTCGTGGTCACGGCTGTCTTCGCCGTCGTCGCGTGGGCAGGCGTGGAGCAATTCAAGAGCTCCGGCGGAGACGACGAGGTTGCCTACCGCAGCTTCGTGGACGAGCTCTACGCGACGCACCATCTTCCCAAGCCGTCCGAGAACGTCGAGTACGCGTTGCCGCCGGGTGTCCCGGCACTGGGAGTGGCCCTGAACTGGGCGTTCAAACCGATCGCACCGAACCGGCCGTCGCCGCTCCTCCAAGGCATTCCGCGGTTACTCCGGAGGCTGCTCTGGCTCGCACTCGTCGCCGGTGGCGCCGCGCTGATTGCGCGCGCGCCGCCACTCGCGCCGCGGTGGTTGATCGGCCTGGGCGCTTGGCTCGCCGCCGCCGTCTGGGCTTGGGTCTACGTCAGCGCAGCTGCCGACAACGAGCCCTGGTTGCCACTCGTGCTGATCGACTTCGTCTCGGCGGTCGCGCTCGTGCCGGTCACCGCGTGGCTTGCGCACGAGATCTGGCCGCAGTCGCGTCTCGCGCCACCGCTCGGTGCCATCGGCGCTGCGCTGTTGCCGCCGATCTTCGCCGCGTCGTTGTACTTCCACCCCGACCCGCCCTTCGCGCTCCTCGCGGCGGCCGCA
>JANMWB010000100.1:0-50710 GCA_031393705.1 Thermoleophilia bacterium | reverse complement strand
GAGCGCGCCGACGGCATTCCGCTCTACGCGGTCGAGACCGTGCGGATGCTGCTCGACCGTGGCCTGCTGGCGCGCGACGGCGACGCATTCGTCGCGCGCGGCGAGATCGCGTCGCTCGACGTCCCGGAGACGCTGCACGCGCTCGTCGCGGCCCGGCTCGACGGCTTGGCGCCGGCGGAGCGCCTTGCAGTCGAGTCCGCGGCCGTCCTCGGTAAGACCTTCACGAGCCGCGGCCTCGCCGCTGTCGCGGGGCTCGAAGTCGAGGAGCTCCAGGGAACCCTCGACGCACTCGTCCGGAAGGAGGTACTCGTCCTCGTCGCCGATCCGCGCTCTCCCGAGCGTGGCCACTACGGCTTCCTCCAGGCTCTCGTCCAGCGCGTTGCGTACGAGACGCTCTCCCGCCGCGAGCGCAAGTCGAAGCACCTGTCCGCGGCGCGCCTGCTCGGCGACGACGCGGGCATCGACTCCGAGCAGATCGCCGAGGTGATCGCGACCCATTACCGCGACGCCTACGCGGCGGCACCGGAGGATGCGGACGCGGACGAGGTGCGCACACTCGCCCATGAGTGGCTGTGTCGCGCGGGGGAGCGAGCCGCGTCGCTCGGCGCCGCCGAAGACGCGTGCCGCGCCTTCGACGATGCTGTCTCACTGACCGAGGATCCGGTGGAGCAGGCGCGCCTGCTCGAGCGGGCCGGCGACGTACTGTCCGGAGCAAACGATGCGACGACGGCGGAGGTGCGGTTCCGCGGCGCGCGCGACCTGCTCGACGGCGCCGGCCGCGCACACGACGCGGCCCGCGCGACAGCCAAGCTCAGCCTGCAGATGTGGGCTCAGGGCCGTGGGGCGGAGGCGCTTCAGCTACTCGAGCCGGCGCTGGCGGTCCTGGCCCAGGACGAGCCTGACGAGAACATCGCGCTGCTCGCGGCGGAGGCGGCGCGCATCCACAACTTCCAGGGCGACAGCGCGACCGCCATGGAACGGGTCGAGATGGCTCTCAAGATCGCCGAGGACCAGGTGCTGCCTCGCGTGCTCTCCGAGGCGCTGAACACGAAGGCTCTGCTGCTCAAATCCCGCCCACACGAGTCGCGCGCGCTCTTGCGCGAGGCCCTCGCGATCGCCCTCGACCACGACCTCCTGCCCTCCGCCCTGCGTGCGTACAACAACCTGGTCGTGATCGAGAACGACGCCGACCGCCCGCACGTGGCGGCGAGGCTTGTCCGCGACGGGTACGAGCTCGCGCGGGCCCGTGGCCAGACCCAGTTCGCACTCGGGTTCGGGCTCGCAGGGCTCGTCCCGGAACTGCTCGCTCAGGGACGATACGACGACGCGTTCGCACTCGCCGAGGGGCTGCCGTTGCCACGGCGAATCGTCGTCCCGAGCCACGTTTTCGGCGCCCTCGTACTCGCTCGCGCCGCCGTCGAACGCCACGATGAGGCGACGGCACAGCGCTGGCTCAGGCTCGTCTCGGAGGACATCGACACGTCAACCGACCGGCAGCTCGAGGGCCTTTCGCTCTACAGGCGGTTCATCGTGGCGCTCCTCGAGGGTGACGACGCGAGCGCGCTCGGTTTGGTCGAGCCGGCGGCGCGTCTCGGGCTCGCGCAGGGCTGGGTCGGAGGGACGGCGGTCTACACGAACGAGGCGGCAACGCTCGCTCTCGACCTCGGCGACGCGACGCTGGCGCTGCCCGTCGCTGCCGTGGTCGCCGAGATCCCCGTCGCACGGCGCGGCCGCCATGCCGAGGTCGCGCTCGGCCGAGTTCGCGGCAACGTGGCCGCAGCGGCGGGCGACGACGACGGTGCGGCCGAGGCCTTCGCGCTCGCGCTCGCCGCCGCGCGCAACCTCGAGGAGCCGCTGTGGCTCGCGCCGGTGCTCGTCGACTACAGCCGCTGGCTCGTCAACGGAGGGCGGAGCGAGGAGGCGAAGACGCTCGTGGACGAGGCCCGCGCGATCTTCGAGCTGATGGGAGCACGCACGTGGCTCGCCCGGCTCGACGCCATCGCGGTTGTGACCGCCTGAGCTCTGAGTGGGCCGGGCAAAGGTGCTGATCACATTGCACGCATCTGCTGCACCATTTCTCCGAAGTTCGCGAAGGTCATCGTCGTTCCGTCATGGGTGCAGGTGACGGACGGCGGGTTGGCGCGCTGGCCGAGCGCTGTGTGGGCGCACATCGCAGCGTGCTGGCCGAAGGAGTTGTCGCCGAGTGCACTGCCGCTGAAGCCGGCGGCGATCGAAGCGCTTGCGGCGATGGCGACGATGAGACGTTGTGTCATGGTTTTCGTCCTTTCCTGATGTTTGCGAATGACTCGATCTTCGAGCCAGACCCGCCGGCTGTCCTCGGCGTCGATCCGCATGCACGGTGCGGATAAGCCGCGGAGTCGAGACGGCGAACCCCAACGGGTTCGCATGCTTCCGCATGTGAGGCGGCAGCAAGCGCGGTATGCGGGCAAGGGCGGGTTAGAGGCGGCGACGGACGGCTCGGTCGCGCGTCAGCTGGCCAAAAGCAGCTACGGACGGATCGTGAACCTCTCTTCCGTGGCCGGGCTCATCGGCCCGATCGACCAGGCTGCCTACGGCGCCACAAAGGACGGAATCGTCGGTCTCACCCGAGCCGCAGCTCTAGACCTGGCCGACCTGGGCATCACCGTAAATGCCATCGCACCTGGCCCGATCGAGACCGAGCTGATGCTGGGCGCTTGGAGCGCCGAAGCACTGCGGGAGCGGCCTCAGCACGGAGCGATCGCCCGCTTCGGAACCGTCGATGAGATCGCTCACGTCGCACTCTTCCTGGCTGCGCCGGAGTCCGGCTTTATCACCGGAATCACCATCCCCGTTGATGGCGGCGCCGTCGCGGCAGGCGCCTACATGGTCGAGAAGTACCGCCGGCGGAAGGCCGCTGCAGCCGACGGATGAGCCCTCCGTTGCCACTTCGGTTGCCACCCCGAGCACTTACGACACTTTGCAAAGACCCGCAACGGCGCTTTGCAGGTCTTTTCTGAGTGGGCCGGGTAGGGATCGAACCTACGACCTTGGGATTAAAAGTCCCCTGCTCTACCAACTGAGCTACCGGCCCCTGTCTTTGAACACGCTGTTTGGAGGAACGTGCAGCGGAGTACGCTTCCTCTATGGGCAAAGGGTACGCGGAAGGCAGCGCTGTCGAGGAACGCTTGGCGGCGCTCGAGCGCGGTGATGACCTGACCCGGCAGCTCGATGCCGGCAGGGCGGCGGTCTACGGCTCGACCGAGGACGACTCGGAGACGCACTTCATCGGGTGGCTGGACGACGTCGACCCGGACGCCCTGTTCGCATCCGGTGACGCCTGGGGCCTGCAGATCGTCCGGCGCAAGAAGAGCTAGAGGCTTGAGGTGGAACTGCGTGGTTGCGGGGATGGCTCAGACCAAGCAGGTCGTTCGGGTCGGGCGCAGGGCATAGCGGTGTCTACGTTCAAGCCCGAACCGGGCGAGATGCGCCCTGTCTGAGCCACCAGCCGCGGCTGCGCGTGCGTTTCACATCAAGCCTCTCAGCCGGTCGTCAGCGGCGGGCCGAGCTCTTGCGTCACCGCGCCCGGGTTCACGCGCGCGACGATCCGGACGTCGATTCGGTAGGCGCCCGGTGCGAGCTTCGCCCGCGGGAGCACGACCTTCGTCAGGGGGCTCGACGGCCCGCCGGTGAGCTGGCCGCGGTGGGCGACGACGGGACGGCCATCGGCCCGGTCGAGCGTGACCAGGTAGAGGCAATCGCGGTTGCAGTTGAGCGAGACGGCGATCGGCTGGGTGAGTGCGGTCGGATACTGGATCTCGAACGGCCGCGCTTCGGCGGTCACGCCGGGGCACACGAACGCGCCTCGTTCTGCGGTGCCGATCGTGGGACGGAGCGCGGCGCGGGTGGCGTCGGAGAGCCGGTCGAGCAGGGCGGCGCTCACGTCCGTCGCGCAGGCAGCCGTCTTCAGCGTCGCCGCGTAGGGCGCAGGCGCACCGTCGATCACGAGTGACGCATCCGGGAACGCGTCCTTGAACGCGGAACGATCCGCGAGCGTCCACACGCCCTTCGCCGGAGCACCGGCGGGACGGAACGCCACGAAGTTCGCGTCGAGACCGGCAAGACCGCTCACGGTTCCGGTCGGGTCGCTACTTCCATCGATCGCGATGCCGAGGGGCGAGTCGGGGAGCGCCGCGCGAATCGCGCCGAACGCGGCCGCGTACGAAGCTGTGTCGGCCGCAAGCGGTGCGGGCGCCAGGACGACGGCATGAAGCGTCTTGACGTCGGCGGCGAGTGCCGCTGCGTATTGCGCGAGCGCTGCGCGCCCGGGGTCGTCCGCCGGTAGCGGCGCAGCAATCAGCTCGACGATCGTCTCGATCGGAGCGAGCTGTTGCATCGCCGCGACGAGCGTCGGGTCGGGCACCGTTGCCCCCGGTGGCCACGTGACGTTGACACGAACGAGTTGCAAGCCCGATTGCGCCGCGAGCGCCGACTGCGACGGGTCGACGAGCGTCGCACCGATGCGAAACGATGGCACAAGCAGCGGTGTCGTTTCGAGAGTGGCTTGCGTCGCGCGCTTCGCGAGCGTCGAGGTGGCACGCACGATCGGCAACGCGTCGAACGAGGCGTGGTTCCCCGCCGAGTCGGTCGCCGTGACATGAACGGGATAGGCGCCCGGGCGCTTCGGCACACCCCAGGTCAGTGTGTGCCAGCCTCCGTCGACCGACACCCGCCGTGACGGACCTGCGCCCGTGACGACAGAGACGGTTGACGGCTTCGAGATCCAGAACGACAGCGCGCCGAGCGAACCGGGGGCGACCTGGAATGCGGGCGGCTGCTTCTCGTACGCGGCGAAGCGTACGGCGGCGTTTGCAAAGCGGGGATCGGCGGCTTTGAGCCGCTGCAGGAGCTGCACGACGTACTCGTGGTAATCGAGCGGCGAGGGGTCGTGCGGCAGCGCGTAGTAGGTCCAGTAGCCGGTGTCGAAGCGCGCGAGCGTCGCCGCCGCTGCATGCTGCAAGCGCAGCGCGAGCGCGGCCGCATCGCCGTCCTCAGCCGTCGTTGCATACGACTGCAGCGAGAGGACCGCCTGTAGCTGTGCGTTGAGCACCGGTAGCGACGTGAACGAGTAGAGGCGAATCCAGGGTCCTGCAGCGACCGACGTGAGCAGGCGGCCCGGGATCGCCTGATACGCGGCCCGCGCCTTGCCCATCAGTGACGTCTCCTCGGCAGGTACGAGGCCCGCGGTGCGCGCGAGCGCCTGCGCCGCGACGGCCTGTGCCATCCCCGAGAGCCACGGCGCGCGGCCGCCCGCGTACGGGAACGTGTACTCCCAGCCGATGCCGCCGCTCGCCTGGTACACGCCGCGCGCGACGAGGGCGTCGGCGAGGCGACGCGAGCCTTCGATATCGCCTGCCGCGACGCGTGCGTTGAGTGCGCCGAAGTTCGCGAGTGGGTGGAACTCGAAGCAACGTCCGGCGAAGTAGCGGTAGACGATCCCGTCTGCGTCGGTGATGTCGGTCTTCGGCTGTGGCGCCCAGTGCTTCAGGAAGTAGTCATCGTTTGCCTTCAGCTCAGCGATCAGCGCCAGCGCGCGCGGCTCGCTCAACTTCCCGGCGAACGACGCGATCTCGCCAAGCGCAACGGAGACATGCTCGCGTCTGCCGCCCGGCAGCGTGTGGGCGAGATACGCGGCGCGGCGAATCTCGGCACGGCCCCGCTCCTTCGTCGTCGGCGTGACGCGCGAGGTCGCGAACGCCTTCAGTGCCGACCGTTCGAGTGGGGTGACCGACGACGCCGGTGTTGCACCAGCGAGAGTGACGGCAACCGCCGAAGCGGCAATGAGCGTGCGACCCCTCACGCAGTCACTGACGATAGCGGGCCTTGCTGGTTAGTCGGCAACCTCGCGTTCCCATTCGGTGAGCAGCGATTCGACGTGATGTCGTTGTGCGTCGTTGAAGTCCATCCTCTGCAAGAGCCGACGCGCTTCGGAGGGGTCGTTGTTCGCGATTGCAGCTTCGAGCCGCTCACGCGTCGGCGTTGCCTCACGCAGCTGTCGGCGAAGCCAGCGGAGCAGCGAGACGGTCGTCGCGGTGGTCACAGCGGTTTCTCCCAGATCTGGAGTCGCTGGTCGGTGACGAAACCGAGCCGCTCGTAGAGCTGCGGCGCACCCGTCGGGTTCGTCGAGTCCACCTTCAAACCGACGCGGTCAGCGCCGCGTTCCGCATAGATGCGGAACGCATGCTGAAGCAGCGCCTTGGCAAGACCGCGTCCGCGCTCGCTCTCGCGGACGACGATGTCCTTCACCCAGCCGCGACGGTCGCTCTCCTTCCAGTGCAGGGCGCACGCGATGAGCTCGCCGTCGCGTTCGACGAGGAACCACATTGCAGGGTCGAAGTCTTCGTGCTCTGTCATGAACGTCAGCCAGCTCGGGTGGCTTCGTGCGACATAGCTTTGATCCCAGCCGGCGTACTGCTCGTCGAGCAGTGCTTGTACCCGCTCGGCGTCCGCGCCCGTGTAGGTGCGGACGGTCACGCCGTCGGGCCACGCCGGTTCCGAGAGGTCGCCGTCGAGTAGCCGCCACATGCGCAGGATCTCGCGGTCGAGCGCGTAGCCGTTGCGGTGCACCGCGCTGTAGAGCGGGGCGTCCTCCGGCGCGGCGACCACCGCGAGAGACGGGAAGCTGCGGTCACGCGCCCGCTGCTCGACCTGCGCGATCAGCGCGTCGCCGACGTCGGGATCCTTGGCAGCATGGATGAAATCGTGGTTCTCATCGAGCCCGGCGTACCCCACGATCGCCTCGTCCTCGACCGCCACCCAATTGTCCGCCAGGAGTGAGTCCCAGCGCTGGCGCAGGAACGCCGGCTGCTCGGAGGAAATGCCGAACGCCGCGCGGCTGCGCGCGGTCAGCAGCTCGAACACCGCTTCGAAATCGTCCTCGGTCACGGGCCGGATGTCGGTCACGGGGCAACGGTACTCTGCACTGAGCGCCCCCATCGTCTAGTGGCCTAGGACTCCGGCCTTTCACGCCGGCAGCACGGGTTCGAATCCCGTTGGGGGTATTGCACAACACGGGCGGTTAGCTCAGCTGGGAGAGCGCCTCGTTTACACCGAGGAGGTCGGCGGTTCGATCCCGTCACCGCCCACTCGCTCGACCAGCTCGTAGAGCGCGCCGTCAGGCGCCCGGAAGTGGACGTAGCGGTGGTGCCCGTTGGTCGCGACCTCGTCGACCTCGACGCCCGCCGCGGCCAGCTCGGCGATCGCATCGTCCAGGTCGGCGACGAGGAAGCCGAGCGAGCGGGATGTTTCACCCATTTCGCGTGGCCCCGCAACGGCGAACGTCGATCCGTCCGGGAGCGCGAACATATCGGCGCTCGCACCGGCGACCTCCCGCGGGTCGAGCCCGAGCACGTCCCGCACGAAGGCGACCATCTCCGGGCGACAGTCGGTCGCGGTGCCGGCGAAAACAAGTCCGAGAATCTGCACGTCAGCAGTCTGCACCGATCTGCCCGGAGAGGTAGATCCGGGAGATCTGGACGCCGCCCCAACGTGGTTGGGTGATGGTCAGGTTGGTGCGCGGGTCGCCGTAAATCTGTGACGCGCCGTTGACCCGGACCGGGAGCTCGGCGAAGCCGTTCGGTGACACGCAGACGCTCGTGTCGACGGACACTTCGTTCGCGCCTGCGACCGCGCGAGAGCCGCCGACCGTGAGCGGGCGCGAGGCGATGCCGCTCGGGGCGTAGGCGGAGACCGCCAGCGTCCGGATCACTCTCCGGTCCTGCCCGGGATACGCGTAGACGCGAATCCGCGCGGCGACGCCCGGCTTCGTCCAGCCGTCGTCGTAGAGGCCGGTCGTCGTCCAGTCCGCGTGCCAGGGAAGCTCGGGGTGGACGAGGAACACGTTGCGGTTGTTGGTGGCGACCGTGCCCGCGATGTGGAAGCGCGTGTCGGCAACGGCTTGCAGGACGTCACCGGGCGGCGAAATGCTCGCGCGGCCCGCGCGGTCGAACGTCAGGGCGAGCTTCGGGAACGTGCTCGGCGTCCACTCGAACTCGGCAGGGATCCCGGCCGTGCGGTTGGCGGAGACGTTCCAGAACTCCATGTCCCACCAGTACGCCGCACTCGACCAGTAGTCGCCGGGGACGACCGGGTACGGAACCATTGTCACGTCGGCGCCGCGCCCCACGATGCGGTCGACCCAAGCGAGTTGCGAGCTCGGGTCGACGGTGAGTGGCCGGCCTGCGGTGCCGTTGACCCGGAACAGCCGCTCGACGGCGTAGCCCGTTTCGGCAGTCGTCAGGAGCAGCGCAACCGCGGCGAGTGGAACGACTACGTGACGTCCAAGCAGGACACCCGCTTCGGCCACGGCCGCGGCGGCGACGAGCGAGAGGACAACGAGGAAGATCCGCGCGCCCGTAAGCCCGCCGAGCTCACGTCGTAGATAGCCGTCGATGATCGACACCGGCGTGTCGACGTTGAGCTTGTCGAACACCGGCAGCGGCGCAGCCGCAAAGCCGATCACGAGCACGCCGACCGGAACGCCGATCTTCCAGGAGGTTCGCTCCCACGAAGCGAGGGCCGCTGCGAACGCGATCGCGAATACCGGTGCGAGGTAGAAGATGTAGCGGTCTCGACCGAGGCCGCCGCCGAACCGAACGTCGAAGGACGCCACCTCGAGCGTCAGCGCCGCAATCGTCAGCACCGCCAGGATCGCGAACGCATCGCGTCGCAACAGCCACGCGCCACCGACGATGAACGGCACGACGCCGAGCCCGACGGCGACGGCGGCGAGGTGCGAAAAGAACGACGGCACGATCGTGGCCGGCAGCGGGTTGCCGCTCGTCGTCGAGCTGTAGGTCCCGAGAGGGTTGTGCCCCGCCGCGAGCGCGATGAGTCCAACCAGCACCCCGGCCGCGAAAACGCCGACCAGCACGCGATGCTCGCGCCAACGCTTTGTCACCATCAGCGCGAGCACCAACGCGAGCACGATGAACTGCGTGCGTGCCGTGATCGCCACCACGAGCGCAAGCGCCGCCAGCCCATCGTGCAGCCGTGACGGGGACGTGATCGCCACATGAAAGGCGAGTAGCGCCCACAGGAATGCGGGGTAGGCGACCGTGCCGGTCAGTAGGAACGAAGCGAGCACGAGCCACGGTACGGCGACGGTCAGCGCCGCGGCAACTGCGGACGCCCAGACGCTACGCGTGACGCGGAGCGCGAGCAGGTACGCGGGAATGGCCGCCGACGTCAGCACGAACGAGTTCAGCAAATGTGCGCGATGCAATCCATCGGCGATCGTGCCGTTTGCGAAGACGGGCGCGAGCACGAGCGGGTAGAGCTGATTCAGGTTCGCAACGGCGACGTCGTGCACGCGCGGGAGCGGCGAATGCAGCCTCCCGATGCTCAGCGCGAGGCGCTCGTAGAGCAGTTCGTCCGTCATCACGAACCAGTCGGCGACGCGGCTCGTTATCCAGGCGAGCGCTGCTCCAAACATCAACCAGAGCGCAATTGGAGGTGCGAGACGCTTCATGAAGCCTCCTCTTTACATGACCCTCAAGAGACCGCGCTACGGTCCCGGTTCGCCCCGTCCAGGGATACCAAAAGGGAGGATCTGCCTGTGCCGAAGCCCGCACGCTTTGCGCTGCTAGCGCTCATCGCACTTCTGGTCGCGCCGGTCGCGACGGTCCACGCCGCCCAGAAGATGCCAATCGGTTTCTTCGACGACCCGACGTTTCGCTGGTCGCCGACCCGCGCCGACAATCTCCGCCAGGCAAGTGTCGCCGGTGCGTCCGTGATCCACACGACTGCGACCTGGGCCACCATCGCTTCCGCCAAGCCGGCCAACCCCGCGAACGGCGACGATCCCGCGTACAAGCTCGCAGATCTCGACGAGCTCGTATTCCAGTCGGGTATCTACGGTCTGCGCGTCATGATCGACATCAACGGAACGCCGAAGTGGGCGAACGGTGGCAAGGCGCCGAACGTGATGCCTACACGCCTCGCCGACTTGACCGCGTTCGCGAAGATGCTTGCGACCCGGTACAGCGGCCACCAAGGCCACGGGACGGTCGCGCTCTGGTCGGTGTGGAACGAGCCGAACCTCCAGCTCTTCCTGACGCCGCAGTACGTCGGCAAGACGATCGTCGGCCCGGCCAACTACGCAAAGCTCTACAAGGCCGCCTACGCCGGCATCAAGTCAGGCAGCCCGTTGTCGAAGGTCGCAATTGGTGAGACGTCCGCACGCGGGCGTGACAAGCCGCTTGCCGGTGTCAGCGCATCAGTGGCTCCCGGCACGTTCGCGAAGTATCTGGCGAAGGTGCCGGGCTTGAAGTTCGATGCGTGGGCGCATCATCCGTACCCGACGTCACCGAACCTGCCGCCGACACAGAGGGTGCGGTATCCGAACGTGACGCTCTCGACGCTCCCGGCGTTCGAGAAGAGCCTCAAGACGCTCTTCCATCGCAGCGTGCCGGTCTGGATCACCGAGTACGGTCACGAGACCAAGCCGCCGGATCCGCACGGTGTGTCGTACGCGGTGCAGGCGAAGTACGCAGTGCAGGCGATGACCATCGCGAAGAACGATCCGAACGTGCAGATGTTCATCTGGTTTGTGTTCCACGACAGCACCGGTAACCCGTGGCAGAGTGGCCTGTACGCAGCGAACGGCAGCCAGAAGCCTGCCTACGACCCGTTCGGCGCGCTCGCGCGCCTGGTCGACGGGACGATGGCCACCATCACGGCCGGCTCGACGCCGCGCGTGACGATGTACATGCCGTACCTCGCGTACTACTCGCAGCCGGGGGCGGAGATCGGATTGACCTACGTCGTTCGTGACGGCAGCAATACCGTCGCGGTCGGCCAGCCGGTCTCCTCGCTCGCTGGCGACCAGTCGATCACCTTCGCTCCGGCGTTCACGCCGGCGAAGGGCAAGACCTACACCGTGACCGCAACGGCGAACGAGCCGAACGGCCACAGCGAGATACGCACCGCGTTGATCAAGGTTTCCTGATCGCGTAGTTCATGCCTCCGCCCCAGTCGGCGACCAATGGGTCGCCGACTGGGGTCGGCAGCGGGTGCGACTCAGGGTGCGACTCAAGCCCGCAAGAGGCGGAGCACCACCGCGACGGCCGCAACCGCAGCCGCGACCCCGACGGCTGCGAGCAGCACCCCGGACGACGCGGAGACGCCGGAGGTCGCGAGCAACATGAAGTTGACGAGGAGCGCCGCCGCGACGAGTGCCCCGAGGGTCGCGATGCGGCGGAGGACGAGCGAGCGCTCAGCTGTGATCCGTGCGTCGTGCTCGATCGACCAGCTCGCGAGCTCGGCGGCGAGTAGGAGCAGAACGCCGATCGCAGCGGCCCAACCGTCGACGACGTCATTGCCTTCGCGTGCGAGGAGGTAGCCGCCGCCGACAAGCAGGATCGACCACGGGATCGTCGTTGGCCAGCGCAGGACCAGCCCGAGCAAGAGCAGGACGAGGCCGAGCGCGCCGACAGCAGCGCCGGGCACGGCGAACCGGCCGCCGTTCGTCGCGACATAGGCGATCGACCCGCTGAGCGCTGCAACGGCGCCGAACGCGGTGATCAAACGTGCGCGTGCCGGGCGTAACGCCTGAATTCCCGCACCTCCTCGAGGACGGCCTGCAGCGGCGTGTCGTCGCGCCACTCGGCGACTGCGACCCCCGCACTTTGCAGGCGGTGGCGAAGTGCATCCCGGCGCAACGTCCAGATGTCGTACGCGATCGAGTCGAGACCCGACGCGGGACGCGAAGTGAACGGCACGGGGGAGACGTCGATCACAGTGAGGTCGTAGCCGCGTGCGCGCAGGTCGAGCAGCGCACCCACCGAGCGGCCGTCCAGCAGCGGCGAAAGCGCAATCACCATGGCGTTCGGCGGCAGCGTGCGCCGTGGGATCACGTCGATCTCCTTCCAGTAGTACGAGAGCACGATCTGCGTGTCGAGCAGCGCGTCGACGATGCGGTAGAGCTGGACCGTCCCCATCCCTGGTACGAGCCAACGCAGGATGCCGCCGAATGCGATCAACCCCACGCGGTCGCGGCGCCCCACGTACGCATTGGCGAGCGTCGCCGTCGCGCGCACGGCTAGATCGAGTGTTCCCTCCTTGCCGCTCCGCGCCTCGGCGAACGAGTCGACGAACAGGATCACGTCGGTGTTTCGTTCCGGATGGCTTTCGTTCACCCACAGCTCATCGCGGCGGGCGCTCGCGCGCCAGTTGACCCGCTTCAGCGGATCGCCCGCGGACCACGGTCTGATGTCTGCGAACTCGATTCCTTCGCCCTTGTGCCGCGAGACCTCGTTGCCGCTGAACACCTGCGTCTCGCGCGGTTGCAACACCCGTCGGAGCACATCCTCGCTCGGGTAGACGCGCAGCTCGGGCCGTGTCGCAGCGGTCGTCTCCCAGACGAGGAGCCCGAGCGGGTCGTGGGCGCGCGCGTACGCCGGCCCGAGCACGTGACCACCCCAGCGAGCTGCGCCCACGCTGAGCTCGAGCTCGCGGCGCTCGCCCGCCCGCAGGTGGAGGGCAACCGGGTTCTTGCCGTTGCGCAGTTCGACCCCCTCGGGCAAGCGGAGGTAGAGGTCTAATCGATCGACCGGCGTCGACGACTCGACGACGATCCGCGCACCGACGTCGTCGCCCTCGAGCGCGCGCTCCTGGTCGAGTTGGACGTGGATCTGAAGCCGCGGCGCCGTCGCGAGCGCAAGCCCCGCCGCGAGCGCGAGCAAAAATGGGGCGGTCAGCGCGACGAGCTCGGGGCGGGCGAAGACGAGTGCGGAGAGCAGGCCCGCAGCCGAGAGCCCTGCGTAGCCCGCGAGCTTCGGCGTCGCCCAGCGCGTCACGTCCGAGCGGTGAGGTCTTCGGCCGCCGGTGTCGGCACGGTGTCGAGCCGCTCGCGCACGACGTCCTCGGCCGAGACGCGTTGCACCCACAGCTCGGGCCGCAACGTCAGCCGGTGCGCGAGCGCGGGAACGGCGACGGACTTCACGTCGTCCGGCGTCACGTAGTCGCGACCCTCCAACGCCGCGCGGCAGCGCGAGAGCTTGAGCAACGCGAGCGAGCCGCGCGGCGAGGCTCCGACCTGGACCGACTGCGCATCACGTGTTGCCGCGACGATGTCGACTATGTAGAGACCAACCGGCTCTGACACGTACACGTCCTCGATCGCGGCCTGCATCGCGAGCAGCGTGTTGCGATCGACGAGCGGTGTGAGCTCCAGCTCGTCGGTGCGACGCTCGGCGCGGTTCGCGAGCATCTGCCACTCGTCCGCGCGGGCGGGGTAGCCGACAGACATGCGCAGGAGGAAGCGGTCGAGCTGCGCCTCCGGCAGGGGGTACGTGCCTTCGTACTCGATCGGGTTCTGTGTCGCGAGCACGAGGAACGGCGGGCCGAGCTTGCGCGTGTGTCCTTCCGTTGTCACCTGCCGCTCCTGCATCGCTTCGAGCAGTGCGGCCTGCGTCTTCGGTGGTGCGCGGTTGATCTCGTCCGCGAGCAGAAGGTTGGCGAAGATCGGTCCCGGCCGAAACTCGAAGTCGGCCTCACGCTGATTGAAGACCGACGAGCCGGTCACATCCGACGGCATCAGGTCCGGGGTGAACTGGATCCGGGAGAAATCCATCGACGTGACCTGCGCGAACGAGCGCGCCATCAGCGTCTTCGCAAGCCCGGGGTAGTCCTCGATCAGGACGTGCCCGTCGGCGAGCAGCCCGAGCATCAACAGCTCGAGCGCGTCGCGCTTTCCGAGCACGACTCTCTCGACCTCGTCGAGGACGCGGTTGCTGAGCTCGCTCACTTCGGCCAGGTTCACCGGCTTATCCTTTCAAGGTCGTCGACGAGAGCGCGCAGTTCCGCCTGCTTGATCCCGGGCGCGAAGCGGTCGTCGGGCTCCGGTCGGTCCGGCCGCAGCAGATCCCACCAGCGGCCGAGCGTGTCGGGGCCGGAGGTTTTGCCGCTGCGCTCGAGCCGGAATTGCGCGATCTCGCGCAGGTGCGGCAGCAGCCGAACGTGGAGGTCGTATGCGTTCGCCGTCGCGAGGGTCACCTCGCGTTGTGTTCGCTCCAGCTCCGGCAGCGGCTGCTCGCGTTGACCGGACTCGGAGAGTGCGCGATCGAGCTCGGAGCGCAGGCGCCGCGGCACCGCGTCGCCGGCGGCGGCGACGATCCCGAGCATCAGGAGCCCGCCGAGGAGAAACACGTAGACGTGCAGCGTCACGTTGCGCAGGTTCGGCTGCGCGAGCGACACATAGCCGCAGATCAGTGAGGAGAGAACGAACAGCACGATCAGGTCGAGCAGATGACGCCTCATGCGCGCGCCCTCTGGAGGTCGTCGCGGATCTCACGTAGCGCGCCGATCGCATCCTGTTTCATCGCGGTGTCGATCGGGTGCCGGCTGAACTTCGCCTGTTCGAACAGGGACGTGAGCCGGCTGACCGAGTCGCCGCGGGACGTGAGCCCGAGCAGGATCCGCCGCAGGTACTCGACGGGCGTCTCGCTCGGTCGCCGTTTCAAGCCGTTGCGCGCGAGCACGGTCTCCATCCTCGCGTACGCGGCGATCACCGCGCGCCGCGCGTCGGGCTCGGCTTCCAGGTCGTCGATCGCTTCGCCGATCGACGCCGCGAAGTCGTCGGCCACGGTCTGCTCGCGGTCGAGCGGAATTGCCGTCCGCTTCTTGCGGGTGCGCCACGCGTAGTAGAGCCACCCGCCCCCGACGGCGATTACGACGAGCGAAATCCACAGCACCGTGTACTCGAAGTGCGGCTCGACCGCGGCGGCGTGTCCAATCGCTCCATGGGCCGCCCTCTTCTTCCCATTCAGCCCCTTCAGGTGCGGGACGAGAAAGTGGTGGTGGTGACGCTTGAGGTAGATGACGACGAACGCGAGGGCGCCGAAGAAGAACAGCATCCCGATGCTTTCGATCGTGCGTTGCCGGTAGCTCTTGCGCCCGACCTCGCCCTCGCGGGCCTGCATGATGAAGCCGTAGGCAGCAACCGGAATCATCAGGACGAAGACGATCAGGAACGCCGTGAAGGCGTAGCTGATGTAACCGGGCGTCGGCGAAGCCTGCGACTGGTGCCCCAGCCCGCTACGGCTTGCGAACGCTACGACCGCGAGCAGCGCGAGCAGGCCGAACGCGACGAGCGCGAGGCGGATGCTGCGACCGGTGGCGGGGGGTGGCTCCATAGGCTCTGAAACGTAGACGCGGTAGGCGCCGATTCGTTGTTACGGGATCGTTAGTCTGGCTCCGTGGCCGCACTAGAGGGAAAACGGGCGATCGTCACCGGAGCGTCGAGCGGTATCGGCGCCGCCACCGCGCGGGCGCTCGAGGAGGCCGGCGCACGGGTCTATACGGGATCGCGCTCCGCGGGCAACCTCGACGTGACGGACCCGGAGAGCTGCGCTCGGTTCGTCGCCGCTGCGGTCGCCGAGCTCGGCGGCCTCGACATTCTCTTCAACAACGCAGGCCTCTCGCGCGGGCGAGATCCGGTGTGGGAGTCGCTGGAGGAGGACGAGCGTGAGGTGATCGAGACGAACGTGCTCGGGCTGATGCGTATGACGCGCCTCTGCATCCCGCATCTCGTCGAGGACGGCGGCGGCCATATCGTGAACATGGGCTCTGTCGCCGGGATCTGGTCGTACGCGAGCGGGTCGTCGTACGTCGCGTCGAAGTTCGCCGTGCACGGCTACACGCGCGCGTTGCGTGACGATCTGCAGGGCAAGCCGGTGCGCGTCACGAATGTCGCCGGTGGGATCGTCGAGACGAACTTCTCGAAGGTGCGCTTCAAGGGCGACGAGGAGAAGGCGGACGCGGTCTACTCGAACGTCGCGCTCGGCGGGCCGTTGAGCGCGGAGGACATCGCGGACTGCGTTCTGTTCGCCGTGACACGCCGGCCGAACGTCAACATCGACGAGATCGTCGTGATGGCACTCGCGCAAACCTCCGGCGGCAACATCCTTCGCGAGCGCTAGGCGGGCGCCGTCGCGCGACCCTCGAGCGTGCGCACGTCACGGGAGAGCAGTACGGGCGCGGTTGCGAGGATGGTGAGCACGGCGCAGCCGATCAACGTCGTCCGTAGACCGACGGCCGCACCGATCGGGCCGAGCGCCGCGAGCGCGACCGGCGTCAGCACGAGCGAGCCGAGCGCGTCGTACGCCGAGAGTCGCGAGAGCTTGTCGAGCGGGATCTCTTGCTGCATGGCCGTGTCCCACAGCACCCCGAAGATCTCGACGGAGAACCCGGCCACGAAGCCCGCGGCGACGACGAGTGCGAGCGGCGCGGGTATCGACAGGGCGATCAAGGGCAAGACTAACGGAAAGACCGCCAGCGTTGCAACGAGCAGGATCCGCCGCGGACGCCAGCGCAGCATCAGGAGACCCGACGAGAGGAAACCGATCGACGTCGCGATGAGGACGGCGCTCCAGGCGACGGGCCCCCCGAGGGCCTGGTTCGCGACGATCGGCCCGAAGATCTGCACGGCACCGTTCTCGACGGCGTTGACGACCCCGAACTGCAGGACGATCGCCCAGAGCCACGTTCGCGACCAGAAGTCCCGCCAGCCTTCGCGCAACTCGAGCATCACGGTGCTGCCTTCGATCCGCAGGCCAGGCGGAAGGTGCATCGCACCGATCGTAAGTGCCGCCAGGACGTAGGTGACCGCGTCGAACGCAATCGCCCAGCCCGGGCTCGTGGCGGCGACGAGCACTCCGCCGATCGCCGCTCCGATGATGTTCGTCGCGTTGATCGACAGCCGCAGTGTGGCGTTCGCCTGCTGAAGGAGGGCGACCGGAACGGTCTGCGGGACGATGCCGGTGCTCGCAGGAAAGAAGAACGCCGAGGACATGCCGTTCACCGAGGCCAGCGCCGCGAGGTTCCAGACACTCGCGTGCCCGCTGAGCAGCAAGAAGGCGGCCGCAGCCTGGCTCGCACCGCTGAGCACGTTCGAGGCGACCATCACCCGGTGCCGCGGCAGGCGGTCCGCCCACACTCCGCCGTATAGGAGGAAGACGACCGTCGGGATCTGACGGGCCGCCAGCACGAGCCCGAGGTCCGTCGCCGAGCCATGAAGGGTGTTCAGGACGGCGAAGGCGAGTGCAAGTGGCGCCATCGCGCTGCCGAGCCTCGACATCGTCTGTCCTGCGAAGAGGAGCCGGAACTCCCGCTCGGCGAGTGGGCCGAGCCGGCTCACACGCGCGTTTCCCAGTAACGCTTCATGCCTTGCCACGACTGCCAGAAGGGCGCGACGCGGTCGTACAGGTCGGCATCCTCGCCCGCGTCGGCCTGGGCAGCCTCGACGAACGCCTGCTGCTCCATGCCGTCGCGGACGCGCTCGGCCCAGCGGTCGAGCTCCAGCTCGAGCCGGTCGAGGTGAGCGTCGACGTCCTCGTGCACGCCGAAGTGGATCAGCGCCAGCCGCTCGGGTTCGCGCGCGCGGATTGCGTCGGCGGTTGCGTGCCAGCCCTCGACATCGACGTCGGGCGGCGGCGACACCGGCAGCACGTAGCTTGCGCCAGGCATGCGCACGCCGGCGGCGTCTCCTGCGAGCAGCGTGCCGTCCCGGAAGTAGCTGATGTGATGCGACGCGTGGCCGATCGTCGGGAAGCTTTCCCACCCGAGCACGTCGCCCGTCGCGACGCGCACGTTCTCCGCGGGCACCGGAGCGAGCTCACCCCAGAGCGTGTCGAACGACTTGCCGTAGAGCCGCCGCGCGGAGCGGTCGAGTCGGGACGGGTCGACAAGGTGCGGGGCGCCGATCTCCGAGACCCAGACGGTCAGTCCAGGATGCCGGCGGACGAGCGGCCCCGCAGCGCCCGCGTGGTCGAGGTGGATGTGCGAAAGCAGCAAGTGGCGGATGTCCTCGATGCGCAGGCCGTGCTCCGCCAGACCGGACTCGAGCGCGGGCAGGGTCGCGGTCGGCCCGCAGTCGAACAACGCGAGCCCGTCGTCGGTGTCGACGATGTAGACGCCGACCGCTTGCGGGCGGCCGCCGAAGTTCAGGTCGAGATGAACCACCGCGTCATCCTTTCAGGCGCTGCGGCGGGAGCTACGGCGGAAGCTATGCGCGTGCGGGTGCGGACCGTCTGACGAGCGCGACCTCGAGATCGGCGAGCAAGTCCTCCGCCGACTCGATCCCCACCGATAGGCGCACAAGGTTGCCCGGCGGCGCGAACGGCGCGCCGGCGGTTGACGCATGCGTCATCCGCGCCGGGTGCTCGATCAGGCTCTCGACACCGCCGAGCGACTCTGCGAGTTGGAAGATCCGCGTGCGCGCGACGAAGTCGACCGCTTCCTGCTCGGAGTCCATGAGGAACGACACCATGCCCCCGAAGTCGCGCATCTGCGTGCGTGCGACGTCGTAGCCGGGGTGGTTCGGCAGCCCGGGGTAGAGCACGCGCTCGACGCCCGGATGGCCGTCGAGGAATTCCGCGACGCGACGCGCGTTCTCGCAGTGCTGCCGCATGCGCACGGCGAGCGTCTTGATCCCGCGCAGCACGAGCCACGCGTCGAATGGGCCTGGCACGGCGCCCAGTGATTTCTGGAGAAAATAGAGGCGCTCGGCCAACGCGTCGTCGTTGGTGGCGACGAACCCGCCGATCGTGTCGCTGTGCCCGCCGAGGTACTTGGTCGTCGAGTGGACGACGGCGTCCGCGCCGAGATCGAGCGGCTGTTGCAGGTAGGGCGTCGCGAACGTGTTGTCGACGACGACCATCGCGCCGACCGCATGCGCCGCGTCCGCAGCCTTGCGGATATCGACGATGTTCAGCATCGGATTCGACGGCGTCTCGATCCACACCATCTTCACGTCGTCGCCGAGATGCGACGAGAGATTGTCGTCGAACTCACTCGCGGGGACGTACGTGAAGTTGTAGCCCTTCGGTTCGTAGACCTGAGACGTCATGCGGTAGACGCCGCCATACACGTCGGCGATCAGGACAACGCGCTCGCCGGGGTTCACGAGGTGCATCAGCGTCGTCGTTGCACCGAGGCCAGAGCTGAACGCGACCCCATGCGCCGCGTTCTCGAGGCTCGCGAGCGCGACCTGGAGCGCGGTGCGCGTCGGGTTGCCGACGCGCGCGTAGTCGTAGCCCTTGTTGACGCCGACCGCCTCCTGCACGTACGTGGAGGTCTGGTAGATCGGCGTGATGATCGCCCCTGTCGAAGGGTCGGGCTCTTGCCCGGCGTGGATCGCGCGCGTCTCGAAGTCCATGACCGGAGCCTACCCGCCGAGCCATGGCTCGAAGAGCGTCTTGCGCGGCGACGATGGCACAGCGACCGTATTGCCGTGCACGAACCCGTCATCTACCGTGAGGAGGTCACAGCGACGATGATCGCGCTGAGCGACATCGTGACCCTCCTCAAGGAGATCAAGGAGCTGTTGCTCGATGAAGAAGAGGAAGAAGACGGCGGCTGACGAGGAGTTCGGGCGGCGGGCTCTTGAGAACGCCCAGCGTCTCCGCGAGTTGGCGCTGGCCAATCAGCGCCGCTACGAGGAAGCGACGAAGAAGAGCGCCTAAGCGAGCCTTGCGCCGAGGAACTGCGCGAGGTTGCGCAGCGGCGCCTGGAGCGAGACGGGCTTCACGCCGTCCTCCCACCACGTGCCGAGCACGCGCAGTTCGCCCGCTTTACGGTCGTGCACCGGTTCGATCCGGCCGACGACCCGGTCGCCGCGCAGGATCGGCAGGACGTAGTAGCCGTACTCGCGCTTCGCCTTCGGGACGTACATCTCGAGCCGGTAGTAGAAGCCCCAGAGCGCTTCGGCGCGGTTGCGATCGTGGACGAGGCGGTCGAACGGCGAGAGGAACGTCGTCCGGCCGGGCGGTACCGGCTCGTCGATCGCCTCCGGGTGCGCAACGAGTCGTCCCCGCTGGAGCCGCACACCGAGCGAGCGGAACTGCTTCTCGTCGAATGCCTCCTTGGCCTCCGCCCACGGGACGCGTTCCGTTTCCGGATACCAGCGTTCCGCAAGATCCCAGAGGCGCTGCTTACCGCGCCGTCCGACGACGGCGACCTCGCCGCGCGTGTTCAGCACGCCGAGCATCAGCCCCATCTTCCGCTCTCCCCACCAGCGATGCTCCTCGCGGCCGCTCGGACGATGATCCTCGATCTCGCGCGAGAGCAGCGGGCCGCGACGCTCGAGCTCCCGCAGCACGTAGCGGCGGAACGACGCGTTCTCCTTCAGGAACGCGATCAGGTGCCCGTCCAACGGACGGTCCCGCCGGCGCATCCGCGCGCGCAGCAGCGGCAAGTCCTCCGCGGGCCAGAGAAACGCGTTCCACTCGACGAGCTTGCGCTCCTCCCAGAGCAGGCGGTCGAGCTCGGCCCGGTCGTAGCGGTTGAGCCTGCTCCAGAGGACGAGGTGTTGTGGCGGTGCGACGGTCGAGATCGGATCGAGTTGCAGGAAGCCGAGCCGCCGGATGGTGCTCAGCGCGTCGGTTGCTGAGCCGTCGAGCAGCTGCGCACGCACCGCAATCCTCCGCGCCTCCTCGACGCTTACCTCCTTCGGGTTCACGCGACGCGTTCTACCCGCTCGAGGCCGAGCACGCGCGCGAGCCGGACGCCGGCCCGCTCCAGCTTCGCGTCGACGTTGCCGCGCACCTTCGGCTCCGGCGTGAACTTGCGGACGCGGAGCACGCCCTCGGCGCGGTCAGCCTTGAGGTCGGCCCGGCCGAGGAAGCGATCGCCGGCGAGCAACGGCAGCACGTAGTAGCCGTATTCGCGCTCGTGCTCCTTCTTGTAGACCTCGATCAAATGCTTGAAGCCGAAGAGTCGCTCGAGGAGCGGGCGGTCCCAGACGAGGTTGTCGAACGGACAGACGAGCACCGGCGGCGCGGGATCGCCGTCGAGCTCGACGCCGGGCAGCACGTAGAACGGTGGCCCGCCGTCGTCCGCTTCCACCTGCCGTAGGCGCTCGTCCGCGACCAGCACGTCGAGCTGCGGCTGCAGCCGTGCGCGGCCACCCTTCAAGCGCCAGTGCTCGCGAATCGCCGGCTCGGTCAGCGCGCCGCGAGCGCCGACCGCGAGCAGCGACCACTCCTGCAGTGTCTCGGCCTCGGTCGGCACGGGCGCGTCGAGCCACCGCTTCGGGATCACGCGCTCGGCGAGGTCGTACGACCGCTGGAAGTTCTGGCGCTCGCCGATCACGAGCACGCCACTGTCCCACAGCGCGTCGAGCACCATCTTCGCGGGCTTCCAGTTCCACATGTCGGTGCCGGCGCCGCGCCCCTCGAAGTCGCGCGAGCCAAGCGGCCCCTCGGTGCGAATCCGCTCGAGAATCGGGTCGACGAGATCGGCGTGCTCTCTCAGCGCGCTTTCGTGCGTGCCCCAGTGTCCGCCGCCGTCCATCACATGGCGGAAGTGGGGCCACTGCTCGATTGGGAGGATCGACGCCTCGTGTGCCCAGTACTCGAACACGCGCCCTTCGCGGAGCAGTCGCGCGACGTTCTCCTCCGGGAACGCGCCGACGCGCGAGCCGATCGTCAAGCGGTGCGCCCGGTCGACGGTGGAGATGGAGTCGAGTTGCACCGCCGTCAAGCGGCGAATCACCGCCTCCACGTCGTCCTCACCGGCGCGCTTGAACCGCGCGGCGTATCGCTGCGATCCGACGACGAGCCGCCGGATTGCCGCGAGGCTCACGGCCACGCGGGTACCTTCGTGCTGGTGGACGGGGTCGACATGTGGCTGCGACGGTATCCGGGCTCGCCGGTGGTCGAGGACGTTCTCGGCACGCTCGACGCAGCTGAGATCCGGGAGCGCGTGCACGGGCTCGACCCCGAGACGGGCGAGATCTTCTTCTTCGCCGCGAGCGTCGGCGCGGTGTTCGGGGTGATCCGCCGCGACGGTTCGAGAGTCGCCATCAAGGTGCACAAACGGTATGAGGACGACGACTATTTCATCGCGATGCAGCAGGTCCAGTCGGCGCTCGCCGCTGCCGGCTTTCCTGCTCCGCATCCGCTCGGTCGGCATGGTCAGGCGACGTTCGAGGAGTGGCTCGACGAAGGCATGTTCCGCGACGCCCATGAGCCCGAGGTGCGGTGCGTGATGGCGCGCGAGCTCTTGCGCTTCCACCATCTGGCGACCGCCTCGGGCATCCGGCCGCGGCGCCCGTTCTTTCCGCTAGGCGCGGAGGCGTTGTGGCCGGTGCCCCACAACGCGCTCTTCGACTTCGAGGCGACCGTCGAGGGAGCGGAGTGGATCGACGAGATCGCGCGCGTAGCCAAGCACGCACGAGACATCGGCGCCGGCGTCGAGGTCGTCGGTCACACCGACTGGAGTGCAAAGCACATCCGCTTCGATGCCAACCTGCGTCCCGTAGCGGTCTACGACTGGGACAGCCTGGACACCCAGCCCGAGCCACTCCTGGTCGGCAACGCCGCGGGCAGCTTCACCTACACCGAGGAGCTGGAGCACGACGTGTTCCCGTGGCCGGACGCACAGGAGTCGCTGGCGTTCATCGAGGAGTACGAAGCTGCACGAGGGGCACCGTTCGACGACGAGGAGCGGCGGTCGGCGCACGGCGCGTGCGTGTACTTGCGCGCGTACGCCGCGCGCTGCGGCCATGCGTTCGGGAGCGACGTCCGCCGCGAGTCGGGGCTCGCCGAGTTCGCCGAGGCGCTCCTGTGATCAAGCGCGCGATTGCCATCGTTCTGCTCGCATACGTTGCGGTCGCGGGCTACCTCTTCGTCGTGCACCACGACGACCACCCTGCGAAAGCGGACGCGGTGGTGGTGCTGTCGGGCACGAAGGAGCGCCTGCCGGTCGGCGAGCGGCTCGTGCGCGAAGGGTACGCACCGTTGCTCGTCGTCTCCCGCTCGACGGATCCCAGTGCAGCGGAACGGCGCGCGTGCCGGAGCGGGGCCTTGTGCGTCCGAGCGGATCCGTACTCGACGCGCGGCGAGGCGCGCGCGATCACGCGGCTTGCCGCCGCGCGGCACTGGCGGACGGTGGACGTCGTCACCTCACAGTTCCACGTCTTCCGTGCGCGGTTCCTGATCCGGCGCTGTTACCACGGGGGACTACGAATGATCGGCGCGCCGGAACCGGCCTGGCGGCTCCCGTACGACGCCGTGAAGGAAACGGCGAAGCTCACCTACCAGGAGGTATTCGCGCGCGGCTGTTAGACCTAGCGAGCGTGTGCGAGGTACTCGAGCAGATCGGAGCGCGTGACGACGCCGATCGGCTTGCCGCCGTCTGCGACGACGACTGCGTTAACACCGCTCGTCAGCGCCGTCACGATCTCGTCCACCGACTCGTCGGCGTCGATCGTCGTCAGCGGGCCTTGCATCGCGACCGCGACGTCTTCGTGTAGCGCGTCGGCGTTCTTGAACACCAGATCGAGCAGCGCGCGGTCCTGCAGCGAGCCGATCACGTCGCTGAGTGACGACACCTCGCCGTCGCGCACGACCGGCAGCTGCGAGATCGAATACTGCTCCATCACCGCGATCGCCTCGGCAACCTTCTGGTGCGCCGAGATGGTGAGCAGCGCGGGCGTCTCGCCGCCCTTCGCGCGCAGCAGCTCGCGCACGGTCGGAGCCGGCGCAGAGCGCTCGAGAAAGCCGTGCTCGATCATCCAGTTGTCGTCGAGGAACTTCGAGAGATACGAGCGGCCGGAGTCGGGGAGGATCGTCAGCACTCGGGAGTCCGCGCCGAGGCCTTGCGCGTAGACGAGCGCGCCCGCAACCGTCGAGCCGGACGAGCCGCCGACCAGTAGCCCCTCCTCGCGTGCCATCCGCCGCGCAACCAGGAACGAGTCACGGTCGGAGACGCGCACCCAGTCGTCGACGACGTCCGGATCCATCGTCTCCGGCCACGTGTCCTTCCCGATGCCCTCGACGAGATACGGGTGCAGGTCGCTCTCGTTCTTCGCGGTGTACACAGAGCCCTCGGGATCGACACCGACGATTTTCACGTTCGGGTTGCGTTCCTTGAAGTACTTGCCGACGCCTGAGATCGTGCCGCCGGTCCCGACGGAGATCACGATCGCGTCGAGCTCGCCGCCCGTCTGCTCCCAGATCTCGGGCCCGGTCGTGAGGTAGTGCGCCTCCGGGTTCGACATATTCGAGTACTGGTCGGGCTTGAAGCCGCCGGGAATCTCCTCGGCAAGTCGCGACGACACCGAGTAGTACGACTCGGGCGAATCGTGGTCGACCGCCGTCGGTGTGATCACGACCTCGGCGCCGTAGCCGCGGAGCATCGAGATCTTCTCCTGGCTCATCTTGTCCGGCATCACGAAGATGCAGCGGTAGCCCTTCTGCGCCGCCGCGATCGCGAGGCCGACGCCGGTGTTCCCCGAGGTGGGCTCCACGATCGTCCCGCCCGGCTTGAGCTTCCCGTCGCGCTCGGCCGCTTCGATCATCGCGAGCCCGATGCGGTCCTTGTTCGAGCCACCGGGGTTCATGAACTCGAGTTTCGCCAGGATCGTCCCGGGGACGTCCTGCGAAACGCGGTCGAGGCGAACGATCGGCGTGTTGCCGACCAGGTCGATGATCGTGGGGTACTCGCGGGGCATGCGGCGGAAGCCTACCGCCGCCGGCTTGCTAGCCCGGGGCGGCCACCGGTTCCTCGACCGTTGCCATTTCCTTGTCGCGGATCAGGAGAGCCGTCGCGACGAGTCCTGCGGCCGCGATTCCCACCGTGATCCAGAACGCCCAGCGCGTCCCACTCGTGAACGCCGCCGGGAACTGCGTCCCGTCCTTCAACAACGTGTTGGAGTGGGTGAGGAGCACCGACGAGGTGACTGCGACGCCGATCGCGCCGCCCACCTGCTGTGCGGTGTTGATCAAGCCTGACGCGAGACCTGCCTCGTGCTGCTCCACGCCTGCGAGCGCGGCGATCGAGACCGGGATGAACGAGAACGGCAGCGCGAAGCCGACCAGCAGGTAGCCCGGCAACAGATCCGACGCGTACGACGCATGCACGGGGATCTGCGTGTACCAGAGCATTCCGGCAATCATGCCGAGGAAGCCCAGGGCCATCACCTTCTTTGCGCCGATCTTCGTCACGAGCATTTGCGCGAGCCCCGCCCAGAGGACGGCCGAACCTGCAGTCGCGACGAACGTCAGGCCTGTCTTGAGCGCCGACCAGTGCAGCACGTTCTGCACGTAGAGCGTGAGGAGGAAGAAGTTCGCGAACACCACCGCGCCAAGTAATAGGCCGGCGACGTTCGCGCCCGCGACCGTGCTCACTTTGAAGATGCGGAAAGGCATCAACGGATGCTTCGCGCGCGACTCCACGAAGAGGAACGCGATCAAGAGAACGGCGGAAATGATGAGGAGGGCGATCGTCCGGCTCGACGTCCAGCCGTGGTTCGGCGCTTCGGATACCGCGTAGACCAGCAGCGCGAGCCCCGAAGTGATCGTGATCGCGCCAGCGACGTCCTGGGTCTGCTGACGGTCGGAGCGGCTCTCGCGGACGAAGCGCGGCGCCAGCAGCAGTGCAAGCGCGCCAACCGGAACGTTGACGAAGAAAATCCACTCCCACCCGAGGTACTTCGTCAGCAGGCCGCCGGCGAGCACGCCGACGGCAGCGCCAGAGCCGCCAATTGCGCCCCAGATGCCGAGCGCCTTGTTGCGCTCCGGCCCTTCCTCGAAGCTCGTCATGATGATCGAGAGCGCGGCGGGCGAGATGATCGCAGCACCGAGACCCTGCAACGCGCGCGCCCCGATCAGCACGCCTTCGGACCAGGCGAGCCCGCACAGGAACGACGCGACGGTGAAGAGCATGACGCCGACGTAGAACACACGGCGCCTTCCGAGCAGGTCGGCCGCACGACCGCCTAGCAACAGGAAGCCACCGAACGTGATCGCGTACGCGGTGATCACCCATTGCAGGTTCGCCTCCGAGAAGTGCAGTGCCCTGCCGATCGAGGGCAGCGCGACGTTCACGATCGAGACGTCGAGGACGGTCATGAAGAACGCGGCGCAGACGATCGCGAGCGCCTTCCACCTGTTCGGATCGGGCATGCGGCGGCTCCTAGCTCACGAGAAGGGACGGGGAGTAGCTGACACCTTAGGAATGGAAACGCGTGCGACCGTCGAGAATTCCTGCGGGCGACATGCCTGGCAGATGTTCGCGTCGCAGGCGACCGAAAGGAAGATGAACGCCTCCTCGATCGTGAACCCCCACTGGTCGACGAGGAAACGTGCGCCTTCCTCGACGGCGCGGTCGAGCGCCTCCATGAAGTCCGGGCCTGCGGTCCCGTGGACGACCCAGCTCGACGCAAGCTCCGTCACCGGCCAGGTGCCCTGCTTGCCCTTCAACAGGTCGACGCGGATCGTCACCTCGCCCGCAATCTCGACCCCGGTGAAGCACACCTCGCCGTCGCCCATCGACGCGTGCATGTCGCCGATTGCGAGCATGCCGCCAGGCTGGCGAACGGGCAGGTAGACCTTCGCGCCCGGCCCGTGCAGATGGTTGTCGAGGTTGCCGCCATGCTGGCCTGCGTAACCGTTGAAGATCGTTTCGCTCTCGGTCGCGACCCCGATTACGCCGACCATCGGGCGCAGCGGGAACGAGATGTGGTCGGTCATGTGCACGGTGTCCCCCTCGACGCGGAAGACCTGCGTCAGCGGTGCTTGCACCTGATCGATCAGCTGCCCGATGCCGGGGATCAGCGTCGCGAACCCGCGCTCGGCCGGACGCACCTCCAGCAACTCGACGATGAGCGAGTCGCCCGGCTCCGCGCCGCGCACGGCGATCGGGCCCGTTGCCGAGTTGACGCGCTGGAAGTCGACTTGTGTCACGAGATCGGCTTCGGTCTGGATCTGGCCGGTGAAGCAGTCGTTCGTCTCGAGGGTGATCATGGAGCCCGGCTCGACCTCGAGCACGGGCTCCATGTTCGGTCCGAACGCCCAGACGACCTCGTCACGTCCGATGCGGTGGGAGGTCGTCGTGGCCATCAGTCCGCCATCGCCGGTGTGTCGGGGACGTCGGCTCCGGTCACTTCGTCCTCGACGTAGATCCGCTCGCCTGCTCGGAGCGCGTCGGGTCGCATCTGCAGCAGCACGATGCCGATGAGCAACCCGGCGCCGATCCAGCCGAGCGCGAACCACGCGGCGTACCGGTACGGGTAGGGCGGCAGCGGGAAGTACTGGTAGTACAGCGGGAATGCGAACAACGCGATCCCCGCGATCGGGAAGATCAAGTGGAGGAACACGTTGAACTGCGCGCGCTTCTCGGTGAGGTAGAAGCGGATCGACCCGAGCATCACCAGCATGTACACGATGATCACGACGACGGTCGCCGCGGTTGCGAGCATGATGAACCCGTTCAGCGGGCCCCACTTCCAGCCCATGATGAGCGACAGCGCGACTGCGATCGCGGTGTTGACGATGATCGCCACGTTCGGGGTCTTGAACTTCGGGTGCGTGCGCGCGAGCGCCTTCGGAGCGATGCCGTTGCGTGCCATCGCATAGAAGACGCGTGTTGCAGCGTTGAAGCCCGCGTTCGAGTTCGCAACGATCGAGTTGATGATCGCGGCGAAGACGAGCACCCAGCCTCCCGCCCAGAACACCTTGGCGAGCGCGCGCCATGGGTCTGCGCTGGCGCCGGCGGTCTTGACGAACGAGTCGACGCCACCCGACCCGATCACCCAGGCGTACGCGAGTAGGACGTAGAAAAGTCCGATCGCGAGGCACGAGAAGATGACGGCTCTCGGGATCGTCTTGCGTGGGTGCTTCGCCTCTTCGCCGAGCGGCGCCGCAGCCTCGAACCCGATGAAGGCGAGGATCGCGAAGACCATGCCCTTGCCGACGCCGGTGAACGCGCCCTCGGGTGCGTGGTTCGGGTTGAACGGCTGCAGCGAGAGATGACCGGTGTTCGAGAGCAGGATCCAGATCGCGAGTGCGGCGAAGACGGTGATCTCGAAGATGCCGAGGATCACGCCCGCCCGCGCCGAGATGCGAACGTCGCGGTAGGTGAGGAGAAACACGACGGCGGCGGTCAGCAGCACCCAGATCCACCACTGGCCCGAGTAGTGCCAGCCGACCTCGTTCGCCATCACCTCGTGCATCGCCCAGCCGCACTCGAGGAAGAGGAACGGTGCGACGAGCGGCTCGAATAGGAGGAACAGCCAGGCGACCATCCAGCCCACGTACGGACCGAGTGTGCGCGCGGCGTAGGTGTAGAGGCCGCCTGCCGATGGCAGCTCTTTGGCGAGCTGGCCGATCGAGTTGGCGGCGAGCAGACACGCGGCGAGCGCCAATCCAACCGAGAGAGGCAGTGCGGCGCCGGCATGCGGCACCGAGATGTAGATCGAGTACGCGACCGCAGCCGCGGGCGCCATGTGCGTGATCGACTGGAACAGAACACCTGGCAGCCCGATCGAGTGCTCGCGCAAGTGGTCGAAGTCACGTCTACCGGCGACGGAGCCAGCTTCCATTCTCGAACCTCCGAAGGATTCGTAGGGGCGCCGCGATCGTCTCAAACGCGGCGGCTGCCGCCAAAACCCCCGCTAATGCCGGAAGTGGCGGCGGCCGGTGAAGACCATCGCCGCGCCCGCCTCGGCGACGGCGGCCACGACCTCAGCGTCGCGCTTCGAGCCGCCCGGCTGGATCAGCGCCGCGATGCCCGCGTCGAGTGCAAGCTGGGGGCCGTCGGCAAACGGGAAGAAGGCGTCGCTCGCGAGCACCGCGCCCTGCAGGTCGTGGCCGTGCTCGCGCGCCTTCTCGACGGCGATCCGCACCGAGTCGACGCGGCTCATCTGGCCTGCTCCGACGCCGATCGTCTGAAGGTCGCGCACGATCACGATCGCGTTCGACGAGACGTGCTTGCAGACGCGCCACGCAAACAGAAGATCACCCCACTGCTGCTCGGACATTTGGCCGGCAACGATCTGCATCTCCTCGCGGTCAGCGATGTCGGAATCGCGCTCCTGCACGAGCATCCCGCCGAGCACGCGTCTGTAGTCGCGCTCGCCGGGTGTCTCGGAGCGGCGCTCGCGGTCGCAGAGGATCCGCAGCGCCCTCTTCTTCCGCAGCGCCTCGACGGCGGCGTCGTCGAAGCCGGGCGCCATCAGCACTTCGACGAAGTGGTCGGCGATCCGCGCGCCGAGCGGGCCCTCGACGTCGCGGTTCAGCAATGCGACGCAGCCGAATGCAGAGACAGGATCGGCGGCGAGCGCACGCTCCCACGCTTCTTCGATCGTCGCGGCGACCGCCACACCGCACGGGTTCGCGTGCTTGACGATCACGACGGCCGGCATCACGAACTCGCGCAGCACCCGGCGTGCGCCTTCGAGATCGACAAGGTTGTTGTACGAAAGCTCCTTGCCGCCGAGTTGTTCGACCTGTGAGAGCAGATGGCGACGCGCGCCGACCTCGCGGTAGTACGCGCCCGCCTGGTGTGGGTTCTCGCCGTAGGCGAGGTCGGTCACCTTGCGCAGCGCCAGCGTCAGCTGCTCGGGGAAGGGCTCCGTGTCGCCGAACCAGTTCGCGATCGTCGCTTCGTACACCGCGCTCGTCGCGAACGCCTCGCGGGCAAGCCGCCTGCGCGTTTCTTCCGTCGTGTCGCCGTGCTCGCGTAGTTCGACAAGCACGTCGTCGTACTGCTCGGGGCTCGAGACGACGGTGACGTGCGCGAAGTTCTTGGCGGCGGCGCGGAGCATGGACGGCCCGCCGACGTCGATCATCTCGACAACCTCAGCTTCGGTCCTGCCGCGCTCGGCGGCAACCGTCGCAAAGGGATAGAGGTTGACGCACACGAGGTCGATTGGCGCGATGTCGTGCTCGGCCAGCGTGGCGACGTGCTCGGGCAGGTCGCGCCGGGCGAGGATCCCGGCGTGGATGCGCGGGTGGAGCGTCTTGACGCGGCCGCCGAGCATCTCGGGCGCGTGCGTCACATCCTCGACCGTCGTCACCTGGAGCCCTTGCTCCTCGAGGAACGACGCCGTCCCGCCGGAGGAGACGAGCTCCCAGCCGAGCTCATGGAGCGCGCGCGCGAACGCGTCGACGCCATCCTTGTCGTAGACACTGATCAGTGCGCGGCGAGACACAGGTCTCTCACCACCTCGGGCAGCAGGCGATGCTCGGCCGCGTGGATGCGCTCGACGAGCGTGTCGCGCGGCTCGACGGGCACGTCCTTCTGCACGATCAGTGGGCCTGTGTCGAGGCCGTCATCGACGTAGTGCACGCTCACGCCCGTTGTCTCGACCCCGGCGGCGAGTGCGTCGTCGATCGCGTGTGCGCCGGGGAACGCAGGCAGCAGCGAAGGATGGACGTTGATCACACGCCCCGGAAACCTCTTGAGGAACGGCGGTGTGAGCAGGTGCATGTAGCCGGCGAGCACGACGAGCTCGACGCCGTGCTCCTCGAGCCACGTCGCCATCACGAGATCGCGCTCGGCGCGATCGGCGTGACAGTCGAGGCCGAAGGTCGCACTCGGGATGCCCGCCTCGCGCGCGCGAATCAGCGCGTAGGCGTCCTTGCGGTTTGCGGCGACCGCGCTCACCGGCAAGCTCGCGTCGAGCAGCGCTTGCAGGTTCGTGCCGTTGCCGCTGACGAGGACGCCGATCACCGGATTCGCCCGATCACGGTCTCGCCGGCCGCGGGCTCCGCGACGACGGCGCACCAGCCGATCCCGAGGTTGAACACCCGCCGCAGCTCCTCCTCGTCGACATGGCGCGCGAGCCAGGCGAACACCGGCGGCCGCTCCCATGTATCCCAGTCAAGCTCTGCGGTGCGCCCTTCTGGCACAACCCGTTCGAGGTTCCCGAGGATGCCGCCGCCTGTGATGTGCGCAAACGCCTTCGCGCTCCCGCGCAGAGCGCGCGCGACGTCGAGATAGAGACGCGTCGGCGCGAGCAGGTCGTCGCCGTCGTAGTCCTCTGCTTCGAGCACGCGTCGCACGAGCGTGAACCCGTTTGCGTGCACGCCCGCGGATGCAAAGCCGACCACCGTGTCGCCCACTTCAATGGTTGAGCCGTCGATCAGATCGGCACGTGCGACGACACCGACGGCGGTGCCGGCGAAGTCGAGCTCGCCCTCGGCGTAGATGCCGGGCAGCTCGGCCGTCTCGCCGCCGACGAGTGCGACCCCGGCCGCGCGGCAGACGTCTGCGGCGCCCTCGACCAGCTCGGCGACCTCCTCGAGGCGGATCTCGTTCGCTGCGACGTAGTCGAGGAGCATCAGCGGCTCGGCGCCGCAGGTGAGAACGTCGTTGATGCAGTGCGCGGCGAGATCGGCGCCGCAATCGCGCAGACGCCCGCGGGCGCGCGCAAGGATCAGCTTCGTGCCCACGCCGTCGGTCGAGGCCGCGAGCAGCCGCTCGCTGTCGAGCGGGTGCAGCCCTGCGAACGCACCGAAGCTCGTCGCACCGGTCGACTCCACCGCCGCGCGCAGCCGTTCGACGATCGATCCGGCGGTCGCCAGCGAGACCCCTGCAGCGGCGTAACTGTTCTCCGTGCTCAGAAGGGCAGTCTACGGCTGCCTCCGGCTAGCCGAAGCGCTCGCCGTGTAGCTCTGGCCGCCCCTCGGGGCCGCCGGCGAGGAACGTGACCACGGTGTCGCCCACCAGCACCGAGTTCTCCTCGAGCCGGGCGCCGAGGATGTCCGCGAGGGCACCCGCCTTCGCTTCCGGCTCGTCGGCACGGAGCTGGAGCTCCGTCACCCGGAGCTCCTCCTGCTCTGACAGCAGGTCGTCGATCCACTCTCGCGGAGGGTGGATCTCGATCCGGTAGCCGGCGTTCGTGGCGACGAACGTGCGGCGGCCGTCGTGCTCCTGCACGCGCAGATTCCACTGCATCGCGCGGCCGAGCACGGCCTCGAACTCGTCCTCGTCGAGCGCCACACCGATGTGGTCGACCCGCGGAACACGCCAGTGGCCCGGCTGCACGACGACGTTGACTGCGCCGCGCTCCAACTCCGACAGTCGCAGCTTGAACCCGTCGTGGTCGAGCTTCTCCCACGAGATCCCGGGCTCGACCGCAACGTGCTCATCGCCGACCCGCCCGTAGCGCGCAACCAGGTTGAAACCGAGCTTCCCGAGGTAGCGCGCCTCGACCTCGCGGAGTTGCGAGGTGACCAGGTGGTAGTGGAAAAGCTGCACGTACCTATCCTTCCAAGAGCCGTGGACGCGCCGTCGCTGCTCACCCCCTGGACGTTCGAGCCGCTTCAGGTCGTCCCGACCGTGATCGTCGCGCTGCTCTACCTCCGCCGCACACGGACGCTCGCGCGTGAGGGCCGCCCTGTGCCGGGCTGGCGGCAGTTCAGCTTCTGGACCGGGATCGCGCTCATCGTCCTCGCGCTCAACTCACCGATCGACTCGCTCGGCGAAGAGCACTTCTTCTTCATGCACATGACGCAGCACGTGCTGCTCGGCGATCTCGCGCCGCTCTGCTTCGTCGCCGGGATGACGGGACAGATCCTGCGGCCGGTCCTCGCACTGAGCGCGGTCGAGAAGTTGCGTGTGCTCGCTCATCCGCTGATCGCGCTGCCGCTGTGGGCCGTCGACCTCTACGTCTGGCATATCCCGTACCTCTACGACGCGGCGCTGCACCACACCGCGGTGCACGCGCTCATGCACTTCTGCTTCTTCACGTTCGGTTGTCTGATGTGGGAGCCGGTCGTCGAGACGCTGCCTGCGCCCGCCTGGTTCGGGACGGGCCCGAAGATCGCCTACATCTTCGCCGTGCGTCTGCTCGAGACGATTCTCGGCAACATCTTCATCTGGTCGAATGGCGCGTTCTACAGCGTCTACCGTCACGCACCGGAGTGGGGCATCACACCGGCGCACGATCTCAATCTCGGCGGGATCGTGATGATGGCCGAGGGGTCGCTGGTGACGCTCGGTGCGCTCGTCTGGCTGTTCTTGCGTATGGCGTCGGAAGGGGAGTTGCGACAGCGGCTGCTCGAGCAGGGTCTCGATCCACGTCAGGTCAAGCGTGCGGTGCGCTACGGGCGTGCGGAGGATCTGGGCGCTCCACGCTGAACTCCTCGCAGCAAACGCTACGAGGAGGAACTCCATGGAAGGTTCGGAGCAACGCCCGAACTACGCGGCCGGTCCCAACTGGCCGGCGGGCGCGCGCCTGCCGGTCCCCGGCAACGCTGAGTGGTTCTGGTGGGCCGTCACGGCCGTCTTGGTGGCAATCGTCGCGCTCGCCTCCGACAACGTGAACTCCGGGACGTGGGTGGAGTTCATGAAGTGGACGACAGCGGCGTATTTGATCTCCCGCGGGATCGCGAAGGCGTCCCGCGTGCTCGAGCAGTAGTGGAGGCTTGATCCGGAACGCACGCGCACCCGTGGCTGGTGGCTCAGACGCGGCGCATCTCGCCCGGTTCGGGCTTGAACGTAGGCACCGCTATGCCCTGCGCCCGACCCGTGCGACCTGCTTGGTCTGAGCCATCCCCACGGGCACGCAGTCCCAGATCAAGCCTCCCGCTAGACGGGCTCGAACCGGAGCTTCGCCGCGTCTGCCGGCACGCGCGTTGGATACTCGCGCGTCAGGCAGGCGCGGCACAGCGCGCTTGCAGGCCGGTGCGTCGCTGCTTGCAGGCCTTCGAGCGAGATGTAGGCGAGACTCGTTGCGCCGATTGCGGCGCGCACCTCTTCGACCGTGGAGTGCGCAGCGATCATCTCGTCCTCGGACGCGAGATCGATCCCGTAGTAACACGGTGAAACCACCGGCGGGGATGAAACGCGCACGTGCACTTCGGCGGCGCCGGCGTCGAACAGCATCTGCACGATCTGCCGCGTCGTCGAGCCGCGCACGATCGAGTCGTCGACCACGACCAGGCGCTTGCCGGCGACCTCGGCCAGGGGGTTGAACTTCATCCGGATCCCCTGTTCGCGCATGCCCTGCTCGGGCTGGATGAACGTGCGTCCGACGTAGCGGTTCTTGATCAGGCCCTCGCTGAACGGGATGCCGGTGGCGCGCGCGAAGCCGATCGCCGCCGGTGTCCCCGAGTCCGGAATCGGCAGCACGAGATCCGCCTCGACAGGAGACTCGGCAGCAAGGCGCTCGCCCATGCGCACGCGCGCACCGTGTACCTCGACGCCTGCGAGCCGCGTGTCCGGACGCGCGAGGTAGAAGAACTCGAAGATGCAGAGCGCGCCGTTCTTCTCCTGGTCGACCGCCTGGATCGAGTGCAGGCCGTCGTCGTCGACGATCACGAGCTCGCCGGGGCGCACCTCGCGCTCGAACGTCGCGCCGACGAGGTCGAGCGCGCACGATTCGGACGCGACGACGGGGTCGTCGCCGAGCCGACCAATCGCGAGCGGGCGGAATCCGAACGAGTCGCGGAATGCGAACATCTTCCCGTCGGCGAGCCCGACGACCGTCGCTGCGCCTTCGAGGCGCGCCATTGTCGCGACGATCGCCTCTTCGAGCGGCCGCTCGTCGTCGGCGATCAGCGCGCCGATCACCTCGGAGTCGGAGGTTGAAGCGAGTGGTTTTCCGACCTGCTCGCGCAGCGCCTCGGCGTTCACGAGGTTGCCGTTGTGGCCGAGTGCGACGAGCCGCTTGCGGCCGCGATGGAGCAGCGGCTGTGCGTTCTCCCAGGCGTTACCGCCGGTCGTCGAGTAGCGCGTGTGTCCGATCGCGTACTCGCCGCGGAGACCGGAGAGCGTGCGCTCGTCGAAGACCTGTGGCACGAGCCCGAGGTCGCGCACGGCGGTGAGGCGCCCGTTCTCGGAGACTGCGATCCCCGCCGACTCCTGGCCGCGGTGCTGTAGGGCGTACAGGCCGAAGTACGAGAGCCGCGCAACATCACGTCCTGGTGCGCGCACACCGAAGACGCCGCACATCAGGCGACCATCCCGAGCTCGACGACATCGTCCCAGGGAATCTCGGTCATAGGATCGACGGCGACGATCACGCCTTCGCCCTCCACGACGTCGGCCTTGGCGCCGTGACCCGACCAGGCCTCTGCCTCGCGCAGCGCGAGTGCGACGCCGCCCTCGGACACGTCGTGCGCGAGCGACCAGAGATGGGCATGCCGCCACACGAAGTGGACGAGCCCGTGTCCGAAGCCGCGAAGAAGGACGATGCGGTCGCCGCGCCGCCACCGATCGGGGATCGCGGTCACGTCGCGCACGAGCCCGACACAGCCGATGACGGGCGTCGGCGGGATCGCGGTGCCGCCGGTCTCGTTGTAGAGCGACACGTTGCCTGAGACGACCGGGATGCCAAGCGATTCGGCGGCGCGCGAGATGCCCTCGATCGCCTGTGCGAGCTCCCAGCCGATCTCCGGCTTCTCCGGGTTGCCGAAGTTCAGGCAGTCGGTGAGCGCGAGCGGCTCGCCGCCGGCGCAGGCGACGTTCATTGCCGCCTCCATCACTGCCTTCCAACCGGCCTCCATCGGGTTGCGGCAGCCGAGCGGCGGCCCGTCGAGCGTGACGGCGATGCCGCGCGTCCCGTCGACGCGCAGCACGGCAGCGTCGAAGCCGGGACGCCGCACCGTGCGCGAGCCGACGAGCTGGTCGTATTGCTCGAAGACCCACGTCTTGGGCTCGTCGTTCACGGCGGCGACCGGTACAGGCGCGACCTCGTGCGGTGTCTGCGCGACCTCGTAGCGCGGGCACTCATCCGTGAGCAACGCAGCGGGAATCGAACCGACGATCTCGTCGTCGAAGAAGCAGCGCAGCTCGCCGTGGTCGGTGACCTCGCCGATCACCGTGCACGGCAGCTCCCAGCGCTCGCACACGGCGCGCACCTCGTCGACCCGCTCCGGTGCGACGACCGCGACCATCCGCTCTTGCGACTCGGAGATCATGATCTCCCACGGTTCGAGGTCCGCTTCGCGCAGCGGTACACGATCGAGATACACGTCGACGCCGACCTCACGCGCCATCTCCGAGAGCGATGACGCGAGCCCGGCGGCGCCGCAGTCCTGCAGCGAGACCACGAGGTCTTGTTCGACGAGCTCCAGTGACACCTCGATCAACGCCTTGCCGCGGAACGGGTCACCGATCTGGACCGACGGGCGCTTCTCGTCCGAGCCTTCGAGGTCTTGCGAGGCAAGCACGGACGCGCCGCCGATCCCGTCGCGGCCGGTGAACGCGCCGTAGAGGACGAGTGCGTTGCCGGGGCCTTGCGCCTTCGCGGAGAGAACGCGTTCGGTGGGGAGGATCCCGACGCACATTGCGTTGACGAGCGGGTTGAGCGCATAGGCCTCGTCGAAAGCGCACTCGCCGCCGACGTTCGGGACGCCGACGCAGTTCCCGTAGTGGCCGATGCCCGCGACTGCGCGCTGGAAATGCCAGTCGGGGGCGCCGAAGCGGAGCCCGTCGAGTAGGGCGATCGGACGCGCGCCCATCGCGATGATGTCGCGCAGGATCCCCCCGACGCCAGTCGCCGCACCCTGGAACGGCTCCACGGCCGAGGGATGATTGTGCGACTCGGCCTTGAACGCAACGGCCACTCCGTCGCCGAGGTCGATCACGCCGGCGTTCTCGCCGGGCCCTTGGAGCACGCGCTCACCGCTCGACGGCAGTCGCTTCAGAAGGCGCGCCGAGTGCTTGTACCCGCAGTGCTCCGACCACAGCAGCGAGAAGACCGCGAGCTCGAAATCGTTCGGTGACCGCGCGAGCAACTCGCGGATTCGATCGAACTCCCCGTCCGTCAGACCGAGGGCACGATGCAGAGGCTGCTCGGCGACCGGGCTCAGGGGGTCAGTGTAGCCGGGGCCTCTGACGGCCTTTGGGAAGGCAGGACAGCCGTCGTTCGTTGATCTCACAGAATCCCTGCACAACAGGTTGTATGTCGAGATGACCCGCCGCTACCTCCCGATGCTCGTGCTGCTCGCCCTCGTGTGGGGCAGCTCGTTCATGTTCATCAAGGTCGCCGTTCGGGATCTCAACCCCGCGACCCTCGTGCTTGGGCGGCTCGGCGTTGCAGCGTTGACACTCGGCCTCGTGGTCCCTCTCGTGCTCGGCGGCAAGCTGACGCTGGCGGAGTTGCGCGCCCACTGGCCGTGGCTGGCCGTGGTCGGGCTGCTGAACACCGCGGTGCCGTTCTGGCTGCTCTCGTGGGGCGAGACGCGGATCGACTCCGGCCTCGCATCGATCATTCAGGCGTCCGTGCCGATCTTCAACGCGCTGCTCGCGTTCGGCTTCTTCCACGACCAGCGCGTCACGGGACGGCGCCTCGTCGGTGTTGCAGTCGGCTTCGTCGGTGTGGCGCTGCTCGTCGGCGCGCAACCGCAGGGAAAGATCCTCGGTGCGCTGGCGGTCGTTGGCATGGCGACCTGTTACGCCGCCGGGGGTCTGCTCGCGAAGCATCGCCTGTCGGACGTACGCCCGCAGGCCGTCGCGCTCGGTACGACCCTCGTTGCCGCTGTGGCGATGTTGCCGACCGGCGTCGTGTTCGCGCCCGATCATGTTCCGGGCTGGAAGCCGATCGCGTCGGTGGTCTTTCTCGGCGTCGTCGGGACGGCGTTCGCCTACTTGCTCTTCTACACGATCATCGCCGGCGCAGGTGCTGCGTATGCCTCGTTCGTGACGTACCTCGTGCCTCCGGTCGCTCTTGCCTATGGCGTCGTGTTCCTTCACGAGCGCATCGGCTGGCCCGCGGTCGCCGGGCTCGTGCTGATCCTGACGGGCGTCTCGCTCGGGACGGCCCGGAAACGCCGGGCCGCCGGAGGCGCTGCGCTCGTCGCCGCTCCGTCCGAGCCGACGTGATCACGCTCCGCCGCGCAACTTCCGGGGATGTCGACTGGCTGGTCGCGCTGCTGACACGCGAGGACACGGAGCCCTTCCTGCGCGGCGGGCGCACGCTCGACAGGGACAGCATCAGCGCCGAGGTCGAGCGCTCGCAGCGGGAGCCCGACCGATTCGGTTCCCTGATCATCGAACTGGACGGTGAGCGCGCGGGCGTCATGGACTTCGAGGAGCGCAGCGACGTGCACCGGATCGCGGACCTCGGCGGGCTCGCGTTGCACCCGGACTTTCGCGGCCGCGGGATCGCCGACGAGGCGGCACACCTGTTCCAGCGCTACCTCCTGCTCGAGCTGGGATACCACCGCCTGCAGCTCAAGTGCTACGGGTTCAACGACCGCGCGATCCGTCACACGGAGCGCGCGGGTTACATCCGCGAAGGCGTCGAGCGCAGGGCCTACCTCCGTCACGGCGAGTGGCAGGATGCGGTGAAGTTCGCGCTTCTCCGCGAGGACATCGACGAGTGACCGTCACCGATCATCCGTAGGATGCGCCCATGACCAGCCGCTACCTCCACACGATGCTCCGCGTCACAGACCCGGAGCAGAGCCGGGCATTCTACGAGGCGCTTGGCATGGAGTTCCGCCGTGAGTCGCCGATCGTTCGCAACGGCGAGCTCGAGGCGACGCTGTACTTCTACGCGTTCCCCGGCCAGGACGAGGAGCTCGAGCTGACGTTCAATCACGACGGCGGCACCTACGATCTCGGTACCGCCTACGGCCACATCGCGATCGGCGTCGACGACCTCGACGCGACGCTCGCGGGCCTCGCGGAGCAAGGCATCGAGCCGGAGAAGCCGCCGTACCAGGTGCGCGAAGGCGGCTCGTGGCTCTGCTTCGTGCGCGATCCGGACGGCTACCGGATCGAGATCATCGGGCGCGGCGGGAAGTAGCCGTTGAACGCGCCGTTCTTCTAACGGCGTCTGGTAGCTCTCGAACCGATCCGGCGTGAGGACGCCCCCCGCAGGCGAGTTCGTGTCGCCCGGACGCGAGTGGTCGCTACCGCTTCGACGCCTTGGCTTCGAGCTTCGCCTGTGCGCGTTCGGCTAGCTCGCGTGTCCGCTGCGCGTTCGCCAACATACGCGCGCGCTGCATCTCACGCTCGGCTCTTTCGGCCTCAGTCAGCTTCTTCTTCGCCATCATCCTCTTCCAACAGTCGTTCGATCGTCGCGAGCGACGAGGCGATGTCGCTCACATTGAAGAGTAGAGCAACGACTTCCGCTCGTTCGATCAGTGGTTCCTCCACGGGCGAAGGATCTGCCACCGCTGCGCCATCCGCAAGTCGCTCATTCGGCCTCGTCCGCTGGCGCCAACAACTCAGCTCGGTTGGCGGATCGAGATCATCGGCGGTAGCGCGGAGTCGCGGTCACTGCCGTAACGGCTTCCCGATCAACCAGTGGTGCCCGTCGGGGTCCGCTACCCGTCCTTGTCGGAATCCGTAGGGCTGGTCGGCTACAGGGAAGATCTCGCGTGCGCCCGCGTTGATCGCCTGAGCTGCCGTCGCGTCGGGGTCATCGACGATCAGGTTGATGCGCACCGTTGTCCCGGCGAGCGACACTGGACTCAGGTTGAAAGCCTGCGGATTCTCGTCGACGACGAAGAACCGCAGTCCGTCGATGGCCATTTCGGCGACGACATGTCCACTCGGGGCGGCGAAGCGCGCTTGCTCGACTGCATTGAAGCCGTTCCGGTAAAAGTCGATCGCAGCGGGCGCGGACTCGACAGTCAGCATCGGCGTCAGTGACAATGCGGGCACCGCTCCGAGCCTAACACTGTGCTGGAAGCACGACGGATTCGTGGAAAGCGTCCGGTGCTTGCGTCAACTCGGAATCGTCCGTCATCCCGACGGCTACCGGATCGAGATCATCGGCCGCTCAGGCGGCTAGTCCGGCAGCACGCTCCCGCGAGTGGCGTGGGACGCGCGCACGTCAGCCCCTCGAATTGACCACCATCAAGAGGCCGCCCGGCGACTCGCCGTTGTTTGTCAGGTGGTGCCCGATGTGGCAGTGCAGCACCCACTTGCCCTTCGGTTCCGTGAAGACGACGTCGTAGCGTTCGCCGGGGGCGACGTTCACGACATCGGCCTTGTAGGGCGACGAGAGCGGGTGCCCATCCTTGGCGATCACGGTGAACGCGGTGCCATGCAGGTGCATCGGGTGTGTGAACTGGCCCGCACCGACGAGCCGCAGCAGCACGCGCTGCCCCGCGCTCATGTCGATCGGCTGTGTGGCCGGATAGCTCTTGCCGTTGATCGTGAAGTAGTTCGGGAGCATGCCCTCCATGTCCATCGGCGGCCTTGTCGCGCGGGTTGCCGCGTCGAAGTTCCATTCGCCGAGCATCACCGTCCGGTCGACCGCATAGTGCGGCCCGGCGGGCGGCACGATGATGAACGGCGCTGACAGCCCGAGCCCGACCTGCCTGTCTTCATCGAAGTGCGAGTGGTAGAAGAACGTGCCGCCTGTACCACCGCCGGCTGGGATCGCGCGAAAGCTGTATGTGAAGCTCTTGCCGACGCCGATCGGCTGCTGCGTCACTCCAGGAACGCCGTCCATCGAATTCGGGACCGCAATGCCATGCCAGTGCACAGCGGTCGGTTCGGGAAGCTCGTTCTTCACGACGATCCGCACCTGCTGCCCGTACGGAACGCGAATCGCCGGGCCGGGAACGGTGCCGTTGAACGTCCATGCGAGCACCCGTGTGCCGGGAAGGATCTGCCACTTCACAGGCCGCGTCGCCAGTTGGAATACCCAGGTGTCGCCGTCGACAGCGTGCGCGAGCGGTTCGCCGCCGCGGTTTGCCACCGCGTCTGGCACGCCCTCCGACGGGGCTGCAGCCATGTGGTCGCTCATCGCGCTCGAGCCGGACATCCCGCTCATGCCGGATGAGGTCGACTCCGATGTCGTGTTTCCGGCGCGCACAAGCGCGACGACTGCAAGCGGTATGGCAATCGCTGCCATCAGTAGGGCGGCTACAGCAACGGCGACGGACGCGCGGTGTGTCATTCAGGCTCTCCCTGGTCGGGTCGTGAGACACGACCGTAGGGAGGGCATGTGTAGGCGCTGTGAAGGATCTCGTTCATGCGCTCGTGGCGGCACGCGGCGCCGGCGCGAGCCGCGGCCGCTGTTCGCGCCGTGCGAGAGCCCACAGTCGCACGGCACCGCCGGCCAAGACGAGTTGGATCAGCGGCATCAGGCTGTCGAGATCGACGCCTTCGTCGAAGCCGTTCTTCGGGATCAGCCACGGATGCGGCGAACCGTTCGCCAGGTGGAAGCTGACGTTCATCAGCACGCCGGCGAATGCCGCTGCTGCGACCGCCACGAGAAGGGTTTGCTGTTGCCGGGTGGTGATCCCGTCCCAGCGAAAGATCCAGATCAAAGCAGTTGCGATGAGGATGATCCCGATCACGAGCTCCGAGATCTCGATCGCGTAGCCCCACGCCGAGGCGTGCGGGATCACCGTGCCGTCGAGAAAGCTGCGATACCACGACACAGTGCCTTGGGACTTGTTGCGCAGCTCGGCGGCAAGTCCGGATGGAAAGCCACCGCGAACGATCTTCGCCAGACCCGACATCGCCCACTCGTAGCCGATGGCGGCCTGGATGACGAGCAGACCGATCAGTGGAATGCGATAGGTGTTCATCGCGTGCCTTTCGTCGCATGTGCGACGTACTGTGAAGTCGCTGCGCGAAGGCGCCGTGAAGATGTGATGCGATTCCCGTGAAGCTCGGCGCCGTAGTGAGCGAGACTCGTGAGTCGCTCCGCGTGTCCGTAGAAACCACGGAACCTCGGCCCGTAGGCCCCGACTTTCACAGCCCCTTCACACCCGCGGACGACCTTCCCGAGTGTGTCGAAAGCAACGCGAGCAGCCACCCTTACCCTGATCACCGCCGACGACTGCCACCTTTGCGAGCGCGCACACGACCTGCTCGACACGCTCGGTGTCGACGTTTGCGAGATCCCCGTCGATTCCGCTGAAGCGCTTGGACTCGCCGCGCGCGGGATTCCCCTCGCATTCCTTCCCGTCCTAACCGACGGAGAGCGCGTCGTCGCGTACGGGCGCTTCTCCGAAAGGCGGTTGCGCAAGGAGCTGGGACTGTGACGAGCCTCCTGATGGCGGGCTCGCTCGCGGCAGCGTTCGCTGCCGGGATGGTCGCGTTCTTCGCGCCGTGCTGTGCGGGTGTGATGATGCCGGCCTACCTCGCAGCGATCGGCGGCGGTAAGAAGCTGCGTGTCGCACAGCTCACGGCCGTCTATGTCGCCGGCGTCGCGCTCGTCGTTCTGCCGATCACGCTTGGCGCCGCGGCACTTGCCTCGTACGTCTCGCAATGGCACCCACAGCTGTTCGCGTTCGGCGGGCTGATGATGATCGGCGTCGCGGTCGCTCTGTGGCGCGGAACGATGCTGCCGATCGACATGCCGCAACCGACCATGACCGGCTCGACGCTCTCCGTCTTCGGGCTCGGTGTTTTCTCCGGCGGCGCGACTGCGTGCTGCGCGCCGGTCCTCGCGGGTGCAATCGCGTTGTCGGCAACGAGCGGAACGATCAGCGGCGGGCTGCTCCTCGGCGTCGCCTACGTCGCCGGAATGATGGCGCCTCTGATCCCGCTCGCGCTCCTCTATGGGGAGGCAAAGAAGCGCGTCAAGGATCCCAGGATCACTCTGCGCCTCGGCTCCCACGCAAAGCGCATCGGTGTCATGAAGCTCGCCGGCGCCGTCATCTTCGCCGGGTTCGGCGTCCTGTTCATCGTCCTCGCGCTGACCGGCAAGTCCGATTCCGCGCCCGGCTTCCAGAGGGTGATGGGCTCGTGGATGCGGACGGTCGCGGCTTACGTCGACGGCGTTCCGAACTTTGTCTCGCTGCCGGTGCTCGGCGTTCTCGTCGGCGGCTTCATCTACGCAATCTTCAGAAGAGGTGATACCAGTGAGTGGAAAGAAAGCAAAGCAAGCGCGGCGGGCGGCCGTGCCGACCATGGGGTCGACCCCGTCTAACTCGTTCTGGCGCAGTTTGAAGGGCGCGACCGTCGCGCTCGCTGTGGTTGCCGTCATCACCGCGAGCTTCGTTCTCCCGAGCGTGTTCAAGAAAGACACGACGTCGGCGGGCGCCGCCCACGCCATGGCGACGGGCGCAAAGACCGGCGCCGGTCTACCGGTCGGTTCAGCGGTTCCCGTGTTTTCGGAGCGAAATGTCGAGACGGGACAGCCGATCAGCTCAAAGACGGTCTACGGCCGCAAGACGCTGCTCTTCTTCTCCGAAGGCGTCATGTGCCAGGCGTGCTTCGAACAGATCAAGGGGATCGAGAAGTTCGGAGCGCAACTCGCGAAGCGTGGCATCAGCCTCGTCTCGATCACCCCAGACTCGTCGGGGGATCTGAAGCAGGCGATCACGCAGTACGGAATCAACTCGCCGATGATCGCCGACGACGACCGGACGATGTCCGAGGTGTTCAACACCCTCGGGCAGGGCATGCACGCCGACACGCCCGGCCACGCCTTCGCGTTGATCGACAAGGGCAAGGTGCTCTGGTACCGCGACTACTGGATGGCGCCGACGCGCTCGATGTACATCGAGCCGGCGAAGCTGCTCGCCCAAATTCCGAGCTAGCAGGCAGGTTCACAGGTCCTTCACGCCTGCTTCGTAGCTTGCCGCCTATCCCGAGACGGAGGAGGAGTTCTTGAACAAGCAGGTCGCAATTGTCGTTATCGCAGCTGTCGCTCTTTTCGCCGTGGCGCTGATTGGTGCGCTCGCACTCACCGGCGGATCGAGCGGCGACAATGGAAGCCACACGATGCCCGGTGGTCAGACGATGACCACACCGATGCATACGATGTCGAACGGCGACACGATGACCGGCATGAACATGCCGTAAGCGACTCGTTTCTGTCCATGACCCCAATGCTGTTCACCGGTTGAAGGTTCTCCGCCGCCTCGCGACGCTCGGTGCGTTCCTCTTGCTCGCGAGCCCCACGGTCGCTGACGGCACCCGTCAGAGCTCGCTCGACAGCCGAATCGCGCAGGCACGGTCACGCGAGGCTGCACTGACCGCGCAGATCGGCGCGGTGACGACGCGGATCCGCGATCTCGAGCGACAGGCCGGCGACGTCTCGACGCGGCTCGGCGCGCTGGAGACCGATCTCGCATTGCACAGGCAGCGACTCGAGCGGATCGACGCACTGCAGAAGCTCCAGGACGAGCACCTCCGGTTCCTGCGGACGCAGTATCGAACCGCGACGTTGCACCTCAACACCCGACTCGTCCAGATCTATCAGGGCGAGGAGCCATCCACGGTCGAGGTCGTTCTCGGTGCGTCCAGTCTGAACGACGCGCTCGACCGGCTCGACTACGCGAGTTCCGTCGCAAATCAAGACGCGCAGATCGTCGGCGAGGTCGCGAGGGGACGTGCTCGAGTGCGGCAGGCGCGCGTGCGCACGGCGGAGTTGCAACGCTCGGTCGCCGCGTCGACGCGCGTGGTCGCCTATCGCACCGAGCAGGTGCGAGGGCTGCGCGACCAACTACTGTCACGTCGCCGCGCGCTCGCCGGCGGTCGCGCCGAGAGTCGACAGGCGCTCGCGCAGACGCAGGCGAACGAACGCGAGTGGGTCGCGGAGGCGGACGCGCTTCGCGCAGCAAGCGCGTCGGTGTCATCCGCGATCACGTCGCAACCCTCGACGCCTGCAGCAACGCCCTCGGCGTCCTCCGGTCTCGCCTGGCCCGTCTCGGGACCGATTACAAGCCCGTTTGGGATGCGCTGGGGAAGCCTCCATCCCGGCATCGACATCGGAGTGGGTGCGGGTACGCCGATTCATGCTGCTGCATCCGGCCGTGTGATCCTCGCCGCCTATTCGGGTGGCTACGGGAACCTGATCGTGATCGACCACGGCAACGGCCTCGCGACCGCGTATGCACACCAGTCGAGCCTGGCGGCCGCGGCCGGGCAGCAGGTGGCACAGGGCCAAGTCATCGGCTATGTCGGCTCGACCGGTTTCTCGACCGGTCCGCATCTTCACTTCGAGGTGCGCGTCGGAGGGTCGCCGGTCGACCCGCTGGGCTACCTCTAGACGCCGTGGTTCCTACGGATGCGAGACGGCCTCACGCCCGCGAATCTTCATACGGAATTCACAGGCGAGAGGAATGTTCGTGATGATGACGACAGAGCCGAACAAGAAGATCGTCGTCATCGACGACGATCCCTCGGTCCAGGAGGTTGTCCGTGCGTACCTCGAGAAGGACGGGTACCACGTGTTCGTTGCCGGGACCGCCGAAGACGGCCTGTCGCTGACGGCACGGATCAAGCCGGGCCTCGTCGTCCTCGACCTGATGCTCCCCGACCGCTCCGGCGAAGACGTGTGCCGCGAGATCCGCGATCGCTCGGACCTGCCGATCCTGATGCTGACGGCGAAGGCCTCAGAGGACGAGCGGGTTACCGGGCTTGCGATCGGCGCCGACGACTACCTGACGAAGCCGTTCTCGCCACGCGAGCTCGTCGCGCGCGTTCGGGCGATCCTCCGACGCACCGACGGTGGCGACCTGCCGCTCGTCGAGGTCATCTCGCTCGACGCCGGCGCGCTCGAGATCGACACGGTGCGTCACGAAGTGCGGAAGGCCGGCGAGCCGGTCGAGTTGACGCCGAACGAGTACAAGCTGCTGCAGACGCTCGCGCGCTTTCCGGGGCGGGCGTACTCGCGCTTCGAGTTGATCAACCACGTGCAGGGTTACGAGTACGAAGGGTACGAGCGGACGATCGACGCGCACGTGAAGAACCTGCGCAAGAAAATCGAAGACGACCCGAAGCAGCCGCGCTATGTCGAGACCGTGTTCGGCGTCGGCTACCGCCTCGCAAGGCGATGAACCGCCTCGGGCTGAGGGCTCGGCTCACACTCGCCCTCATCGCTGTGGCGCTCGTCGCGATCGGCGTCGCAACCGTTCTGGGAGATGCGGGATTGAAGCCGCGTCTGTCGCGAACTGCGCACGCCCGGCTCGAGCGCTCGGCCTCTCACTTCGCAGACATCGCCAGTGTCGTCTACGCCGAAGCCGGCAGCTGGACGAGGGCGAAACCGACTCTGCGCCACCTCGCAGCACTCGACGATCTACACGCTGAGGTGCGCGTCGGCCGGCGGGTCGTGCTGGTCACCGATCCGTTGCGCGGAGTACGCGCGAACGCACCTCTCATAGTCGGATCGCGCCCTACCGGGACCGTGACGATCTCCCCGGCTTCGGGGGAGCTGTACACACCGGAAGAGCAGGACTTGCGAAGGTCGCTGGATCGGCTCCACCTGATCAGCGGCGCGTTCGCGATCGTCGCTGCCCTCCTGATTGCATCGCTCCTCGCACAGACGTTGACGCGACCTTTACGCCGCCTTCGAGATACAGCGGTGCGCATGGAGCGAGGAGAGCTCGACGCTCGCTTCGAGTCGCAGGGCTCCGCGGAATTCGTCGCACTTGGACGATCGTTGAACCGGCTCGCCGAGACCCTCGAGCATGAGGAGGAGATCCGCAAGGCGAACGCGGCTGATCTCGCACATGAACTGCGCACTCCCGTGAACTCGCTTCTTTCCCGAATCGAGGCAGCCCAGGATGGTGTGCTGCCGCCGGAAGAGAATCTCGACGCGATGCACAGCGAAGCGTTGCGGCTGACGCGGCTGCTCGACGACCTGTCGCGCCTCGCTGATGCGGAGCGACCGGGAATGCTGCTCGACAAGCAGCCGATCGACCTCGCCGAGATCGCGGAGACGGTCGCCTCGTCGTTCGCGCCGCGATTCGACGGGAGCGCCGTCGCGCTCATCGTCGAAGCTGAACGCGCGGTCGTGATGGGCGATCGCGGCCGGCTCGAGCAGATCGCGACGAACCTCGTCGCGAATGCGCATCGCTACACCGACTCCGGGTCGGTGCGGCTGACCGTGCGACGCGACGGCGCCGATGCCGTGCTCGAGGTTGCCGACACAGGCGTGGGCATCCCCGCCGACGACCTCCGCCACATCTTCACGCGTTTCTGGCGCAGCGACCGGTCCCGGTCGCGTGCCACCGGCGGCGCCGGAATCGGGTTGTCGATCGTCCGCGAGCTCGTCAAAGCCCACGACGGCCGCGTCGACGTCGACTCGACGCCGGCGGAGGGTTCAACCTTCCGCGTCGTGCTGCCGCTCGCCGGCGGTCGACGCCCGTAGCCGCGCGTCGGCGCCTTCACAAGAGCAGCGAACGCTCTTCACAGGTCCTACAGACGCGAGGCGCATTCTCGTTGTACAAGGACCCAACGAAGGAGGCTCGCATGAGACGCCCAACGATCAACATCACGCCGCGCGAGCGCGTCGGCCGGGTCGGTCTCGGCGGTGCCGGGCTACTGGCCGGGATCTTGCTGCTGGCGTCGGCGTCAGGCGCGGTCGCAGTCGTCCTTGAGCTTTTGCTCGTGGTTGCCGGAGCCGACCTCGTTGTCACCGGCGCGCTCGGGTTCTGTCCGCTCTACAAGCAGCTCGGTCACATCCCGCAGTCGCTGAGGGGGCCTTCATGAACCACGCGAGCAACGACCACACGCCCGACGAAGGTTTGCACCGCGGCCACGGTCACGGCGGACACAGCTGGATGATGATCGCGTGCTGCGTCCCGATGCTCGTGATCGCGATCGCGCTTGTCGCCACCGGCGTTGCCGGCGTCAGTTTCATCGTCGCTGCGGTCGCGTGCACGCTGATGATGGCGCTGATGATGCGCGGTATGCACGGCGGCAGCGGCGACGGGAAGAGCTGAACATGCTCGACGCCCTGAAACGCCACCGGCACGAAGTACCGGCGACGCTGATCCGTGTGAATGGCGGTTACCAGCCGGCAGTGGTTCACGCGGTGACCGGCGAGCCGTTGCGTCTCGTGTTTCGCCGGGAAGAGACGACGGCGTGCTCGGAACGCGTCGTCTTTCCGGACTTCGGCAAGAGCGCGATGCTGCCGCCCTACCAGGACGTGACCATCGACCTTCGGCCGGAGCGGTCCGGTGAGTTCGAGTTCACCTGCCAGCTGGGGATTCTCCGCGGCACGATCGTGGTCGAGGACGGAGGGCAGGCGCGATGACCGAAAACGGCTACGGGCTCTGGTTCCTCGTGATCCTGAACTCCGTGCTCGTCATCGTGTTCGCGGCGAGCTTCTTCCATCCCAAGACGAAGCGCGACTGGCGTGCGCTCGGCGGCTTCTCGGCATTCATCGTCGCGCTCTTCACCGAGATGTACGGCTACCCGCTGACTGTCTATCTGCTGTCCGGTCCGCTCGGAGGTCTCATTCCCGGCGTCGACCTGTCCCACAACTCAGGCCATCTCTGGAACGACCTGATCGGCTGGCAGGGCGACGCGCATGTCAGCCCCTTCCACCTCGGGAGCTACGCCTTCATTATCGGCGGCTTCTGGCTGATCTCGGCCGGCTGGAAACAGCTCTACACGGCGCAGAAGACCCGGACGCTTGCCACCAGCGGTCCGTATGCGTGGATCCGGCATCCACAGTACGCCGGCTTCGCTCTGATCATGATCGGCTTCCTGCTGCAATGGCCTACGTTCGCGACGCTCGCGATGTTCCCGGTGCTGCTCGTCGTCTACCGGAAGCTTGCGATGCGCGAAGAGCGCGAGGTCGCAATCGAGTACGGCGCTGCCTGGGACGATTACGCCGCGGCGACACCTCGGTTCATTCCTCGTCGCCGTCGCCCTCGCCGTCGCCGGGTCGACGCGGTCAGTGATAGCAGCTCTCTGGCGACGACCGGGTTGACGCCGGCGCGCGTTCCTGCCGAACGGCCGCGACGGACGCCGCGATGACCGTGGTTGCTGTCCCGCACCGGTCGATGCGCGAGCGTGCCTGGGAGGGGATCCTGGCCGCGTGGGGAGCGTTCACCGGCCTTCTGCCCCACGTTCTCCACCACGTCGGCCCGCTGGCGGGTGCCGCGCTCCTCGCGGGAGCGGCAGGGCAGGCGCTCTTCGCCGCGATCGGCTTCGTGGCCGCGGTTCCGTTCCTGCTTCGCCTCCATCGTCGCTTTGGCAATTGGCACGCGCCAGCGATCGCGCTCGGCGTTTTCGCGGCGATGTTCGCACTGTCCTCGTTCGTTATCGGCCCGGCAATCACCGGCTCCGGCTCGACGAAAGCGCCTCCCGGTGTGGAGGTGCCAGCCGGCCATGCGTCTCACCATAAGTAGTGCTCCGCGGGCAGACGGCGTGAGCGGCCGCGGGCGCGTAGAATATACCCACATGGGGTATAGTATGATCAGGCTAACGACAACGGAGGAGATCCGATGAGCGAGACCGTGTCCTACACCGTGCCCGGCATGCACTGCGGCCATTGCGAGCGCGCTGTCACCGAGGAGCTCAGCGGCGTTGCCGGCGTCGAGTCGGTCGACGTCGACCTCGAAACGAAGCTCGTCACCGTCGTCGGCAGCGAGCTCGACGATGCGCAGTTGCGCGCAGCGATCGACGAGGCCGGGTACGAGGCTGCTTGATGGCGACTGCGCTTCGTGAGAGCAGTGCAGAGCGCGTACGGCTCGAGCTCGGGGGCATGACCTGCGCATCCTGCGCCTCCCGGATCGAGCGCAAGCTGAACAAGCTCGAAGGTGTCGAGGCGAGCGTCAACTTCGCAACCGAGGAGGCGGCCGTCAACTTTGATGCGAGCCGGTTCACGGTCGCCGACCTGATCAAGACTGTCGAGGACACCGGCTATACCGCCGCGCTGCCACATACGGGAGCCGACGAGGAGGAGGGGGACCCGACCAGGCCCCTGCGAATCCGCCTGACGGTGGCGATCGTCCTCAGCGTCCCACTCGTCGTCATGGCAATGATTCCGCCGGCTCGCTTTGCCGGCTGGGAATGGCTCGCACTCGCTCTTTCGGCACCCGTCATCTTCTGGTCAGGGCTCCGCTTCCACCGCGCCGCTTTGAAGAACGCACGGCATGGGGTTGCGACGATGGACACGCTGATCTCCCTCGGCACCGTCGCCGCGTTCGTCTGGTCGGCGGTCGTTCTCGTCGGCGGTCTCGCCGCCGACACCTACTTCGAGGTCGGCGCGGTCATCACCGCGTTGATCCTCCTGGGTCGCTACTTCGAGGCGCGTGCCCGTCGGCGCTCCGGCGCCGCCATCCGCGCGCTGCTCGAGCTCGGCGCGAAGAGCGCACGCGTTCTGCGCAACGGCGAGGAAGTCGAGATTCCCGTCGGCGAGCTCGTCGTCGGCGACCTCTTCGTCGTCCGTCCCGGCGAGAAGATCGCGACCGACGGGATCGTCGAAGAAGGCGGATCCGCGATCGACCAGTCGATGCTGACCGGCGAGTCGATGCCCGTCGAGGTCGCTGTCGGCGCGAAGGTTGCGGGAGCGACGCTGAACACCTACGGGCGCCTGCTCGTGCGCGCCGCTGGCGTCGGAGCGGACACCGCTCTCGCGCAGATCGCGCGGATGGTCGAGGACGCTCAGACCGGCAAGGCGCAGATCCAGCGGCTCGCCGACCGTGTCTCCGGGATCTTCGTCCCGATCGTGATCGGGATCTCGTTGGCGACGCTCGCCGGCTGGTTGATCGCGACGGGCGATGTCAGCGCCGCTTTCACGGCCGCGGTCGCTGTGCTGATCATCGCCTGCCCGTGTGCGCTCGGCCTTGCGACGCCGACCGCGTTGATGGTCGGCACCGGGCGCGGTGCGCAACTCGGCATCCTGATCAAGGGGCCGGAGGTGCTGGAATCGACCCGTCGCGTCTCGACGATCGTTCTCGACAAGACGGGAACGATCACCGAAGGGAAGATGACGCTCGCGGGTCTCGAGATGCTGAACGGCGCGACGCGAGCGGACGTGCTCCGCTATGCCGGGGCGGTCGAGGCTGCATCCGAGCATCCCGTCGCACAAGCGATTGCGGCTGCCGCGAGGACGGAGCTCGGAACCCTTCCGGCGGTCGCTGACTTCAGAAATGAGGCGGGCGTCGGTGTGACAGGAATCGTCGATAACCATGAAGTCGCCGTCGGCCGCGGCGGCGGCTCGATCGTCGTTCGTCTCGATGGAGCTGAGATCGCCCGCCTTGTCGTGGCGGACACCGTGAAGCCGACGAGCGCCGAGGCGATCGCCGGACTGAAGCGGCTCGGGCTCACGCCGGTT
>JANMWB010000097.1:0-3981 GCA_031393705.1 Thermoleophilia bacterium | reverse complement strand
GATCACGTCGCCGCTGCGCATCGCAGCGAGCGCGTCTTCCCAGTCCGCGAGCGGCGCGGTGCGCGTCACCATGCCAGCGAGGTCGAGCTTCCCCTCGAGCGCCCAGCGCGCGAGCTTCGGGAAGTCCTCCTGCGGCAGGTGATCGCCGCCGTGTGAGACGAGGATGCGGGCGCGTTTCGCGAAGAGCCCGGGAAGGTCGAGCTCGACCTTCTCGCCCGCGGGCGAAAGCCCGATCAGGACCACGGTGCCGCCGCTCACGATCAACCCGAGCGCCTGATCGAACGTGGCAGCACGGCCGACGACGTCGAAGACGAAGTCGACGGGGCCGGGCTCCGTGTGCGTCGCGCCGAAGTGCGTCGCCTGCTCGAGCTTGCGCTGGTCGAGATCGATCGCGCGAATCTCCGAGGCGCCGGCGATCCGCGCCCCCTGGATCACCGAGAGGCCGACCGCGCCGCAGCCGATCACCGCGACACGGGCGCCCTCCCACACCTTTGCGGTCTCGAGCACCGACATCACGCCGGTCGCAACGGCGCAGCCGATCAGGCACGCCTGTTCGACGGGCAGCTCGCGCGCCACCTTCACCGCGGCAACAGCCGGGACGACGGTGTGCGTCGCGAAGGTGCCGGTGCGAAGCACCGGCGTGAGCTCGGCTCCGTCGTGGCGGTGCAGCCTGCCGGGCGCGCCGGGCGGCTTCTTGCACTGGCGCGGCTCGCCACGTTTGCACATCGAGCACTGGCCACAGGCCGTCTTCCAGCCGATGACGACGCGATCGCCCGGCTCCAAGTGACGCAGAGGTACCTCTACGTCAGCCTCCCCAACGGCCACGACTGTTCCTGCTCCCTCATGGCCGAGCAGCACCGGCAGCGCGTGATGCCAGCCGTCCTCCTCGATCACATGCAGGTCGCTATGGCAGACGCCGGTCGCCTCGATACGAACGAGCACCTCGCCCGGCCCCGGCGCATCGACGTAGATCTCCTCGAGCGCGACCGAGCCCGGCTCGCCGAGGACTACACCCTGGTCAGCCACGTGCGGTCCAGGTCGCGGATCGAATGGCCGCCGGCGAGTGCGAGGTTGAGGTCGATCTCCGCCATCAGGTTCTGGATCAGCTCTTCCACCCCGCGCTGCCCGCCGACGGCGAGCGCGTAGGCGTACGGCCGTCCGAGCAGCACCGCGTCGGCGCCGAGTGCCATCGCCTTCAGCACGTCGGCGGCTGAGCGGATGCCGCCATCCATCAGCACGACCGCATCGGGAAGGGCGTCGCGCACTTCGACGAGCGCGTCGAGCGCGCCGACAGCGCCGTCGACCTGGCGCCCACCATGGGTTGAGACGATCACCCCGTCGATCCCGTGCTGCAGTGCGATCGCCGCATCCTCGGCGGTGAGCACGCCCTTGACGAGGATCGGGAGCGTCGTCTGCTCCCGCAGCCAGTCGAGGTCGTCCCAGGTGAGGCCGAGGTTCGGGAACGTCGCGAGCATCGTCGCTGCGGCGGTGAGCAGGTCCTCCTCCGGCGTCTTGTCGAGCCGCGAGAGGAATACGGGGTCGCTGAAGTACTGGCCGCACCCCTCGCCCTTGATGAACGGGAGATAGGCCTGCCGCAGGTCGCGCGGGCGCCAGCCGAGCGTCAACGTGTCGAGCGTGACGACGATCGCCCCGTAGCCGGCGGCCTCGGCGCGCTGGACAAAGCTCCCGCAGATCTCGCGGTCGTTGACCCAGTAGAGCTGGAACCAGCGCGGAGCGCCGGTCGCAGCGACCTCTTCGATCGAGTGCGTGGCCGCGCTCGAGAGCAGCATTGGGACGCCCGACGAGGCCGACGCCTTGCCGACGCCCACCTCCGCTTCCGCGTGCGCGATCGAGAGCACACCCACCGGCGCGAGGAAAAACGGAGCCGGCGAGTGCATCCCGAGCACGTCGACGGAGATGTCCCGCACGGCGTTTCCCGCGAGCATCCGGGGCCGGATCCGCCAGCTCTGGAACGCGTCCAGGTTGGCGCGCATGGTCGATTCCGCCCCGGCGCCGCCTGCGATGTAGCCGAACGCGCCGGGGTCGAGCTTCGCCTCGGCGGCCCGCTCCCAGTCCTGGAAGGAGACGGGCCACTCGGGCGCCTGCTGCGCGATGTAGATCGCGTTTTGAATCATCGATCCGCTGAAGCTCACCGTTCGATCCTAAACTGGTGACGAAGCCATTGGCTCGACGGAGGCGAAAGGGAAAATGGACAAGAAGGAAATCGCTAAGAGCTACTTCGCACGCGTCACGTCCGGCGACCTGGATGCGGTCAACGAACTGGTCACGCCGGACTTCGTCGACCACGACTCCCCGCCCGGCACGCCGTCGGGGCCGGAGGCGGCCAAGGCCTTCGCAGGTGCGATGATCTCGCACCATCCCGATCTAACGATCGAGGTCGAAGACATCTTCGGCGAGGACGATCGGGTGGCGATGCGGCTCCGCTGGAACGCGGAGCAGACGGGCTACGTGCAGTACGGCATCGTTGTCTTCCGCTTCGAGGGCGATCGCATCGCCGAGCGGTGGTCGGCGTACATGTCGGCTGCATGAACAGCACCGCGCGCCTCGAGACGTTCAGCGACGGCGTCTTCGCGATTGCCGCGACGCTGTTGATCCTCGAGATCCGCCTACCGGAGCGCGGGTCGTTGACGCATGAGCTTCTCCATCTCTGGCCGTCGTACAGCGCGTATGCGATCTCGTTCATCACGATCGGGATCATGTGGATCAACCATCACGCCGTCTTCGAACAAATCGACCGGATCAACAGGACGTTCCTGACGATCAACGTCTTTTTCCTCATGGTGATCGCTTTCATCCCGTTCCCCACGCACGTGCTCGCGGCGCATCTACAACACGACGCACGACCGGCCGCGTTCTTCTACGGACTGACGAACGTGGTGATGGCAGCCATGTACGCGTGCCTCTGGTTCTACGCCGCGCACAACGGGCGACTGCTCTCTGCGAACGCCGATCCGCGGACGGTTTCAGGGATCTCGCGCGCGTTCCGCCCGGGGATTCCGATTTACGCCCTCGCAACGCTGAGCGCGCTCATCTCCGCGTGGCTGGCGGTCGGTCTCTTTGCCGCGATCGCGCTCTTCTACGTGCTCGAGAGCGCTATTTTCGGCCGTGCCGAGGCGATATAGGAAGCGCTCAGCGCTTCGAGACGTGCTCGCAGCCGACGAGCTTGTCGGAGCGATCGGCTTTCACGGTGTCGTTACCCGGCCCGCAGTTCACGGTGTCGCGGGCGCCATCCCTTGCGTTGATCGTGTCGTTTCCGGCACCGCCGTTCAACGTGTCCGTGCCGGGCCCGCCGGTCAGGTTGTCGTTGCCGGCATCGCCGCTGACGGTGTCCGCACCGGGGCCGCCGTTCAAGGTGTCGTTCCCCGCGCCGCCCGAGAGTGTGTCGTTGCCCGGGCCGCCGTTCTCGTTGTCGTTGCCGTTGCCACCGGTCTCGTTGTCGTCGCCGAGCCCGCCCACGATGTTGTCATTGCCGTCGCCACCGTCGAGCCGATCGTTGCCGTCGCCGCCGTCGACCTCGTCGTCACCGCTGGTGCCGGTGACGTGCTCGTCGCCCTGGTCATCCGTTGACGTCGTGACATCGGTGTTGTCGTCGGCGGTCGTCACTTCACCGTCGTCGGTGTTGCCGTTGTCACCGGCGCTCCCCTCGTCGGTGGAGACATCCGTCGAAGTCGAGACACCCGTCGAGGTCGTGCCGCCCGAGGTAGGCGCTGACGCAGCCGGGAGCGCGAACGCAACCGTCGCACCGGCCAGGGCCAGGACGACTGTCAGGAGAGCAAGAGGGAGAAACCGCATCGTTCCCTGTATCGACCGACCGGACGGCCGCATGACCCCGAACGAGGGATCCGCTCAAAGGCGCCTAGCGGATTCGAACCGCTGTACGAGGCTTTGCAGGCCTCTGCCTAACCACTCGGCCAAGGCGCCGCGCTAGGGCGGCATCGTATCGGCGCGTGCAAACTGGTC
>JANMWB010000046.1:0-7773 GCA_031393705.1 Thermoleophilia bacterium | reverse complement strand
TCGGAGCGGACGTCGTCGAGGTGCTACCGACGGGGATCGGGTCGGCGGACATCACGGCGCTCGTCGCCGAGCGCGTCGTCCGCGAGACGCTCACCGGTCTCGCACTTCGAAGGTCACGCGCTCGAATGGCCAACGGCTAGCCACCCATTCGCGCACTGCCGCCTCGAGGACGGGGTCGAGGCCATCGTCCCAGGCGCTCTTGCGCACCCAGAGCCGCACACGCGCGTCGTGTGTCTCCGACGGATAGAGGTAGACGCAGCCGAGCACCTCGGACTCGTCCGGGGCGACGACGGTGTAGGCGAACGACCGGCGGAGCTCGAACTCCTTCTGATGCCAGCCGAGGTCGACGAGGTTCTTGGCGATCGTCGGGACGAACATCGGCTGGGGCGCGCCCACGTGGTCAACGCGTGCAGAGATCGCGTCGAAGTCCTTGGCGACGTCATCGACGGTGAGCATGCGGAGCCGGAAGCGCTCGTGCTCGAGGCTCGCGGGCACGTCGAAGTCGTCGGCGACCAGTTCGTACATCGGTCAATCCTGTCCCGAATGGACACGAACACCTGTTCGTACTAGCATCCGGACGGTGCAGCTGCGACTCGATGCCGCAGATCGCCTGGTCGAGCTCGTCGAGGAGCGGCGAGGCCCCGTGGCGGCCGAGGACGCCGCCCGGACCGTCCTGCGGCTCGGGAACGCCGTGCCGGTCGGGCTCGCGCGCTCGTTGCTCGACGAGGCCGTCCGCGCGGACGCGCGGCTGCGCTGGTCCGGCGACCTCGTCGTGCTCGCCGACGCGCCCGGCGAGGCGCTCGCGCTCGAGGACGCGACCTTCGTCGTCTTCGATCTGGAGACGACGGGGCTCCGTCCCGGAACCGCGCGGCCGTGCGAGTTCGGCGCGGTGCGCGTGCATCGGCTCGAGTTGACGGAGCGCTTCCAGACGCTCGCGAACCCGGGCGCGCGATTGCAGCCCGGCGTCGCTGCGCTGACCGGGTTGCGCGACGACCAGTTGCGACGCGCGCCGCCGGTCTCGGCAGTGACGCGCCGTTTCCTTGCGTTCGCCGGCGACGCGGTGCTCGTCGCCCACAACGCGCGCTTCGACATGGCGTTCCTCGACAACGAGACGATGCGGCTCACCGGCAACCGGGTCGCGGCGACGGTCGTCGACACCGTCGGGCTCGCCCGTCGGCTGCTCGGCCGCCAGCCGGCGAACCTCGCCGCGCTGTCGCATCGGTTCGTAACCGACGCACGGCCGTGTCACCGCGCGCTGCCCGACGCCGAGGCGACCGCCGAGATCCTGCTCGCGCTGATCGGCATGGCGCAGGAGCGCGGCGCGCGCACCGTCGCCGACCTGGTCGAGCTCGCCGCGACGCGGCCGCGCCGCGTGCACCGCAAGCGGAACCTCGCGTTCGGCGCGCCTCAGCGTCCCGGCGTCTACCTCTTCCGCGACGTTCACGACCAGGTGCTCTACGTCGGCCGTGCACGCGATCTGCGCGCGCGGTTGCGCTCGTACTTCCGGTCGGAGAAGCAGCGGCCCGCGGTCGAAGCCGCACTCGGCGCGCTCGAGAAGGTCGAGTGGCGCGTGCTCGGCTCGGAGCTCGAAGCATCGCTCGAGGAGCTGCGCCTGATCCGCGAGCTACGCCCGCCCGCGAACGCGCGCTCCGCCAGGCCGGACCGCTACGTCTACCTGCGACGACGCGGCGACAGTGTTGTCTGCTCGTCCCAGCCGAGCGAGCTCGGGCCGATCAAGAGCCGGCGCCGGGCGCAACTCGCGGCGCGCGCGCTGCAAGGTGTCGAGTGGGAGACGCTCGACGACGCCTTGCCGAAGCTGCGCACGAAGTTGAAACAGCTTGCGCGCGACCTGCGCTTCGAGGACGCGGCGCGGCTTCGCGACCGCCTCGAGGCGCTCGAACACGTCGCCCGAGAGGTGGGCCGGATGCAACGACTTCGCGCCTTGGAGGTCTGCCTCGTCGTCCCCGGCGAGCAGGACGGCTCGCGGCGGGGCTTCTGGATCGCGCAGGGCCAGGTCGTCGACGTGCGCCCGTTCACGGGGCGGAGCGGACTCGAATGGCAGGCCGGCCTCGCAGCGGTCGCGCGGGCAGAGCCGACGCTGGCCCCCGAAGCCGCCGACGACCTGCTCATCGTCGCGTCGTTCATTCGCAGGCCGCCCCCCGAGCTGGACGTGATCGCACTGGCACACTTGCAGCATGGAGCAGTTGCGTAGTCGCGCACTCGGCGAAGGCTGGCGCAAGCTGGTGGCGGACGGAATCACCGCCGCGCCCGTGACGCTCAAGCGCGGGCCTGCGGTCAAGGTCGTCGACGGTCCGCGGACCGAGACGGTGCCGCGCGACGAGTGGCCGGCGCGCCTGGACGCGCTGCTCGAGAACGCGCGCAACGTGCACCTGCTCGCGCCCGACGGCGACCTCCACGCCCGCCGCACGAAGAAGGGCAACTGGCTCGTCTCACACGGCAAGCCGTCCTCGGAGATTCCGGTCGACTCCACGCATGACCGCGAACGGCAGCATGCGCTGCCGGCCGACCATCCACTCCTCCGTGCAACGAAGATTGCCCGTGACAAGGAGCGGCAAGTTCAGCATTACGTTGAGTTGCTGCGGCCGCTGCCGTTGTGGGAGCGCGATTCGATCCGTGTCGTCGACGCGGGCTGCGGCAAGGCGTACATGAGCCTCGCGCTTGTCGCGTACGGCCGCGAGGTCGGAACACGCGTCGAGCTGGTCGGACTCGACACCAATCCGCAGGTGATCGAGACGGTGCGCGCGATTGCAGACGGGCTTGGCTACGACGAAGCGCACTTCGAAGCGACGTCGATCGACGAGTACGAGAGCGAGCAGCCGATCGACATGCTCGTGTCACTGCATGCCTGCGACACGGCGACGGACGAGGCGATCGCGGCGGGCGTGCGCCTCAACGCTGAGGCGATCGTCGTCGCGCCGTGCTGTCACCACGAGCTTGCCGCGCAGATCACCGGCCAGAAGGACGCATTGCTCCGCCACGGCCTCCTGCTTGGACGGCAGGCCGACCTCATCACCGATGCGTTGCGCGCCTCGGCGCTCGAGATGATGGGCTATCGCGTCGACGTGATCGAGTTCGTCTCGACCGAGCACACGGCGAAGAACCTGATGCTGCGCGCCGAGCGCGCGCCTTCGGCGGCGCGTGCACAACGCGCTGCCGCGGAGTACACCGAGCTGCGTGATCGCTGGGGCGTCGACCCGGCGATCGAGCGGCTGCTGGGCGACCGTTTGGCCGTATCTCCCCGCACCTGATTCGCGTTCTTTCGATAACTCGAACAGGGAGGAGCTCGACTGTGGGAATCCTCTGGATCATTCTGATCGTTGTGCTTGTTCTCGCGCTGCTCGGTTTCTTCTCGCGCGGCGTTTGGTGAGCCGGCAGGCGTAGGTCTCAAGTGACGCATTCATGGGCCGTCCCGCCCAGGCGGGGCGGCCCTTTGTGCGCTACAACCGGTAAATGGGAGAGACCGCCGAGCTGCTCCGCAAAGCCGACCTCGCGCCGTCGCTGCCGCGCCTCGGGGGGATGGCGCGTCCGAATGGCGTCGTGATCGTGAGCGAGCACCACTGGGCATTCGCCGGGGTGGACGGCTCGCTGCGCGAAGGGACCATGCAACACACGCCGGAGCTCCTCCACCGGGTGCCGCTCGCGCGCGGCCTCGTCCGCCTCTGGGCATCGCTCGCGCCCGTCCTGCGCCCCGGCGGCGTCGCGCCGTCGCGGGAGCGCTATTTGATCCTCACGGCGCTCGTTGCGCCGCTGGGACTTGCATTCGTCGGCGGCCCGTGGTCGACCGCGGCGGGGATCGTCCTCTCGCTCGTCCTGCTCTTCACGATCCTGCGCGGCCGCGCACTGCATCTGCACGGTGCCGAGCACCGCGCGATCGCAGCCGTCGAAGAACGGCGGCTCCTCTCGACCTGGGCCGGCACGGCTCGGCCCTCACGGTTCTCGCTGCGGTGTGGCACCAACTTCGCGGCGCTTGCGCTCCCCGTCACGTTTCTCGCCGATCGCGCCATCCCGATGGCACCGGCGTTCTGGTCGCCGGTCGTCGTGCTGGTGCTCTCGCTCGCGGTGACGATGGAGCTCTGGCGCGTCGTGCAGAAGTCGTCTCGCGGTTTCTGGCACGCGTTTCTCGTGCCCGGCCTTGCGTTGCAGCGCGTCACGACGCGCGAGCCGAGGCTCGACGAGACCCAGGTTGCCCTGCGCGCCGTCGCGGCCGTGCTGCGGCATGAGCTAGCCTAGGTCCCATGCACGAGATCGGGACGATGCGGGTCAAGAGCGGCCTGGCCGAGATGCTGAAGGGCGGCGTGATCATGGACGTCGTCGACGCCGAGCAGGCGAAGATCGCCGAAGAGGCCGGCGCGTGCGCGGTCATGGCGCTCGAGCGCGTCCCGGCCGACATTCGCCGCGACGGCGGTGTCGCGCGCATGTCGGACCCCGACATGATCACGGGCATCCAAGAGGCGGTCACGATTCCCGTGATGGCCAAGTGCCGCATCGGCCACTTCGCCGAGGCGCAGATCCTGCAGTCACTCGAGGTCGACTACATCGACGAGTCCGAAGTCTTGACCCCGGCCGACCTCGAGCATCACGTCGACAAGTGGCAGTTCACGATTCCTTTCGTCTGCGGCTGCACGAACCTCGGTGAGGCGCTGCGCCGCATCGGCGAGGGCGCCGCGATGATCCGCACCAAGGGCGAAGCGGGCACGGGCGACATCGTCAACGCCGTCACGCACATGCGCTCGGTCTTCGGCGGGATTCGCCGGCTGCAGTCGCTGCGTGGCGAGGAGTTGTACGCGGAGGCGAAGAACCTCCAGGCGCCCTACGAGCTCGTGAAATGGGTGGCCGAGAACGGGCGTCTGCCGGTCGTGACGTTCACCGCCGGCGGCATCGCAACGCCTGCCGACGCATCGCTCTGCATGCAACTCGGCGCGGACGGTGTCTTCGTCGGTTCGGGCATCTTCAAGTCCGGCAATCCCTCGCAGCGGGCCCGCGCGATCGTCGAGGCGACGACGCACTACCTGGACGCTGACGTGCTCGCGCGCGTCTCCGCCGGCCTCGGCGAGGCGATGGTCGGCATCTCGACGCAGTCGCTCGATCCGAGTGAGCTGCTCGAGCGCCGCGGCTGGTAGGACCAACCGCGGCGCCCGTGCCCCGCTTTGTCTACGCCTTCTTGAAGGCGCCGAGGTAGACGACGATCTGCGCGTTCTGCGGGGCCTGAGCTGCGCCGAGCGGTGACTGCTGCACGACCTTGCCGGCCTGTGCCTGCGAGGTCACCGGGTACTTGAGGTAGATCAGCCGCAGGTGCACTGTGTTCAACGCGCTGACGGCGTCCTGCAGTGTCTTGCCGACGACGTTCGGCACCGAGACCTGCGTGTCGTTGCTCGACCCGCGCGAGATGTTGAGCTGCACGTGCGAGTGGAATGGCACGGTCGTGCCACTGGGCTTCGCCTGCTCGACGACCATGCCGAACGCGTCGCTTGCCGGTACGAAGACGATGCTCGCGAGGAGCCCTGCGTTGCCGAACGCCGTCACTGCCGCGGCTTCCTTCTGACCCGAGACGTCCGGCACCGTTGCCGACGTCGGCTGGGCCGGTGCGGCTGCTGTCGTGGTCGCCGCCGTGGTCGTGGCAGTGGTTGTCGTCGCCGCTGTCGAGGTCGACGCCGTCGTTGTCGACACTGTCGTGGTCGTCTTGGCGGTCGAGTCGACGACCAGGGTCACGCTCGCACCGCGTGCGAGCTCCGAGCCCTCCTGCGGGTTCTGCGAGATGACGACGCCCTTCGGCGCCTTCGTCGGCTTGAAGACTTCCTCGGGCTGCAGGCCCACCTGGCCGGCGCGCACGAGCGCGTCCTGCTCCTTCATCCCGACGAAGTGCGGCACCGCGACGTTGGACGCGACCGTCGTGCTCGGCGCTGTCGTCGTGACGGTCGTCGCTGCCTTCGAATCGCTCTTGTGGGTGAGCAGGTAGGCGATCAGGATGCCGGCCGCAACCAGCGCCAGCACGCCGATGCCGAGCAGCATCCCGGCGCCGATGCGGCGATCGGCCCGAGGGCCGACCGGCGGGGGCGCGACAGGCGGCGGGGTTCCGCCGACGAGCGTCTCATGCTGACGGACGACGGTCTCGTCCTCGGGCGTGGGCCAGGAATCTGGCGGTGTCGGGTCTGGCACGGGTCGTCTCCCTTTCGCAGGTAAGGATTTGTCAGGAATGCAACGGTTATTGATCACCGGTGGTTGCGGGTACCTCGGCGGGGAGCTCGTCCGGCGGGCGCCCGCCCGGGGCTGGGACGTCCGCGCGACCTGGTTCGAACGGCCCCCCCAGGGCGAGGCGAAGTGGGTGCAGGCCGACCTGCGGGACGCGGGAGCGGCACGGCACGCCGTGGCGGGCGTCGATGCGGTGATCCATACCGCCTACCGCCAGGGCGCAGGGGAGTGGGAGGTGAACGTCGAGGGTTCGGCCGCCGTCGCTGCGGCCGCCGAGGGCCTCCGGCTCGTCCACCTGTCGAGCGACGTCGTGTTCGACGGCACGCGCGGCCGCTACCGGGAGGAGGACGCACCTGCGCCCGTCAACTCGTACGGCCGGTCGAAAGCCGAAGCGGAACGGAGGGTCGCCGAGCTCCACGGCGACGCCACGATCGTCCGCACATCGCTGATCTACGGCGGCGTCGAGCCGGGGCCGCAGGAACGCCTCGCCGCTGAGGGCGTGAGGTTCTTCGTCGACGAGATTCGTTCGCCCGTGCACGTCGGCGACCTGGCGGACGCGCTGCTCGAGGTGGTGTCGATGCCGCTCGCCGGGATGCTTCACCTTGGCGGGGCTGACGATCTTTCGCGCTTCGAATTCGCCGTGCTGCTCGGTGCCGACCCGGCGCGGATCGAGGAGGCGCACACAACGCCTGAGCGGGCGCCCGACGTCTCGCTCGACAGCTCGCGGGCGGCGAGTCTCTTGCGGACGCGGTTACGTGGCGCTCACGAGGTGCTCGAGAGCAGCTCGGACGTCCGGCGCGCCCGGTAGTCGAAGATCGCGTCGAGCAAGCGTCGGACGACAACGTCGACGACACCGGAGAGCGGGCCGCCCGGCAGCCGGTAGCGGACGTGATCGTGGATCTCTGTCCCGAACGGGGTCGCGGAAAGCCGGTGGGAGTGCTCCCAGAGCGGATACGGGCCGGAGAGCTGCAGGTCGACGAACGCGTGCGGGGGGCTCCAGGCAACGATCTCCGTCAGCCAGCGGAGCGGGAGGCCGAAGAGGCGCAGCCGATACCGAAGTTGCGCACCGGCGTGAAGCTCGGTGGGTGCGTACTCGATTCGGAAGCGAAGCCAGCGCGGCGTGATCGCCTCGAGGTTGCCGGGATCGGCGTAGAACGCCCAGGCCTCGTCGATTGACGCGCCGACGACCTGCGTGCGCTCGAGCGTGAAGGTTCTCACGTGTCGAGGCGCTCGGCCCAATGCTCGGCCGCGGCTCGGCCCTCGGAGGTCTGCAGGAAGTGCTCCAGTGGGACATGGAGCAGCGCCGCCTTGCACTCGGCGAAGATCTCCTCGCCATCGGTGATCGAGGCGTTGACGTGCAGTCTCCTGCCACGGGCTTCGTCGAGCCACGCCTTGATCAGCAGCTCGGTGTTGATCGCGACGGGATGGCGATAGCGCACGAAGATCCGCGCGGTGACCGCGGGAAATGCGTACCAGGTTGCGAGCAGCCCGACCGCCTCGTCGAGCGCGCCTGCGACGAGCCCGCCGTGCGCAATCCCCGGGCCGCCCTGGTGGCGCTCGTCG
>JANMWB010000013.1:0-12069 GCA_031393705.1 Thermoleophilia bacterium | reverse complement strand
GCGATCTGGATCATGACCTTCCACTCTGCGTGCGGGCGCATGCTGCGCAGCGAGGCAGAACGGCTCGGCTACCGCTCGAACTTCACGATCTACGACCAGGCCGACCAGGTACGCCTCGTCAAAGCGTGCCTCGAGGAGCTCGAGCGCGATCCGAAACGGTTCGTGCCGCGCGGCATCCACTCGCAGATCTCGAATGCGAAGAACCAGCTGATCGGCCCCGACGACTACGCCTCGCGCGTCGCGAGCTTCTACGACCAGACCGTTGCGGACGTCTACAGCCTCTACCAGCGCCGGCTGTTCGCCTCGAACGCCGTCGACTTCGACGACATGCTGATGCTGACTGTCGACGTGCTGCAGCGCTTCCCGGAAGCGCGCGCGAAATGGGCGAAGGCGTTCCGCTACGTGATGGTCGACGAGTACCAGGACACAAACCACGCGCAGTACGTGCTCCTGCAGCTGCTGACGGACGTGTCCAAAAACATCATGGCGGTTGGGGACCCGGACCAATCGGTCTATGGCTTCAGGGGCGCAGACATCCGGAACATTCTCGACTTCGAAAAGGACTTCCCGAACACGAAGGTGATTCCGCTCGAGCAGAACTATCGCTCGACGAACACGATCCTGCAGGCCGCGAACAACGTGATCTCGCACAACCGCGAGCGCAAGGAGAAGAACCTCTGGTCCGACCTCGGTGAGGGCGAGCCCGTCCGCGTCGTCGAAACCGAGGACGAGCACGGCGAGGCGAGGTTCGTGGCGGTGGAGATTGCCGCGCGGATCGAGGAGGGCTATAGCGCGCGCGAGATCGCGGTCGTCTATCGCACGAACGCGCAGAGCCGCGTGCTGGAAGACGTGCTGGTGCGGCAGGGCATCGCCTACCAGGTGATCGGCGGCCCGCGCTTCTACGAGCGCGCGGAGATCAAGGACCTGATCGCGTACCTGCAGGTGATCGACAACCCGGTCGACGCAGGGTCGCTGATGCGCATCGCGAACCGCCCGCGGCGCGGCATCGGCGACACGTCGATCGCGCGGCTCGTCAACTACGCCGATGGTCTCGCGACGTCGCTCTGGGAAGCGACGGGCCACGTGGAGGAGGCGGGCCTCGCCTCGGCGTCGGCAAAGGCCGTGACGCAGTTCCGCAACGTGATGGAGACGCTGATGGCTACCGCGACGGACGCGAGCGTCGCGACGATCGTCGAGGCCGTGCTCGACCGCACGGGGTATCTCGAGTCGCTCGAGGCGGAGCGGACGATCGAGGCGCGCGGCCGCATCGAGAACCTCGAAGAGCTTGTCGGCGTCGCGCACGAGTACGACGCAGGTGGCGAGGAGCGCTCGCTCAGCGGCTTCCTGCAAGAGATCTCGCTCTACTCGGACCAGGACGCGCTGCGAGGCGACGAGGAAGGCGACGGCGGCCAGGTCACGCTGATGACGCTGCACAACGCGAAGGGCCTCGAGTTCCGCGCCGTGTTCATGATCGGCGTCGAGGAGGGGATCTTTCCGCACGCTCGCTCGATTGAGGAGAACTCGCTCGAAGAGGAACGGCGCCTCGCGTATGTCGGCATGACACGCGCCAAGGAGCGGCTTGTGTTGACACACGCGCTGCGCCGCAATCTCTACGGACGGAGCGACGCGAATCTGCCGTCGCGGTTCCTCGACGAGCTCCCGACGATCGGGGTGGAGCGCGAGCGCCTGCGGCCGACCTCGTGGTCGGACTACGGCAGCCACGTCCGCGAGGTCGCGCCGCGCACCGACATCCCGGACCTTTCGACAGGGGACACCGTGCGCCACCAGTCGCTCGGCACCGGGATCGTCACGCGGATCGAGCCGGGCAGCGTCGTCACCGTGCGCTTCGAGGACGGCAGCGAGCGCCGGCTGATGCTGGAGTACGCGCCGCTCGAGCGTTTAAGGTAGCGCAATGGATATCGAGGTCCGGCCCTGCTCCTCGGTCGAGGAGCTGCGCGATGCGCTGAACGTGATCAGCCATTACTTCGGCCACGAGAACCAGATCGAGGACGCCGAGCGCTTCGCCAAGTGGATCGAGGTCGCACGCATGCACGCGGCGTTCGAAGGCGACCGGATCATCGGCGGTGCGGGCGCTTTCACGTTTCGGATGTCGGTGCCGGGTGGAGCGTTGATCCCGACGGCCGGGATCACCGTGGTCGGCGTTCTGCCGACGCACCGTCGGCGCGGCGTCTTGACGGCCTTGATGAAGGAGCAACTCGAGGACTGTCGTGCGCGCGGCGACTTCGCGGCCTACCTGTGGGCCTCCGAGGCGACCATCTATGGACGCTTCGGCTACGGCCTCGCGTCGCTCATGGGCGGCATGTCGCTCGCGACCGACCGCACACGCTTCGCGCGCCCGTTCGAGCCGCGTGGCACGGTGCGCCTCGTCGACCTCGAGGAAGCGGCACGTACGTTCCCGCCGCTCCACGAGCAGGTCGTTGCGCAACGGCCGGGAATGTTCGTGCGCTCCAAAGAGTGGTGGGAGACCCGGAAGCTCTTCGACGATCCGGCGCGGCGGCAAGGCGGGCCGAAGAACCTCGTTCTGCTCGAGTTCGACGGCAAGCCTGCGGGTTACGCGATCTACAACGTGAAGCAGGACTGGGCCGCCGGCGTCAGCAAGGGAGTCGTCAACATCGTCGAGGTCGTTGCACCCACGCCAGACGCAACGCGCGAGCTCTGGCGCTGGTTGCTCGACTTCGATTGGACGTCGGAGTTCAGTGCCAACCTGCTGCCGCTCGATCACGAGCTCTTCATGCTGCTCGCGGAGCCGAGGCGCATGCAGTTCAGAGTCGACGACGGGGTGTGGGTGCGACTGATCGACGTCGGTCAAGCGTTGTCGGCACGCACGTACTCGGGCGGCGAGATCGTGCTCGACGTCGAGGATGCGTTCATGCCGGAGAATGCCGGGCGCTGGCGCGTCACGTCGTCCGGCGCTGAGCGCACAGACGACGCAGCCGACCTGCAACTCGACATCACCGGCCTCGGTTCCGTGTATCTCGGAGGGTTCACGTTCGACGCGTTGGTGCGCAGTTCGCGCGCGCAGGAGCTGACGGAACGTGCGGCCGTTCGCGCGGATGCGCTTTTCCGCACGAGCGTTGAGCCCTGGTGTCCCGAAATCTTCTGAGCTAAGGTGCCGTCTTCCCCGAGGAGGGGAAGCCTTTATGGGTATTGCCGCGCTCGTCACAGCGCTGGTCCTGCACGTTCACGCTGTGCAGGCCCGGCAACAACTTCTTGCGTATCCGGTGATGCCGGCGCAGGGGACGATCACCTCACCCTTTGGACACGATGGCGCGCGATGGCATTCCGGGATCGACATCGGGATCCTGCGCTCACTGGTCGTGCGCGCAGCAGTCACCGGCCGCGTGATTCACGTCGGCGAGGTGCGCGGTTACGAGGGCTACGGCAACGTCGTGATCGTTCGCTCGCGCGGCTACCAGGAGCTCTACGCCCATCTCGCAGCGTGGCGTGTCCGCGTTGGGCAGTTCGTTGTCCCCGGTCAGCGCATCGCGACCGCCGGGTGCACGGGTTGGTGCACCGGCACGCATCTGCACTTCGAGGTGCGCAAGCGCGGCACGGCGGTGAGCCCGTTCGCGACGTTGCTGCGGTCGTTCGCCGGCCTGCCGGTCCTCGTGCGGCCACGGCTGCTCGTCAGCGCGGTGCCGAAGCGCCAACCGGCGCGGGTGCTGTCGTTTGTCGCGCCACGCAAGCCGCTGCGCTGACCGCTACCGCACTGAGCGGTCAGGACGGGAGGCGGGCACAGCGAACGCCGCACCCGATCCGAGTACCGCTGCCAGGCCGATCCACGCGAGCGCGCCGGGCCACGCCGACGCCGACTGCGCGTCACCGAAATGCCACACCGTCAACGCGAGCGCAGCCGATGCGATCGCCAAGCCGGCGATCGCGCAGCCCAACCGACGACGCGTCACGTACGGCCGGAAGATGCCCGCGGCGACCGCGAGCGGGATTGTTGCGAACGACAGGACGCCGAACGTTCGCGCCCAACCTCCGTATGGCGACCCGTTCGCGTCGAATGCGAGTGCCAGGGCCGTGAACGTTGCGAACGAAATCAGCCAGGCGACCGCAACTGTCGGCCACCGACGGGGGCGCACGTGCGAACTGCTCGTCACATTGCTCCCTTCCCCCTCGGTACCTATCTTTGCCGATTTTCACGGCGGTAGGAAGGGCCCGTGGCTCTGTCCGGCTACACTGTCCGCCGACCCGGGCGGTTAGCTCAGTTGGGAGAGCACCAGCTCGACAAGCTGGGGGTCACTGGTTCGAGCCCAGTACCGCCCATCGGAAAGCCCCGCTAGCCCGGGGCTTTTCGTTTCTACCGCTTCGGTTCTTCGCGTGCGAGAGCGAGGGTGACGTAGCTGCCGGACTCAGCTGCGTGGCGGCTCGTCCCCGAGACGGTCGGGCTCGGCGCCACCGAGGTGCTCCGCGACGAACTCGTCCGCCTGATGATCTTCGACGCTTTCCGCGGAGAAACGGCGCTCGGCTGAGCTCATCCGCTCCCGTTCGGTTTCGCGCACGGTGGTGGGTGAGCGGCGCATGATTCGGTTCCAGAACTCGCGCATCATCAGGCCTCCTGTCGTCGTCGGTCGATCCTTACACAGCGGGGTTGCGCGGGCTGAAGCGCGGATCGCGTCAGTCGAGGGTGCCGAGCGGTTGACGCCCGGTTAACAACAGGAAACGTTCGCGCTTCCGGCAGGTTTTCCGCTCGAACCTCTTGCAACCTGTCGGTGAACCGTGGTATTCAATCAACGGGGCGGCTCGAAGTTACGGGCCATCAGGGATCTGATCGGGCGGGGGAAAGGCTGCAAAGGGGAGTGTCGGCCGTTGCAATTCCATGGGGGACAAGGCCCGAGTTCGGGCTCGTTTCCCTGCGGGCGAAACGCATTGCGCGTTTTGCCGTAGCGATTGGCAGCGCGAGTCTCGTGTTCATCAACGTCGCTCCGCTCGCGACTGCGTTCACGGTTTCGACGCCCCCGCGCGTTCACACGCTCAACGCCCTCACGATCCCGTCCCTGCACTTCCCAGTCCTGAACAGGCACGTCGCGGCCGCACCCCCGGCGGTTCCGACCACAGTCCCCAAACAGTTCTTCCACATTCGCCACCCCGTAGCGGCGCGGTATCTGCACCGGACGTTCCTACGGACGGGTGCGATCAGCATCCGCCGCAACTGGGTGCCGCCGACGCCGGTCGTCACGAATGCCTACGGCTCTGCGCTGCAGACGACGCCGAGACTGGCGAACACGGCGCAGCCTGCGGCACCCGCCACCCCCGTCACATCGAGCGTTGGCAGCGAACCGCCGGCGTTCGGGATCAGCGCGACAGCAGCCCAGCCCGCCGCCCCGACGGCAGTACCGCAAGCGCAGGATCCCGCCTCCGCTCCCGCAACGACCGACGTTTCCGCGAGCACGCCCGCGAACACGCACGGCGCAACGGACGGTGAGACCGATGCAACGCCGCCGACAGACGCCATTGCACCGGCGAACGACACCGCGGTCCCGCCTGCAACACCTCCGGTGACTGCGTCGACCGACCCGCCGACCACCACGACGAGCAGCACCAGCACCGGCGGCTCGACCGTCGGCAGCACGACAGCTCCCGCCACGCCGCTCGCCGTCACGGGAGGCGATGTCACGGTCGCGAGCGACGGGACGACGCTGAGCGTGACGTCGAATGGAGCGACCACGACGCACACGGTCGTAAGCGTCAGCACGATCACCGTCACGAGCCAGACGCTCACGGTGGATCTCGCGGCGGGTGCGATCACCGCACCGATCTCGTTCAGCGGCGGCACCCTCAGCGTCGTCCATACAACCGGCGCGTCGGACTGGACGGTCAACGGTGACGGCACCGGCAACGTCTCGGGCGGCGGCGCCTCGATCTCGTTCTCGAACGTCACGAGCCTTTCAGCCGGTGGCAGCAACGACACGCTGCACGGCCCCGCAGCCGACACCGTGTGGACGGTCTCGGGCGCGAACTCCGGCAGCGTCGCCGGCACGACCTTCAGCGGCTTCGAGAACCTCGCCGGCGCGGCGAACAACAAGGACACCTTCACGCTTGCCGTCGGCGGTTCGGTGAGTGGGCTCGTCGACGGCGGAGACGGCGGTTTCGACAGCCTCGTCGTCGCCGGGCATCGCGGTTCGGTGGTCTCGAACCCGCACGGCCCGCACTCGGGCAACCTGGTGCTCGACGGCACGACGCTCACCTACGCAGGTCTCGAGCCGATCGACGTCTCGGGCACCGACATCGTCTACAACGGCGCCGACCTCGGCGGCAGCATCGAGGTGCTCGACAAGGACCTGATCCAGGTCTCGCCGGGGATCACCTCGGGGACGATCCAGATTCGCGACTGTCCGATCCTCGGTTGCATCGGCGGCGGGGCGGGAACGTTCCCGCCGGACCAGGCGGAGGTTCACACCTTCACGATCGCCGGCACGAACTCGCTGACGATCAACGGCGGCCTCGGCGGCGACACGGTCGAGTTCAGCGGCGACTACCTCGTTCCCGGCTCGACGCTGACGGTCAACGCGGAGCACATCAAGGTCGACTCGGGCGTAACGATCAACGTCGGTAGCGCGTCCGGCAATGACATTAACTTCAACGCGGTCTTCAAGGACAACGGGCTCAGCGTGCTCGGGATCACGACGACGATCCCGTTTCTCGGTGATGACGCCTTGGTCGACATCAACAACGCCTCGATCACCGGCAGCAAGCTCAACTTCACGGCGTTTTCCGGGAATTTGAGCACCACGGTGAACGGCGCGTCGCAGGATCTGACGGGAGGCAACCTGATCGTCGCCTCGGTCGCCGGCTTCGACAACTCGGCCGGGTTCTTCACAGTCGTCGGTGGCACGGGCACGTGCGCCTACACCGGCAGAGCCATCTCGACGAACAAGCTGACTGGGATCACCGGCTGCACGGGCACGCCGGCCGACGGTGCGATCGTTACGTCCGCTGTGACCGAGAACGGCAGCGGCACCGGCGTCAACCACGCTCTCGCCGAGCTCGAGTACTACGCCAACGTCAACGTCCACGGCGCCTCGTCGCTCACGGCGACCGGCGACGTCACGCTCTCGAGCACTGTCGATGTCACCGCGACGGCGAACGCCGTTCCGCTCCAGGGCACCTGGTCGTCGAGCACCGCGTACGCCAAGAACGCTGTCGTGATCGATCCGGCCGATAACAAGCGCTACTCGGCGAAGAACGCCGTCGGGCCGAGCGCGACCTCCCCGATGGTGGACGGCGGCCTGAACTGGGAGGACGCGAGCGGCAAGAGCTCCGCCGTCGCCGCCTCGACCTTCATCTCTCACGCGATCAGCCAGCTCTCCGGCACGAGCACCATCTCGGCGCCTGCCGGCAACGTGACGATTTCCTCGAACCTCAAGTCGAACATCACGACGATCGCGAACGCCACGCTGAGCGGCTCGGGCGCCGGGATCGCCGTCGCCGTGCTCGTCACCGACTCCGAGGCCTATGTCGACAGCACCGCCGCGACGCCGATCACCGCGAAGAACCTGACGATCCAGGCCGACACGGACAACAACGCGCCGACGACCGGCACCGCGGCTCCGGGCGGCGCCTCCTCCGGGGGCAACGGCACGTCGGCGAACAACCCGACGCAAAGCTCGACGCAGACGACCGCCGCGGGTGGCAAGGCCGACGACAAGTCGAAGTCCGCCGGCGCCAACCAGGACCTCAGCGCCGCGCTCGGCGTGACGGTGGTCGTCGCGACGACGCAGGCCTACATCTCCCCGGCTGACGGCTCGAGCGCGCACACGATCGACGCCACTGGCGGTACCCAGAAGATCCATGCCGGCGCGAAGAACGTCACGTCGGCCACCGGCGACGGCGGCAACGTCAAGTTCGCGCCCGACCCGCCGACGGCGTCGCCGACTACCGGGGGATCCCTGCCGGATGGCACCTACTACTACGTGATCACTGCGACCTTCCTCTCCGGGCAGAGCCTGCCGAGCGGAGAGACGAAGGTCGATGTGAGCGCCAGTGGCTCGGGCCGGGTCTTCCTCAGCTGGACAGCCGTGGACGGCGCTACGGGCTACAAGGTCTACCGCGGCACGGCGAGCGGCTCGTGGGATCTCCTGAAGGAGATCACCGGCGCGACGACCACGTACAACGACGTCAACACCGGCTCGGTCGGCGACGGCACCACCGACGGCACCAAGCACCCGCCGACGACCGACACCGGCTCCGGCATCGCGATCGGCGTCGCCGTCGATGTTGCCGTGATCACCACCAAGGCGTATCTCGCGCACAACGCGAGCCTCAAGGCGTCGTCGGTCACGGTCGAGACGACCGCTCCGGGGCAGTCCAGCTTCAAGGCGACCGCCATCTCCGGGGCAGGCGGCAGTTCCGTCGGCGTCGCGGGCTCGATCGCCGTCAACGTCGTCGTCTCGGACACCACTTCCGACGTTGAGGGTGCGAACCCGGTTGACCTGAACGGCGCCGACCTTACGCTGAGCGCCGCGTCCAACCTGGACAACGAGGCGCTCGCGGACGCGAAGCAGGCCGCTGACGGCAGCGCGAGCGGCATCGGCGCCTCCGTTGCGGTGAACGTCGTCAACGACACGACGACCGCCGGTATCGCGAACGGCACTGCGCTGAACGGCGCGAAGAACCTGACGATCACGTCGACCGGCAGCGACACGATGGTCACGACCGCCAACGGCGGCGCTTCGGCGGGCAGCGGTGGCAGCGTCGCGCTCTCCGCCGAGGTCGCGATCTCGATCTCGAACGTGACGACGACCGCCTCCGTGGGCACCGCGGCTTCGCCGCTGGTGATCACCGGCGCCCTGAACGCGCACGCGACGCAGACCGCGAAGGTCACGACCATCGCGAAGGGCTCCGCGAAGGGCGGGACCGCCGCGATCGGCATGTCATTGGCACTCGAGCTCGCGAACCACGACGTTGAGTCGACGCTCAACCGCAGCCTGAACGCAGCGGGCGCGGTCACGTTCGCCGCCGACGGCAGCTCCGCGAACGACACCGAGGCGACCGCGAGTTCCGCCGGTGCGAAGGAGAAGCAGAGCGGATCCGCCGGCGACACAGACGGCCACGGCAGCGTCAATGACAAGGCAGACGGCCAACTCTCCGGCGCGGCGGCAAACGACTCGAGCGGCAAGAGCACCGGCAAGACGACACCGGCGGCGAAGAGCGGCGAGGGTGGTGGCGGCGGCACGACGATCACCGTCGCCGCTGCCGTCGCAATTGCGATCGTGAAGCCGAAGGAGATCGCCAACATCGCGTCGGGCCTCGACCTCACGTCCACCGGCGCGGCGAGCTTCACGACCAGTGAGGACACCGACTCCAAGGTCAAGGCGAACGGAAGCGCCGTGAACGGAACTGACGCGAACATCGCCGCGGCTGTCGCGATCAACTACGTCAAGGTGCAGAACGAGGCGCTCGTCTCGAGCAACGTCCTCATCGACTCGCACGGCCTGACGGTGAGCGCGCTCATGAACAGCTCGGGCGGCGCGAACGGGAAGGACAGCTTCTCGACGGACGCAACCTCGGGCTCGGCCAAGGGCGATGTTGGCATTGCGGGCTCGCTGGCCCTGACGATCGTCGACGTGACGACGAACGCGGAGATCAAGTTGAACTCGGGCCGCGGGCCTCCGCCGGGCGATCGGCTGAATGGATCCAACCTCACCGTCTCCGCCGCCTCGTCGGTCGACAGCACAGGCAAGGCGAAGGCGAAGGACGACGAAGCAGGAACGGTCGGCGTCGGCGCAGGGGTCACCGTCAACATCGTCAACGACACGACCACCGCCTCTATTGACTCGGGTGCCAGGTTCGACGCTTCTTCGAAGCCGGCGAACGTCTCCGTCACTGCGACGGACACGGACACGATGACGAGCTACGCCGAGGCAGGCACGACCGGCGGATCGGGATCGGACGCGGCGATCACGCCGGACGTCACGATTTCCTACGCGACCGTGGTCACCAGCGCCACGATCGCCGGTGATGCAACGCAGTCGCTCGCCGCCGCCGGCACCGGCACCGTCACGGTCACCGCGACCCAGGACACGAAGACGACGACGACCGCCAAGGCCGACGCAGGTGGCGCGGACGTCACGATCGGCCTCGCGCTCGCCCTCGTAATTGCCGAGGACACCGTCACGGCGACGATCGCACGGAACATCGACGCGGGCGCCGTCACGGTCGCCGCGAACGGCTCCTCGACCAACGTCAGCGAAGCCGACGCGAGCGCGACGGGCGCGAAGAAGAAGGGGGACGACAGCTCCGGCGACGTCAACCACAAGGCAGACGACCAGCTGACCGGTGCGAATAGCCAGCGCTCGGACAACACCGGCAAGAGCGCATCCACGACGAGTACGCCCAAGGCGTCCACCGGCGGGAGCAGCAGCTCGGGTAACTCGGTGCAGGTCGCTGCGGCGGTCGCGATCAACATCGTCACGACGGTCTCGCTCGCGCAGCTCCTGAACGGCATCTCGATCACTTCGACCGGCGTGGTCAGCGTCAAGACGCTCGCCGCGACGATCGCCGACGCAACCGCCAAGGGCGAGACGGTCGGCACCGGCACAGGCGACGGCGTCGGCGTCGGCGTCTCGATCAACCTTGCCGACATCACGAACAAGGCGACCACCGGCATCGCGACGATCAACGCGACCGGCCTCGACGTCGAGGCGCTGATGAACGACAAGAATAACGGCCGCGTGCGCCGCTGGGACAACACCGCCAAGGAGTGGGTGCTCGTCGACGCCGGCAGCACGCTCCCGTACGAGCCGGCGACCAACGACTACTTCCAGCTCACGGCGGGCGCGCCCTCCTCGACGCTCGTCGCCGGTGCGAGCCAGAACGTCGGCTCCTTGCACGAGTTGACGGTGAAGTCGACGAAGACGTTCCGGCCGACGGGGACGTTCACCGCGGTCGGGCTCACCGGCACGTGCACCTACGGGAGCAAGACGGACACGAAGCTCTCCAGCATCTCCGGCTGCACAGGCACACCGGAGGACAAGGCGATCGTGACCGAGACGACCGGCACGACCGTGAACGGCGGGGGCCAAGCGATCGACGGCACGACGCCGATGACCCTGAACGTTGCCTCGACCGCGAACTTCGCCACGTCCGGCTCGTTCACCGTCACCGGGGTCAACGGCACGTGCAACTACAGCGGAACCGTCGGCGGCCTCCAGAACGTCACCGGTTGCACCGGCACACCCGACGACGTCGCCACGGTGACGATCGTCCGTGCTGCCGGCGTCTACAAGTGGAGCGGCACCGACTGGGTCGTTCAGGCTGCCCCGGCGCACGGCACGGCGTTGCCGGACAGCCCGGCCCCGAACACGCTGTTCCGGCTCGCCGAGCACGAGATCCTGTCGAAGGCGAACGCGGGCGCCGGTCAGAGCGACGTCGGCATCGCGGGCGCCGTCGCGATCAACATCGTCCTGAACGACCACACGCAGGCACTCGTCGGCGCGGGCACGCACGCAACGCTGAGCAGCGCCAATGTCACCGTCAAGGCGCAGGCGAACGAGCTCGACCTCGCCAAGGCCGACACCCAGGCCGAGGACGCAAAGAGCGTAGGCGTCGGCGCCGCGGTCTCCGTGAACGTCCTGACGTCCACAGAGACGCGCGCCGAGGTGGAGAACGGCGCCGTCCTGACCGGTGGCGCGGCAGTCGACGTCGAAGCGCTCTCACGGCGGCAGGTCGAGACCGAAGTCGTTTCGGGAGCGAGCGGCGACGACACCAGTGTCGCGCCGGGTGTCGCGCTCCTCGTGATCACCGACGAGCACACGACCGCGCGGCTCGGCACCGCAGGAAGCGGACTGACGGCGACCGGCGCGATCACGGTCAAGGCAGTGCACGAAGCCGAGTACTCATCGGAGGCCAAGGCCGTCGCCTCCGGCAGCACTGCGGTCGGCGCGAGCATCGCCCTCAACATCGTCCCGTCGGGCGACTGGAGCACGCTGGCCGAGATCGCGCGCGACGTCACCGGCGCTTCGGTCGACGTGATCGCCGACTCGTCGATCGACAGCTCGGCGAAGGCGGACGCCACCGCGACGGGCGCCGACTCATCCAGCA
>JANMWB010000005.1:0-10259 GCA_031393705.1 Thermoleophilia bacterium | reverse complement strand
CGGCGTCCGAAGCCGCGCGCAGGCCGTCGCGTTTGCGTACCGCGAGACGCTCGTCACCATCTCTGCCTAGGCTTCAGCGCAATGACGCTCCGTCTCTCCTCTGCGGGCGAGTCCCACGGGCCTGCCCTCGTCGCGATCGTGTGTGGTTTGCCGGCGGGCCTCATGCTCGACCAGCAGGCGATCGATGCCGACCTCAGGCGCCGCCAGGAGGGGTACGGCCGCTCGCCGCGCCAGCAGATCGAGCAGGATCGGATCGAGGTGCTCGCCGGGCTTCGGCGCGGCCGCACGCTCGGCACGCCGCTCGCGCTCGTGGTGCGGAACAACGACCACAAGAATTGGGCGTGGGGGATGGCGCCGTGGCCGACCGACGAGGAGCCGAGCGGCAAGGGAACGAAGGCGGTCACGCTGCCGCGCCCCGGCCACGCCGACCTTGCGGGTGTTCTCAAGTACGGCCACGACGACGTCCGGAACTCACTCGAGCGTGCTTCGGCGCGGCACACCGCCGTGCACGTCGCGGCGGGGGCGGTCGCGAAGGCACTGCTCGCGACGATCGGGATCACCGTCACCGGCTCGACCGTCGCCGAAGAGGAGCTGCGCAAGAACGTCGACGAGGCGCGCGCCGAGCGCGACACTGTCGGCGGTGTCGTCGAGGTGCGCGCGGCCGGCGTGCCACCGGGGCTCGGCTCGTACGCGGAGAAAGAGGACCGGCTCGACGCGCGCCTTGCGTTCGCGCTCATGGGCATCCAGGCGGTGAAGGGGGTCGAGATCGGCGACGGTTTCGCGCTCGCCGCGCTCCGCGGCTCGCAGGCCCACGACGAGATTCGTCCGGATCGGCGCCGCGACACAAACCACGCGGGCGGCATCGAGGGCGGCATGTCGAACGGTGAGGAGATCGTCGTGCGTGCCGCGATGAAGCCGCTGCCGACGCTGATGAAGCCGCTCGCGTCGGTCGACCTGCAGACGGGCGAGGTCGCGAATGCGCTCGTCGAGCGCTCCGACGTCGCGGCAGTCGAGGCGCTGGCCGTCGTCGCGGAGGCCGCGGTTGCGTGGGAGCTCGCGGTGCTGGCAAAGGAGAAGTTCGGCGGCGACGCGGTCGGCGACTTCGTCGCAGCGCATGCGACGTACGTCGAGCGCATCGCATGGCGCTAAATGCATTAGACCGCCACCTCGCGCTGATCGGGTTCATGGGCGCGGGGAAGTCGACGCTCGCCGAGGAGGTCGCAGCGCGAATCGGTCGCCGCGCGGTGGACGCCGATCGCTTGCTCGAGGGAAGGGCGCAGATCTCGATCGGCGCGTTCTTCGCGCAACGGGGTGAGGCCGAGTTTCGCGTCGCCGAGGCCTCGCTCGCTCGCGAGACGTTCCGCCAGTCGCCGCCGGCGGTCGTGGCACTCGGCGGCGGCGCCGTGAAGACGCCCGAGGTGCAGACGGCGTTGCGGAAACATGCGTTCACCGTCCTCGTCGACGTCGACGTCGATACGGCCTGGAAACGCTCGAAGGACACCGGCCGGCCGAACGCACAGGAGGAAGGACACTTCCGAAAGCTCTACGACGAACGGCAACCGCTGTACCAAGCCGCGGCGGACGCGGTCGCGAACGACGCGGACGGCGTGATCCTCGCGGCGGCCGGGATCCACCACGAGCTCGGAGCGCTCGAGCGGCTCGGGGAACTCGTGCCGGGCACCGGGCCGGTTGCACTGGTCGCGGATTCGACCGTGATGGGGATCTACGGCCCGACCGCGCAGACGGCACTCGGCGACCGGGTGCAGTCGACGCACGAACTTCCATCTGGCGAAACGGCGAAGCATCTGCACGTGATCGAGAAGCTCTGGTCGGAGCTCCGGCTCGATCGCGGTGGCACGGTCGTCGCGCTCGGCGGTGGTGCGTTGACCGATGCGGCCGGCCTCGCTGCTGCGCTCTACCTGCGCGGGGTTCCATGGGTCGTCGTGCCGACGACGCTCGTCGGTCAGGTCGACGCGTCGATCGGCGGCAAGACGGCGATCGACATTCCGGAAGGGAAGAACCTCGTGGGCGCGTTCCACTGGCCCGCGCGCGTGGTGATCGACGAGGCCCTGCTCGCGACGTTGCCGGAGCGAGAGCGTCGCCAGGGCGAGGCCGAACGCATCAAGACGGAGCTGCTTGCCGGCCGCCCGCTCGACGTTCGGGCAGCGGCCGCGTACAAGGCAGCGCTCTGCCTGCGCGATCCCCACGACCGGGGCGAACGGCAGTGGCTGAACCTCGGGCATACGTTTGCGCACGGCCTCGAGGCGGCTGCCGACTTCGACCTGCCGCACGGTGAAGCCGTCGCGCTCGGGCTACTTGCTGCACTGCGCCTGAGCGGGCGCGACACCGCTCCGGTGGTCGTTGCGCTCGATCCGCAGCCGGTCAAGGTCGACCGAGAGCGCGCCTGGGAGGCGCTCCAGCGCGACAAGAAGCGAACCGGCGACCAGATCAATCTCGTCCTGCTCGGGGACGACGGGCCGTACGTCGAAGCACGGTCGGCTGACGAAGTGCGGGCTGCCCTGGATACGCTCATCCTGTAGTGCAAGTCCTGGTCCTCAACGGCGCAAACCTCGACACGCTCGCCCGGCGCGACCCGGCGATCTACGGCGGAGTCAGCCTGAACGAGCTCGAGAGCCGCATCTACTCCTGGGCGCATGCGCTCGACATCAGTGCGCGCTGCCGCCAGTCGAACAGTGAAGGCGAGTACATCGACTGGATCCACGACTCCTACGACAACGTCGACGGGCTGATCGTCAACCCGGGCGCGTGGAGCCACTACAGCTATGCGATCCGCGATGCGCTCGAGCTGCTCACCGTGCCGTTCGTCGAGGTGCACCTGTCGAACATTGAGGGCCGCGAGGAGTGGCGGCGCCACAGTGTCGTCGCCGACCTGGCGGCGCTGCGCGTGATCGGCAAGGGCCCCGACGGCTACCGCGACGCACTCGAGTTCCTCGCCGGGGAGGACGCGGCGAAATGAGCAAGCGGCTCTCCGCGCTCGCGGCACAGCTCAAGGCGCCGCTCCTGATCACGAACCTGACGAACGTCTTCTACTTGACGGGCTTCGACAGCTCGAACGCCGCATTGCTCGTCGAGCCGGACGGCGGCGCGACGCTCTACACGGATTTTCGCTACGCCGAGTCGGCGCGCAACGTCCCCGACGTCGAAGTGCAGATGACCAAGCGCTCGATGATGGCCGACGTCGGCGGACGGTTGCAGGGGCGCGTCCAGTTCGAAGCCGACGTCCTGCCGTACCTCGAGTGGCAGCGGCTGAGCACGGGCAAGGCCGAGCTCGTACCGGCCGAAGGCCCCGTCGACGGCATTCGCGCGATCAAAGACGAGGAGGAAGTCGCGAAGATCTCCAAGGCAGCGCGGATCGCCGACCGCGGTTTCGAGGCGCTGACGGCGGAGACGTTTGTCGGGCGCAGCGAGCGGGAGATCGCGTGGCGGCTGCGGGAGCTCCTGCATGCGCACGGCGCCGATGAGCTGTCGTTCGAGACGATCGTCGCCTCGGGCGAGAACGGTGCTCTGCCGCACGCGCATCCGACCAACCGGATCGTCGAGCGCGGAACGCTGGTGACGGTCGACTGGGGCGTCCGCATCGACGGGTACTGCAGCGACTGCACGCGCACCGTGTCGACGGGCGGTCTGCCTGACCGGCTGCGCGAGGCTTTCGACGTCTGCCTCGCCGCGCAGAAGCACGCGTGCGCCAACATCAAGGCCGGGATGACCGGCGTCGAGGCAGACGCGCTCGCGCGCGACCCGATCACGGAAGCCGGCTTCGGCGACAACTTCGGCCACGGCCTCGGCCACGGCGTCGGGTTGGCAGTGCACGAAGCGCCGCGGTTGTCCACGGAGTCCACCGACACCTTGCAGGTGGGCCACATCGTCACGATCGAGCCGGGCATCTACCTCGAGGGCCTCGGCGGCGTGCGCATCGAAGACCTGGCCGTCGTCCGCGAGGACGGGCTCGACCTGCTGACGTCGTTCCCCAAAGAGCTGATCGAAGTCAGCTGAGAACTGTCCCCGGCAGACACCACCGGGGTCAGACCCTGGTTGTGGCTCTTGGGGACACTGAGAACTGTCCTCGGCGGACACAGCCGGGGTCAGACCCCTGTTGTGGCTCTTGGGGACACTGCGCCGAGTCGCAGTGCGGGCTTGTCCCGCGGCAGGTCCGATGTGGCCTTGGCCCGCAGTGCGTCCTTCGGGGTCAGACGCGGGTGATGACTCGAACAGCCGTGGTTCGGTACCCTCAGCCGCCGATGGCCGAGGTCGTTTCCACCAACCAGTTCCGCAACGGGATGCACATCGAGCTCGAGGGGCAGACGTGGCGGATCGTCGAGTTCCAGCACGTCAAGCCGGGCAAGGGCGGAGCGTTCGTGCGCACGAAGCTGAAGGGGCTGTCGAGCGGTTCGGTCGTCGACAAGACGTTTCGCGCCGGCGAGAAGTTCCCGCGCGTGCGCACCGAGCAGAAGAACATGCAGTACCTCTACGACTCCGGCGACGAGGTCGTCTTCATGGACGAGTCGACGTACGAGCAGCTCTCGCTGCCACACGCTCTCCTCGAAGATGAGCTGCCGTTCATGCAGGCGTCGTCGACAGTGCAGGTGATGTTCGTCGGCGGCACCCCGTCCGGCGTCGATCTGCCCTCCTCGGTGGTCCTCGAGGTGACCGACACCGAGCCCGGCGTGAAGGGCGACACCGTCTCCAACGTGACGAAGCCGGCGACGCTCGAGACCGGCGCGGTGATCCAGGTGCCGCTGTTCGTCAATGTCGGCGACAAGATCAAGCTCGACCCACGCGAAAAGCGCTACATCCAGCGCGCCTGAGGTCACCGGCCGGCGGCGGCTCCCGCCGGGGCAAGCCCGGCTCCGCCGCCGCCTCGCACCGCCGGAGACCTCAGGGGCGTCTCTATTGACGCGCGATTAGACCTATTACGGTCGATTTCCCGGCTGAGGGTAATGTCCTGACCCATGCCGCGTCTCGTCGATACGACGATCCGCGTCCTCAGCCAGGAGCCGCTCGCCGGCCTCATGCCGACGGCGGATCTGCTGCGCCTAGCGGAGCTCCTCGACGGAGCCGGTTTCGCGTACCTGGAGGTCTCGGGTGGGGGCGTCTTCGACACCGCGGTTCGCCGTGGCGTCGAGAGCCCGTGGGAGCGGATCCGGGCCCTCAAGTCGCGGACGAAGACACCGCTCGCGCTCGCTCTACGTGGGCGCTTCCTCGTCGGCTCGCGGCCCGTCGGCGGCGATTTCGCCCGCCGGTTCGTCGCGAGCGCAGCCCAGAGTGGGATCGACGTCTTCCGCCTGCACGACCCGCTGAACGACGTCGACAATCTCCGCGAGGCCGCGGAGGCGATCGTCGCGTCGGGGGCGGAGTTCGAAGCCGGCCTGCTCTACGGCAGTGGCCGTCACGAGGCGCTCGTCGACGCCGCGAAGCGCCTGCCGGAAATGGGCGCCGCCCGCATCCTCTTGAACGACCCTGCCGCCGTCCTGCAGCCGCACCGGGCGAGCGAGCTCGTCGCCGAACTGCGCGACGTCTCGGGCTTGCCGGTCGGCCTCTACGCGCAAGGCGCCGGCGGCAACGCGCTCGCCGCGGCGCTCGAGGCGGCGCGTGCCGGCGCTGACGTGATCGCCGTCGCCTCCTATCCCGTCGCGCTGACGATGCACCGTGTCTCCGCCGAAGCCGCTGCACAGGCGCTCGCCGGACTGGGCCTCTCGACCGGCATCGACCTCGACAAGCTCTGGGACGCTGCCGACCTGGTCGACGAGCACATCGGCGACGAGCCCGTCGCACCGGTCCCGCCCCGGATCGCCGTGCGTGCCGCCCAGCGCAAGCTTCCCGTCGGTGTCGTCGCCGCACTCGATGTCCAGCTGCGTGGACGGGCCTCGGGCGACCGCCTCGACGAAGTGCTCGACGAGCTCGACAAGGTGCGCGCGGAAGTCGGCTCGCCGCCGCTCGCAGCACCGATCGGGCAGATCGTCGCCTCGCAGGCGCTCCTGAACGTCCTGACTGCGAATCGCTATTCGACCATGGTCGACGAGCTGCGCGACCTCGTCGAGGGTCGCTTCGGGCGCACGCCTGCGCCGGTCGACCCGGCCCTCCAGCGCGCCGTCGAGCTCTTCGATACCAGCGGACGCGACGCAGATGTCATCGACCTCGACCAGCTGCGCGCCGAGGCAGGCGGCCTCGCGTCCTCGGAGGAGGAGCTGCTGCTGCTCGCGCTCTTCGGCGAAGAGGCGGAGCCGCTCCTCAAGTCGATCCGGGAGCGCGCTGGCGGTGACGAGTCGCTCGGCGCGAGCGGTGTCGACCAGGCCCGTGCAGAGCGGATCCGTGAGGTCGTACGGATCGTCCAGGAAACCGGCGTCGGCGAGATCACGATCGAAGAGGACGGAACGCGCGTCAGTGTCCGTCGCACCGCCGAGCACACCTACCTGCCCGCCGCCCCGGCGGCGCCGACCGCAGACGGTGAGGCTGCACCCGCCGCGCCCCGCGACAGCGGCAACGTGCGGGTCGAGAGCCCAATGGTCGGAACCTTCTACCGCGCGCCCGCTCCGGGCTCCGCATCGTTCGTCGAGGAAGGCGACGCGGTCGCTCCCGGCACGACGCTCTGCATCCTCGAGGCGATGAAGCTGATGAACGAGGTCAAGTCGGAGATCGAGGGGATCGTCCGCACGATTCATGTCGGCAACGGGGAGCCGGTGGAATACGGCCAGCTCCTGTTCGAGCTCGAGCCGATCAACGGCCGCCCGCTCGACGCCGTCTGATGTTTTCTCGGGTTCTCGTCGCGAACCGGGGCGAGATCGCCGTCCGGGTGATCCGCGCGCTGCACGAGCTCGGCGTCGAGGCCGTGGCGATCTACTCGACCGCCGACAAGGACGCGCTGCACGTGCAAATGGCGGACCACTCGGTGCACATCGGTCCGCCGTCGGCGGCCGAGAGCTACCTGCGCATCCCGAGCGTGATCGCGGCCGCGAACACCACCGGCTGCGAGGCCGTTCACCCCGGCTACGGCTTCCTCGCCGAGAACCCCGCGTTCGTCGAGGCGTGTGTCGATAACGACCTCACTTTCGTCGGCCCGCCTGCAGACGTGATGGCGATGATGGGCGACAAGATCTCCGCGAAGCAGGCGATGCGCGCTGCCGACGTTCCGACGGTGCCCGGCACGGAAGGCGCAACGACGGCCGAGGCTGCACGCGCGGCGGCGGAGGAGATCGGCTTTCCCGTGCTGCTGAAGGCGACGGCGGGGGGCGGTGGCAAGGGGATGCGCTTCGTGCGGGGGCCTGAAGAGCTCGACGACGCGTTCAGCATGGCCGCGAACGAAGCCGACGCCGCTTTCGGAGACTCGACGATGTACGTCGAGAAGGCGCTCGTGCCCGCGCGTCACGTCGAGATCCAGGTGATCTGCGACCACCACGGCAACGTGCTGACGCTCGGCGAGCGTGAGTGCTCGATCCAGCGCCGCCATCAGAAGCTGATCGAGGAGTCGCCGTCGGCGGCGCTGACGCCGGAGGCGCGCGAGGCGATGGAGTCGGCGGCGGAGCGCGCGTGCCGCGCGGTCGGCTATCGAAACGCCGGTACGTTCGAGTTTCTCCTCGGCCCCGACGGCAGCTTCTACTTCATCGAGCTGAACGCGCGACTGCAGGTTGAGCACCCCGTGACGGAGATGTGCACCGGCATCGACATCGTGCGCGAGCAGTTGCTCGTCGCGGCCGGCGAGCAGCTTTCGGTGACCGGGCGCGCGCCGCGCCGCGGACACTCGATCGAGATCCGCATCAACGCCGAGGACCCCGAGCACGACTTCCGCCCTTCGCCGGGGCTCGTGTCGCACTTCAAGCCCGCAGAGGGGCCGGGCGTTCGCGTCGACACGTTCATCGAGTCCGGCACGGTGATCCCGCCCTTCTACGACTCGATGATCGCGAAGCTCGTCGTCTGGGACAACGATCGCGCCGCCGCGATCGCCCGCGCCGAGCGCGCGCTGCGCGAGACGACGATCGTCGGCGTTCCGACGACGCGCGACCTCGCCCTCGAGGTGCTTGCGAGCGAGCCCTTCCGCAGCGGCGACTACTCGACCTCGACGCTCGATGCCCTGCGGGCGGTTGCGGCATGACGGTTTCTCGCCGCAAGGCACGCCGGCAGGCGCTGTTCCTGCTCTACCAGTGGGACCTCTCAGGCCAGGAGATCGGTTCGCAGTACGCGGGTGAGATCGATCCGTGGGCCCGCGGGGTGGCCGAGGCCGTGGCCGAGCGCGCCGAGGAGCTCGACGCGCGCATCACGGGCGCTTCGGAAGGGTGGACGGCCGACCGCCTCGGCACAGTTGAGCGGAGCGCGCTGCGCGTCGCGGTGCACGAACTGCAGAGCGGTGAGGTGCCGGCCGAGGTGGCGATCAACGAGGCGGTCGCCTTCACGAAGCGGTATGCATCCGAAGACGGCGCACGGCTCGTCAACGGCATTCTCGGAAAGATCCAACGGGAGGAGGCAGCATGAGCGCGGATGAGTCTTTGAACAACGCGGAGGACCTCCTTGCACGGTTGGAGGCCGCTCGCGCGAGGCTCGACGAGACACAGGACCCCGATCAGGCGATCGAGATCCTGCAGGAGCTCGCCGAGCTCGCGAAGGAAGTCGAGGCCGAGCTGCAGCGCGCGAAGCGTGCCGCGGAGACGGAGGCTGCGGCGCCGCCGAATTCGGATGCCGCAGCGGACTGACCAGCTCCGCGCGCTCGTCGAGGCGTACCTGTCGGAGCTCCCGCTCGCGCCGGATCTCGGCTCGCTCGAGGCGCCGATGCGCCACGCGCTCGGCGGGAAGCGCGTGCGGCCGGTGCTCTGCCTCGCGACCGGTGATGCGATCGGGGCGCCGATCGAGAACCTGCTGCCTGCGGCCGCCGCGGTCGAGCTCGTGCATTCGTTTTCGCTCGTGCACGACGACCTGCCGTCGCTCGACAACGACACCGAACGGCGCGGCGAACCGTCGGTTTGGGCGCAGTATGGCGAGGCGTCGGCGATCCTCGCCGGCGACGCGCTGCTCGTCGAGGCGATGCGTCTTGCGCTCACCTACCCGACCGGTTCCGTCGCGCGCGAGCTTGTGCACGCGACCCTCGGGATGATCGGCGGGCAGCAAATGGATCTCGAAGGCGGCGCGCAGCTCGAGCGGCTGCACTCGCTGAAGACGGGTGCGCTCTTCTCCGCGTCCGTGATGTGTGCGCTCTGGGCGGCCGACGTGCCGATCACCGAGCACGAGCCGTGGCGCGTGTTCGCGGGCGAGCTTGGGCTGCTGTTTCAGATCGTCGACGACCTGCTCGACGGCGACGGTTACGTGCTCGAGGTGGGCGGCGACGGTGCGCGCCGCCTCGCCGACGAAGCCGCCGAGCGCGCGCAGGCACGTCTCGCCGAGATCGACGCGGACACCGATGTGCTCGCCGCGATCGTCGACGACCTCGCCGTCCGCACCGCATGAAACTTGAAGGCAGGCTCGGCGCGCTCGCCGAGCGCAACTTCCGCCTCGTCTTCTCCTCGACGACGATCTCCGCGATCGGCGACGGAGTCGCGTCGATCGCGCTCGTCTTCGCAGTCCTGCACATCACGCACAACTCGCCCACGGCGGTAGGCGTCGTTCTCGCGTGCCGTCAGGTTGCTGCGGCGGCAATCGCGCTTGCCGCCGGGGTGCTCGCAGATCGGCTTCCCCGCCACACCGTGCTGGTCGCGGTCGCGGGCGTGCAGGCCGTTGTGCAGGCGATCGTCGGGGCGCTCCTCGTGACCGGCCACGCCACCGTGACCGTGCTCGCGATCTTGGGCGTCGTCTACGGCCTCGCTGACGGCTTCGTCATCCCGGCGCAGAACGGGCTGATCCCGGCGGTGATCAGCGCCGTCCGCTTGCAGCAGGCGAATGCGTTGCTCGGTCTCAGCCGCTCGATCCTCGGCTTCGGGGCGCCCGTTCTCGGCGGTCTCCTTGTCGCCGCGGGGAGCCCGGGCGGCGCGATCCTGATCGATGCTGCGAGCTTCGCGGTCGCCGCGGTGCTGCTCGCGCGCGTGCGGGTCGAGCCGCGCGAGGACGTCGTCGAGCCGGAGCCGTTCTTCCGCGAGTTGCGGGAGGGCTGGTCGGAGTTTCGCCGTCAGCGGTGGATCTTCAACACGATCGTGTTCTTCGGCATCGGCAACTTCGCAGGGCAGGCATGGGGCGTGCTCGCGCCACTCGTGATGGAGCAGCACTACGGAGGCGCCTCGACCTACGGCGTCGTGCTCGGACTGTTCGGTGCGGGGATGGTC
>JANMWB010000003.1:0-1786 GCA_031393705.1 Thermoleophilia bacterium | reverse complement strand
GCGTCAGCCAACGCGCGTCGCTCTCGCCGGGCGGGTCTCGAGCGCGTGACGAATGATCGTGACGGTCTCTTCGCGTTCCGCGTCGGTGAGCGCGAGACGCGGCGGGCGCGAATGCCACTCGCCCTGGCCGACGAGCTCCTGCGCCAGCTTGATCAGCTGCACAAGCTTGGGAAGCGTGTCGAGGCGCAAGAGTGGCAGGAACCACTCGTACAGCTCGCGCGCCTCGTCGGCACGTCCCGCGCGGGCGAGGTCGTACAGGTCGACGGATTCCTCGGGGAAGGCGTTGACGAGCCCCGCCACCCAGCCGCTCGCTCCCGCCGCCACGCCCTCGACGATCAGGTCGTCCACGCCGACGAGCACGTGGAGCCGCTCGCCGGCGACACGCCGGAGCTCCGTGATCCGCCGCACGTCGGTGCTGGACTCCTTCACCGCTTCGAGGTTCGTGTGCTCGCGCGCGAGCTCGACGATCTGCTCCGGATGGAAATCCGTGCCGTACGCGACGGGGTTGTTGTAGAGCATGCAAGAGAGCGGAGTCGCTGCGATCACGGACGCGACGTGCTCTTTCATCTCGTGCCAGTCGGTCGAGTAGGCGTACGGGGGAAGGACCATGAGCCCGTCCGCCCCCGCGTCGTGTGCACCACGGGCGAGCTCGACCGCCGCCGCCGTCGAGAGCGATGCGATGCCCGCGACCACCGAGCCGCCTCCATTCACCGCCTCGGCGCAATGCTTGACGACCTCGACCTTCTCGTCGCTGGAGAGCGTCGCGCTCTCGCCGAGCGAACCGCACGGGATGACACCGACGCAACCGGCGGCGAGCATCCGCTGACAGTGTTCTTGCAACCGCGCACCGTCGATCTCGAGATCGGGGGTGAAGGGCGTCGTGATAGCGGGAATTACGCCTTGCCAGTTCACGCTCATCGGGTCTTGCCTCCTGTCGTTGCACAGCCGGCCTGCACGTCGGCCCTGGATGGATAGCTCGCGGCACAGCCGAACGCACGGCACGAGAGGGCGCCTGCCACGACCCCTTCGAGCAAGGCCGTTTCCTCAGATTCACCGCGGACGCGCGCAGCGAGATACGCGCCCGCGAGCGCGTCGCCGGCGCCGGCGGCATCGACGACGTCGACGTTCGGCGGCGCATGATGCAAAGTCTCGCCCTGCGCGTACAGCGTCGCGCCGTGGCTCCCGTCCGTGACGACGAGCTCCTGTGCGGTCTGAGTAAGCGACGCGATCGCCGCGTCGACGTTTCCGTAGACCAGTGCGGCATCTTCGCCCGAGGCGAAGACCACGTCGGCCGCCGCGGCAGCTTCGCGCAGCACGGCGAGGGAGGGAGCGAGCCGCGGTCGCACGTTCAACGCGAAGGAGATCCGTGCGCCGGCGTCGCGGGCGCGCTTGACGAGCGCCGAGCAGGCGCGGGCGCTCGTTGGAGAGACCGCGATCCCAATACCGGTGAAGTGAACAACGGCAACGTCATCGAGTGGAATCCGGTCGACGTCCGCCTCGCTCACTGAGCTGCCGGCGGAACCGGCGCGGTGGTAGTCGAAGCGGTGAGAGCCGTCGTCGCCGCGGCGATTCACATAGATGCCCGTCGCTCGCGACGCGTCGAACGTCACATACGTCGTCCCGACGCCGTGCAGCTTCCAAAACGCATAGAGCCGGCGGCCGACCGCGTCGTCGCCGAGCCGGCCGACGAACTGTGTCCTTGCACCCATCGTCGCGGCCATGACCGCCGTGTTGGCCGCGTCTCCGCCGAAGCCCTCACGAAGGTCTCCGCCAGCGTCGTCGAGGC
>JANMWB010000264.1:0-2145 GCA_031393705.1 Thermoleophilia bacterium | reverse complement strand
CACGTCGTCGAGAAGCTGAACAAGATCATGCGCACCGAGCGGAAGCTGCGCGCCGAGCGCGGCCGCGAGCCTTCGAACGAGGAGATCGCGCTCGACCTCGACATGACGATCGAAGAGGTCGAGTCGATCCGCCGTACGTCGCAGACGCCGGTGTCGCTCGAGAAGCCGGTCGGGGACGAGGAGGAGTCGGAGTTCGGGCAGTTCCTCGAGGACCAGCACACGCCGCTCCCCGACGAGGCCGCCGACACCGCGTTCCGCGCCGAGGCGCTTGCGAAGTGCTTGGGGATGCTCAGCTACCGCGAGCGCCGCGTGCTCGAGCTTCGCTACGGGCTGAACGGCGAGCAGCCGTGCACGCTCGACGAGGTCGGCCGCGCGTTCGAGGTGACGCGGGAGCGGATCCGCCAGATCGAGAACCAGGGGCTGAAGAAGCTCCGCGCGCTGGCTGACAGCCAGAAGCTGCGCGACGTCGCCTGACGCATAGGTAGGCTCGCCGCCGATGGCGGCAGAGTGGTTCGACGAGCTCGCGGAGTTTCTCCGCATCCCCTCGATCAGCGCCGACCCGGCGCACAAGGCCGACGTGCTGCGCGCGGCGGAGTGGGTGTGCGAGCGGGTGCGCGAGGCGGGCGGCGAGTGTGAGCTCGTCGATTGGCACGGCCAACCGCTCGCGATCGGCGAGATCCGAGCTTCGAAGGGCAGTGCGTCCCAGGACGCGGGCAAGGCACCGACGGTGCTCTGCTACGGCCACTTCGACGTGCAACCGCCGGATCCAGTCGAGCTTTGGGAGTCGGATCCGTTCGAGCCCGAGATCCGCGGCGACTACCTCTACGGGCGCGGCACGGTTGACGACAAGGGGCAGCTCTACATGCTGCTCGCGGCGGCACGCGAGCTCGCGCTGGCCGGCGAGTTGCCGGTCAACGTCCGCTTCACCTGCGATGGCGAGGAGGAGACCGGCGGGCATTCGATCGTCGAGTACCTCGAACAGGACGAGCGCGGCGCCGATGCGGCGGTCATCTTCGACAGCGGGATGATCAAGCGCGATCTGCCGGCGTTCAACGTCGCGATGCGCGGGGTCATCTACTGGCACGTCACGCTCCGCACCGGTGAGCGTGATCTGCACTCGGGCATGTACGGCGGTGCTGCGCTGAATGCGGCGCACGCGATGATCAAGATGTTGAACGGGATCATCGCGCATGACGGCACGCTCGTCGACGAGTTGCGGGTCGGTCGCAGCGAGCCGACGGCGGAAGAGCTGGCCGGTTGGCAAGCGTTGCCGGCCGGAACGAGCGAGCTTTCCGACCAGGGCGCGCGCCCGAAGGATGCGCGTGCTGCCGAGGACTTCTATCTCCGCACGTTCGCCGAGCCGGCGATCGACGTGAACGGCATCTCAACCGGTTCGCCGCATCTGCAGAAGACCGTGCTTCCGGTCGAGGCGATCGCCAATGTCTCGATGCGCCTCGCACCGGGCCAGAAGGTCGACGAGGTCTCTCCGGTGTTCGAGCGGCTGTTGCGCGAATCGGCGCCCGCGGGCGCGGACCTCGAGATCGAGCGGTGGTCGGCGGCGCCGCCGGGGCTCGTCCCTCCGGATGCGAAGGCGGTCCAGCTCGGTCTCGACGCGTTCGAGCAGGTGCTCGGCGTTCGCCCCGCCCTGATCCGGTCGGGCGGCACGCTGCCGATCGTCGCGGCGCTCGCCGACAAGGGCATCCCGACGGTGATCACCGGGTTCGGCCTCCCCGACTCGCAGATCCATTCGCCGAACGAACGTCTGGTCGCGGAGTACGTGCCGCTCGGCACCGCAGCGGCCCGCGCGCTCTTGCTCGCCTTCCGCGACCTGTGATCGATCTCCACAGTCACGTGCTGCCCGGCCTCGACGACGGCGCCGCGGATCTGGACGAGGCGGTGGCGATGGGTCGTGCGGCGGCCGAAGACGGGATCCGCGTGCTGGCTGCGACCCCGCACGTCCGCGACGCCGTGGCCGGTGCGCTCGGCGACGAGCCGCTTGCGCACTGGTTGACCGTCGGCGTGCCGGGCGCGATCCTTGGGAACGAGCCGTTGCCGCCGCGGCCCCCCGCTGCGCGGCCCCGGCGGCGCCATTTACCGCGTTAACCCCCTGCCGGTTAGGGCGGGCCCGGGAGATGGTAGCCGATG
>JANMWB010000062.1:0-5205 GCA_031393705.1 Thermoleophilia bacterium | reverse complement strand
ATCGCCGAGCTTGCCGAGGATCGGGGTCGAGACCGCCATCACGAGCAGGAACGCGGTGAGGAACCACGCCGCCCACGCGGTCGTTGTGTGCAGGTCGCGCTGCAGGCTCGGCAGCGCGGGCACGATCATCGTCTGCTGCAGTGCAAACGCCAGACCGGCGAACGCGAGGATGCCCAGCGTGACGTTGTAGTGCTGACGATGCGGCTCCCCCACTCCAGGACTTTAGCGAGGGGGTGTCCGCTACCGATACAAGTCACGTGCGCTCCGTGATCGGTCTCTGCGCGACGTTCGGCACCATCGCCGGCGGCTACGTGCCCTCGCTCTGGGGCGGCTCGAGCCTGTCGCTCACGTCCGTCGTGTGTGCGGCACTCGGCGGCATCGCGGGCGTCTGGCTCGGCGTGCGCCTCGCTGACCACTAATCTCGGGGAACGATGAATGCGACCGCCGGGGTGCAGTATCTGCGCGCGCGCCCGCGCCTGATCAAGGGGATCCAGCTCGTCCTGCTCGTCCTGACGGTCGTGTTCTGTGTTTGGGCCGTCCGCGATCAGTGGTCGAAGGCGGGGCCGCTCCTCGAAAACGCAAGCCCGGCTTACCTCGCGCTGAGCCTCGCGGTCGTCGCGCTCTATTACCTGGTGTTCATCCTCGGCTGGGTCCGGATGCTCGATGCGTGGGACATCCACATCCCGTATCGCGTCGCGCTGCAGGCCGAGATGGTCTCGATGCTCGCGAAGTACTTGCCCGGCGGCGTCTGGACGCCGGCGGCGCGCGCGGTCGCGTTGCGCCGCTATGCAGGCGTCACCGACACACCGACGGTGCTCGCTTCGATCCTCGTCGAGGCTGCACTTTCTGCGATCTCCGGCGTGATCGTCTTCGTTCTCAGCCTGGCCTGGGTGCGGGACGTGAAGGCACCGTTGCTGCCGCTCGTCGGGTTCGCGCTGCTCCTTGCCGCGCTGCTGCATCCGCGCATCTTCCGGCCGCTGTTCAACAAGATTTTGAAGCCGTTCGGCGCACACGACCTGCAGCCGCTGCCGTTCCCACTGACGCTCGGGCTGCTCCTCTTCTATTGCGGCACGTGGATCATCGGCGGCTTCGCGGTGTACTTCATGCTGCGGTCGGTCGGCGCGGAGGTCGGGCTTGCGACGATCCCGTTCCTCGGCGGCGTGTCCGCCGTCGGCGCGATCGTCGCCGTCCTCGCGGTGTTCGCGCCCTCGGGCATCGGCGCGCGTGAAGCGTCGATGTACGGACTGTTGCTCGGGGTGACGACGTCTGGTGCGGCGCTCGGCGTGGCACTGATCAACAGGCTCGCGATCACGATCGTCGAACTGCTGCTCTTTGCCATCGGAGTCGTCTCCTGGCGGCTGACGCGGCCGCGCGGGGACTGACCGAGCGCTACAAGAACTGAGGGAGGACGCGCGAGCCCAGCAGCTCCACGCCGCGTCGCTCGTCGATCCCGTGCGGAGTGCCGAACTCGATCCGGTCGGCGCCGGCCTCGAACAGGGAGCGTGCGTGCTCGACGATGCGCGCCGGTTCGCCCGCGAACGCGAAGCGGTCGAGCAGATCGTCCGTGATCTCACCGCCCTCACTCAGCTCGACCGTCGGGTCGTAGCCGGCCACCACGGGGAGATACAGCGCGACCTCACGCCGCGCGTGCTCGCGGGCGCGCGCGTCGTCCTGGTCGACGACGGTGACCGCACCCACCACGAGCTGAGTGTCGCTGTCGCCCAGCCGCTCCTTCATCAGACGCACCATCGCAGGGTTCGCCGAGCCGCCGATCTTCACTTCGTCAGCGTGCTCGGCGGCGAACGCCGTCAGGCGCGGCGACCAGGTGCCGACGAGCAGCGGCACGCTCGGTCGCAACGGCTCATAGGCCAGCATGTTCCCCGCCGCCAGGCTGTACAGCTCCCCGTCGAAGCCCGAGTCGTCCCGCGCGAGCAGCCGGCTGACGATCTCCCAGGTTTCGGCGATTGCCGTCAGTGAGCGTGCGCTGTCGAGCGCGATCCGGTCGAGCCACGCCCCGGCGGCGAGCCCGAGGTAGGAGCGGCCGCCCGACGCCAGGTCGAGCGCCGCCGCCTGACCGGCGATCTCGACCGGGTGCAGCGTGAACGGATTCAGGCAAGCAGGCCCGACGCGCACGCGCTCGGTCGCCTGGGCGATCTCGAGCAACGCGGGGAGCGCGGGTTGGAAGAAGAGATCGTTGAAGACCGTCACGACGTCGAAACCGTCGGCCTCCGCCTGCCGCGCGAGCGCAGCGTACGCGCCCGGGCGCTTGTTGCTCTGCAGCCCAAGACCGAAGCTCCGTGCCTCGAAACTCCGTGCCTCGAAACTCAGTGCCTCGAAACTCGGTGCGCTCACGTCAGATCGGAGGTGGGCATCGTGCGCCGGGCGATCCGCTCGATCCGCATGATCGTCCGCTCGTCCGGATCCGGACACGCCACGAAGTTGTCCTGCTCGAGCCAGTCACCCGCGGCGAGCTGCCGCTGCTTGGCAGGCAGCAGCGGCAGAACCGAACTGAGCGCGTAGAGGCAGAAGTGCTTCCCTTCCGGAATACGAACGCGGCTCGACTCCGTCAGCTCGAAGTAGTCACCGACCTCGAGCCCACACACGGATCTACCTTCGATCCGCTCGACCGTCACGCGGAGGTCGTAGAGCTCGGTCTGGTCGGCCATGATCGCGAGTCTAGGCTGGGACGATGACGATCAGCATCGAAGAACTGAATGCCGCGGGCTGCGAGAAGCACCTCGAGGGCCTCGCGCAACTGCTGCTCGACGCCCACGCGACCGGCATGGCGCTCGGGCTCGCGGCGCCGCTCGATCGCGAGGGCGCGGCAGCCGCCTATCGCAACGCTGCCGCACGGCTTGCTCCCGGTGAGCGCATCCTGCTCGTGGCACTCGACGGCGCCGGCGTCGTCGGCGCGGTTCAGTTCGACCGCGCGGAGGCGGGCAACGGCCGCCACCGAGCCGAGGTTCGCCGACTCGTGGTGCGCGCCGACCGCCGCGGCACAGGCGTCGGCCGGGCGCTCATGGAGGCGGTCGTCGAAGCCGCACGCGGGCTCGGTCTGCGACTGGTGTGGCTCTCGACGCACGAAGGCACGGATGCCGACCGGATCTACGCGCGCCTGGGCTGGACCCGCGCGGGCGTGATCCCCGACTACGCCGTGCTGCCGAACGGCGAGCTCGCCGGGAACGCCTTCTACTTCCTCAGGCTGTCTCGGTGAACAAGGATCTGAGCGTGAACGACAACGGCCGGTTCGCCGCATTGATCGCTTCCCGGTTGCGCAGCCACTGATGCGGCTGAGCACCGGCGCCGAGCTCCGTGTCACGGGACCACCCGACGCGCAGGCAGCGGTCGTGTGCGTCAACGGCGGCCAGGCCGCCGAGGTGGAAGGAACCTGGAGCGCCTCGCTCGAGTGGCTCGTGCACGAGCTTGCGCCGCGGTTCCCGGAGCTAGCCTTCGCGGAGGTGCGCTACCGGATCAAGTCGTGGAACAGGCTCGACTGGTGCGTCGAGGATGCGCGGGCCGCTGTCGCGGCAGTCGGCGCGCAACGCACGCTGCTGCTCGGCTTCTCGATGGGCGGAGGGGTCAGCGCGCTCACGGCGGACGACCCATCCGTCGAGACCGTGCTCGGCCTCGCGCCGTGGCTTCCTGACCGGCTCTCGCTCGACGCGCTCCACGGCAAGCGGCTCCGCGTCCTCCACGGCTCGCTCGACCGCGCGCTGCCGGCCATCCCCGGCGTCGCGCCGGCGCTGTCGCGACGTGGCTTCGAGCGCGCGCTCGCCCTCGGCGCCGAGGGCGAGTACACGCTGATCCGCGGCGGGCTGCACGGCGTCGCCGTGCGCGCGCGTTCCGGCAGGCTGATCCCCTTGCCACGCGCCTCGAAGTGGGCGTCGCTCGTTGCAGACGAGCTGACGCGCTTCGTCAGTCGTAGTTCCGGATCAACCGAACGTTGAGCACGAGCATCACTGCTCCGAGCACCAACGCGACGCCGAACCCGTAGAAGATCTTGCTCCACACCAGGTCCTCCAGGATCAGGGAGCGCAGCGCCTCCATCACATAGGTGACCGGGTTGAGTGTCGCCGCGATCTCCATCGGCCTCGTGAGGAGGTTGCGCGGCACGAAGTTCGGGGTCAGAAAGAGCAACGGGAAGAAGATCAGGCCCGCGGAGTTCGTGGCCGCCGCGCTTCGCGTCTTGAGCGCGATCGACAGCATGAAACCGCTGAAGACGACCGCCCACAACGCGGCGAGGGCGACGAGCAGGACGAAGCCGAGCACCCCACTCGCGACCGAGATGCCGAAGGCGAGCCCGAGCAGCACGAGCGCCGCGGCGAGCACCACGCCTTTGACGGACTCGGCGATCAGACGACCGAGCACGATCGCCGTGCGCGGGATCGGTGTCGCGCGCAGCTTGTCGAAGTAGCCGCCTTCGATGTCCTCGACGAGGAACAACGCGGCGGAGCCGAACGAGGCGGCCAGCAGCAGCGAGCTCGGCAACTGAAACGCGCCGTAGCCCTGGCCGTGCAGGAACGACGTCGACTTGGACGGAAAGATCCGCGCGGCTTGGCCGACGTTGACGACGAGGAAGAACAGCGGAATGAACAACGTCGGGAACAGCGCCTCCGGTGTCCGCCAGGCCTCGCGCAGCGCGCGTTGTCCGAGCACCCAGGCCTGAGTCATGCCGAGACCTCCTGCACATCGCCGGCAACACGGGTGCGTCCCGTTGCGTCGAGGAACACGTCATCGAGGGTCGGATCGCTCGCCAACCCGCGGCGTTCGCGCAGCTCGGCCTTGAGCTGCGCGGGCGTCCCCTCGCGCACGATCAGACCCCCGTCGATGATCGCGATCCGGTCGCACAGCTGGTCGGCCTCCTCGAGGTACTGCGTCGTGAGAAAAATGGTCGTTCCGCGCCCGTTGATCCGCCGCAGCTCCTCCCAGACCGTGAGCCGGCTCGCCGGGTCTAGCCCCGTTGTCGGCTCGTCGAGGAACAGCACCTCAGGCTCGTGCACGAGCGCCGAGGCAAGATCGAGGCGGCGCTTCATCCCGCCGGAGTAGCCTTTGATGCGGCGGTCGGCCGCGTCCTCGAGCTCGACGAGCGCGAGCAGTTCTTCGGCACGGGTCGACGCTTCCTGCACGGACAGGCCGAAGAGGCGCCCTTGCAGAACGAGCAGCTCGCGTCCGGTCTGCCGCGAGTCGAGCCCGGCCTCCTGGAGC
>JANMWB010000149.1:0-7119 GCA_031393705.1 Thermoleophilia bacterium | reverse complement strand
CGCTCGGCGCGGCCGGCGGCGTGATCGGTGCGCTCGTCGCGCTCGCGTTGCCGGCACACGCGCTGCGCCTCGTGTTCGCGTTCTTCCTCGCCGCGGTCTCCGTGCGCTTGCTGCGCGACGGGTTGAAGAAGACCTAGGTGCGCGCGGCCCAGTCGGAGCCGACGTGCTCCAGGATCGTCGTCAGCAGCTCGAACGAATGCATCACATGCTCGCGCGCGAGCTCGCGCGCGCCCGCCACCGAACCAGCGACGAGCGCCTGGCGGATCGCCCGGTGCTCGGCCTGGTTGCGTTCGTAGAGCTGGTCGAGGTGGTCGTCGGCGGGCGCCCACACCGCAGGACCGGAAAAGGTGCGGCGCGCGGCCTTCGAGACCGACTCGATGTACGGCACGTCGGCGACGCGGTAGAGGACGTCGTGAAACGCGTGGTTCGCGCGCATCCACTCCGACATCAGCGACCGGCGACCGCCACCGGGCTCGTGGGAGCGCACCTCCTTCGTCAGCCGCGAAAAGCGCGACTCCGCTTCGCCGAGCGCCTCGAGCGCCTCCGGCGTCATCTTCTGCGCGGCGATCTCGGTCACGAGCGCCTCGAGCTCCGCACGCACGAGAAACGCTTCGCGCAAGTCGTCGTGAGAGAGCGTTCGCACACGCACCCCTCGGTTCGGCTCGAACGAGACCAGCCCGAGGGCGGCGAGCTTGCGCAGCGCCTCGCGCACGGGCGTCCTGGAGACGCCAAACCGCTCCGAGAGCTGTTCCTGCCGCAGCACCGAGCCGGGCTCGAGCTCGCCGGAGACGATCGCCTCCTCGATCAGAACCGCAATGTCGTCTGCCTTGGTGCTTTCGAGGCTCATGTGTCCCGCTCTGTCAAGCCGACGCTCACGCTAGAAGATGGTACGCCTCGGTGGTGAGGAAGTCCTGCAACGGCACGGTGAGCGCGACGTCTGCGAAGACTTCCTTCGCCTGGTCGGAGGCCTCGATCCTGGCGATCTCCTCGCGCACGCGCGCCTCGTCGAACCGGCCCGCCTGCACCCACGACCACACCTGCGCACGCGAGATCTCCGCCGTCGCCGCGTCCTCCATCAGGTTGTCGATCGCCGCGGCGCCGACGCCCTGCAGCCACGCGTCGAGGTAGCGGACGCCGACGCTGACATTGACGCGCAGTCCTTCGTCAGTGATCGACGAACCGGGGATCTCGAAGTCGACGAGCTGCTCTTCGCTGACGTGCACGTCGTCGCGCTTGCGGTCAACCTGATTGGGGCGGTCGCCAAGCACGGCGTCGAACTCGGCGATCGCGACCGGGACGAGATCGGGGTGCGCGACCCAGGTGCCGTCGAAGCCGTCACCGGCCTCACGGCGCTTGTCCTCGGCAACCTTCGCAAGCGCGACAGCGTTCACCTCTGCATCGCGCCGCGACGGGATGAAGGCCGCCATCCCGCCAATCGCGTGCGCCTCGCGGTCATGACACGTCTTGACGAGCAGCTGTGAGTACGCGCGCATGAACGGGACCGTCATCGTCACCTGACCGCGGTCCGGCAGCACCGCGCCCGTCTTCTTGATGCAGCTGAAGATGTAGTCCCACCGGCCCGCGTTCAACGCGCACGAGTGGTCGCGCAACTCGTAGAGGATCGCGTCCATCTCATAGGCGGCGAGGATCGTCTCGATCAGCACCGTGCATTTGATCGAACCGTGCGGCAGGCCGAGCTCATCTTCGGCGAGCCCGAACGCACGTGCCCAGAGGCGCGCCTCCTCGTGCGACTCGAGCTTCGGGAGGTAGAAGTACGGCCCCGTCCCGCGCGTGAGCTGCTCCTGCGCATTGTTGAAGACGACCAGGCCGAAGTCGAAGAGCGAGGCGCTGATCGGCTCGCCGTTCACCTCGTGGTGCCTTTCCACGAGGTGCCAGCCGCGCGGGCGAATGACGAGTGTCGCCGTCTGCTCGTTCAGGCGGTACTGCTTCTCGCCCGTGTCGAGCTCGATCGTGCGACGCACTGCGTCGTGAATGTTCTGTTGCCCTTCGCAAACGTTGTCCCACGTCGGCGAGTTCGCGTCCTCGAAATCCGCCATGAAGACCTTCGCGCCCGAGTTGAGCGCGTTGATCATCATCTTGCGCTCGACCGGCCCCGTGATCTCGGTGCGGCGGTTCTGCAGGTCGGCAGGCGCCGGAGCGACCGTGAAGTCCTCCGGCGCCTGCACAAACCGCAGGTGCTGTCCCTTTCGTGCATCCCGAGCCACGAGCAAGCGCTCGCGTTCCGGATTCAGCTCACGGTGAAGGCGATCGACGAACGCGAACGCCTCTGTCGAGAGGACCGTGGAAGGCTCTACGCGAATTGCTCTTCCTCCGTCGACCCGTGGAGCGCGAGCGTCGATGAGTCCTTGGACACGGCTTGCATCACCTTGTCGAAGTATCCCGCACCGACTTCACGCTGGTGCTTCGTAGCGGTGTAGCCGTCGGACTCCATCGCGAATTCGCGCTCCTGTAGATCGACGTACGCGCTCATGCCGCGTTCGCGATAGCCAAGGGCCAGCTCGAACATCCCGGCGTTCAACGAGTGGAAGCCGGCAAGCGTGATGAACTGGAAAGCGTAGCCCCATTCGCCGAGCTGCTGCTGGAAGCTCGCGATCTGCTCGTCGGAGAGCGCCTTCTTCCAGTTGAACGACGGCGAGCAGTTGTAGGCGAGCAGCTTGCGCGGATGCTTCTCGTGGATAGCCGCAGCGAACTCCTTCGCCTCGCCGAGATCCGGCGTCGAGGTCTCGAACCACAGGACGTCCGCGTACGGCGCGTACGCGAGTGACCGCGCGATCGCCGCCTCGAGGCCGTCCTGGATCCGGAAGAACCCTTCGCCCGTCCGTTCACCGGTCACAAAAGCGGCGTCACGTTCGTCGACGTCGCTCGTCAGCAGGTTCGCGCTGAGCGCGTCTGTCCGGGCGACGAGCACCGTCGGCACGTTCAGCACATCCGCGGCCAGGCGTGCTGCAGTCAGCGTGCGGATGAACTGCGACGTCGGCACGAGCACCTTGCCGCCGAGATGGCCGCACTTCTTCTCGGATGAGAGCTGGTCCTCGAAATGGACTCCGGCGGCGCCCGATTCGACCATCCCCCGCATCAGCTCGTATGCGTTGAGGGCGCCACCGAAGCCCGCTTCCGCGTCGGCAACGATCGGCGCCAGCCAGTCGGTGCCGTTGCGCCCCTCCGACCAGTCGATCTGGTCGGCGCGGAGCAGGGCGTTGTTGAGGCGCCGCACGACCTGCGGCACCGAGTTCGCCGGATAGAGGCTCTGATCCGGGTAGGTCGACCCGGAGAGATTCGCATCGGCCGCGACCTGCCAGCCGGAGAGGTAGATCGCCTGCAGTCCCGCCTTCACCATCTGCACGGCTTGGCCGCCGGTCAGCGCGCCAAGGGCGTTGGTATAGCCGCCTGCCGTGAGCAGGCGCCAGAGCCGCTCGGCGCCGATCCGCCCCAGCGTGCACTCGGGGACGACCGAGCCACGCAGCCGGACGACGTCCTCGGCGGTATAGGTGCGCTCGAGGCCGGCCCAGCGCTCGTCCTGGGCCCACTGCGCCTCCAGCTGCGCCGTCTGCTCTTGGATCCGACTCTCGATGTCCACACTGGCTCCTTGTTTGGGCGAAAAGACCGTTGTGGGATCCTAGATACAGAAGGAATCGGCTGTCAAGCAGAGAACCGAGGCAGCACGAGGTTTACTTTGGATCCGAAAGTGCATATGCTGGTCAACAAACTGGGATCCGAAAGGAGCAGCCGATGGCCGAGATCGCCGAAGCACCCGTGGAAGAGCCCAAGCCGGCTCCGAGGTGGGAGACCGCCGAGTGCACCTGCCCCGACTGGTGCGAGCGCGACCACGAGCAGGACTAGCCGCTCGCGTTAACGGGCCGTCCAGCCGAGATCGATCGGCAGCGCAACGCCTGTGATGCCCCGGCCCGTCGGGCCGAGGAGGAACGCGACCAGGTCCGCGACTTCTGAGGGCTCGAGCATGCGCTTCACCGCGTGGGGCTCGATGACCGCGTCCAGGCCACGCGCCTCGACCTGCTGCTCGGCGAGCGGTGTGCGCACGAACGCGGGACAAACGGCCGTCGCGGTAATGCCCGCCTCCGCGCCTTCGAGCGCCAGCGTCTTCACGAGCCCGAGCACGCCGTGCTTCGCCGCGACGTAGCCGGCCTTGAACGGCGACGCCGTGAGCGCGTGCGCGGAGGCAATCACACAGACGCGGCCCTCACCGGATGCGACGAGCGCCTCCCAGGCGTACTTCGCGAGCAGGAATGGCGAGGTCAGGAGCAGCGCGAGCAGGCGGTCCCACGTCTCCTCCGGGAAGTCCCGGACCGGCGCGATGTGCTGGAACCCAGCGTTCGGGACGATCGCGTCCAGGCGTCCGTAGGTGGCGAGCGCCGCGTCGACGACGAACCTGTTGCCCGCGCGTGTCGTCAGGTCGGCGTCGTCGACGTCGACTGCGTGCACCGTCCAGTCGTCTGCCTCGAGCCGTTCGACAATCGCGGCGCCGATCCCGCCGCGCGCGCCGGTGACGAGGGCGACTTTCTGCACTAGCCGTAATAGCGGAAGACGACCTCGGCAACGCACACGGGCTTGTCGCCGCCCTCGCGCTCGACCGTTGCCGTCATCGTCACCTGCGCCCCGCCCTCGAACTCGTCGACGGACACAACCTCGAACGAGGCGCGCACACGCGAGTCGACCGGCACAGGCGCGGGAAACCGCACGCGATTCAGGCCGTAGTTGATGCCCATGCCGCCCTGGCGGGGGATCACCTCGTACGACGCGACCGGGAGGAGCGACAGCGTCAGGTAGCCGTGGCCGATCGTCGAGCCGAACGGCCCGTCCTTCGCCCGCTCGGGGTCGACGTGAATCCATTGGTGGTCGCCGGTCGCCTCAGCGAAGGCGTCGATCTTCGACTGCGGAATCTCGATCCAGCTCGAAGGCCCGAAGGTCTCGCCGGTCTTCAGCACTACGCCGCGCCCCAGCGGACGACGGTGGCTGCCCACGTGTAACCCGTCCCCGCCGCGAGCAGCAGCACGGCGTCGCCGTCCCGCACACGCCCGTCGCGCACAGCTCTCTCGAGCCCGAGCAGCGAGTCGACCCCGCTCATGTGGCCGGTGTCATCGAGGTACACCGCCTGATCTTCGCGCATTCCGAGCTCCGAGAGCAACGCATCGAACATCGAGCGCTTCGTGTGGAGCGGGCACACGAACGCGATCTCCTCCATCGTGCCAGGCACCGTCACAAGACGGTGACAAAGAGCGCGCAGCCCTTGCGGCGCCTGACGTTGCGCGGCAACGTAGGTGCTACTGGGTGGGATGCCCGATCGGTGCCTGGCACCGAAATCGAGTCGAACTGCGGTAGGAGCCCTCTAGGTTGGGCTACGCGGACTCTTCGGCGAGCTCGTCGGGCTCGACGAGGTCCGCCCCTGCGCTCGTGACGAGCGTCGGCTTGAGACCCTTCTCGATCGTCTCCTTGGTGATCACGCACTTGGAGACGTCCTTGCGCGAGGGCAGCTCGAACATCACGTCGAGCAGCGCGTTCTCGATGATCGAGCGCAGGCCGCGCGCGCCGGTCTCGCGGTGGAGTGCCTTGTCAGCGATCGACCACAGCGCATCCTCTGTGAAGTGCAGGTCGATGTTGTCGTAGTTGAAGAAGCGTTCGTACTGCTTCGTCAATGCGTTCTTCGGCTCCGTCAGGATCTGCACCAGGTCGTCGCGCTTGAGCTGATGCACAGCGCTGAGGACCGGCAGGCGACCGATGAACTCGGGGATCAGTCCGAAGTTGAGCAAGTCCTCGGGCATGACCTCGGCCAGCAGCTCTGCGCTCTCGCCATCGCGCTTCGACGAGATGTCGCGGCCGAACCCGACGGCGTTCTTGCCAATCCGCTTCGCGATGATCTTGTCGATACCGGCGAATGCACCACCGCAGATGAACAGGATGTTCGTCGTGTCGATCGAGAGGAACTCCTGGTGTGGGTGCTTGCGCCCACCTTGCGGCGGCACCGACGCAACCGTTCCCTCGAGAATCTTGAGCAGCGCCTGCTGCACGCCTTCGCCGGACACGTCGCGCGTGATCGACGGGTTGTCGGCCTTGCGGGCGATCTTGTCGACCTCGTCGATGTAGATGATCCCGGTCTCCGCCTTCTTGATGTCGAAGTCGGCCGCCTGGATCAGCTTGAGGAGGATGTTCTCGACGTCCTCGCCGACGTAGCCGGCTTCGGTGAGCGCGGTTGCGTCCGCGATCGCGAACGGGACGTTGAGGATCCGCGCCAGCGTCTGCGCGAGGTGCGTCTTGCCGCAGCCGGTCGGGCCAAGCAGCAGGATGTTCGACTTCTGAAGCTCGACCTCGCCGTCCTCAGTGCCCATCTGGACGCGCTTGTAGTGGTTGTAGACCGCGACCGACAGCGTGCGCTTCGCCTCTTCCTGAGAGACGACGTACTCGTTGAGCGAGTCGTAGATCTCGGTCGGGCGCGGCAGGTTGTCGAGGTCGAGCGTGCTCGGGGTGGTCAGTTCTTCATCGATGATCTCGTTGCAGAGATCGATGCACTCGTCGCAGATATAGACGCCGGGGCCTGCGATCAATTTCTTGACCTGGCGCTGTGACTTCCCGCAGAAACTGCAGAGAAGCTGCTCGTTACCTTCACTCGCGCGCGCCATCCCAGTCTCCTTTTTACCCCGATTTCGGAAAAACGGCTAGGGGTGCCGTATTAAGCGGCAGCCTCGCCGCGCACTGCATCACGACTTCTGATCACGCTGTCGATGATCCCGTATTCCTTTGCTTCCTCAGGACTGAGGAAGAAATCCCTCTCCATGTCGTGCGAAATCTGCTCCTGCGGCTTGCCGGTGTGCTCTGCGTAAATCTCCTCCAAGCGGCGCTTGAGGCCGATCACCTCGCGGGCCTGGATCTCGATGTCGGTCCCCTGGCCCTGGAAGCCGCCGGACACCTGGTGGATCAGGATGCGTGAATTCGGCAGCGACATCCGCTTCCCTTTCGCCCCGCCGGCGAGGAGGAGCGATCCCATGCTCATCGCGATCCCCATGCAGATCGTCTGCACGTCAGGCTTCACGAACTGCATCGTGTCGTAGATCATCAAGCCCGAGTAGACCGAGCCGCCCGGCGAGT
>JANMWB010000247.1:0-7241 GCA_031393705.1 Thermoleophilia bacterium | reverse complement strand
CGAGCGTCCCGCCCAGCCCGGTCGCCCGCGATGAGCTCCTCGCCGCGATCGCAGCCGCCCCGTAACCCACCGCGGCCGAGCACGCTCACTTGTGCCAGCGTTTCGCAGTGCACCCTGACGATTGACCGCGGTGCCAACGTGTCTGACACCGAGTCGCCGGCATGCGTGATGTCGGCGATTCCCCGGTGTCAGACACCAGTTGGGTCGCCTGCGCCAGTGTTTCTAAAGACACCCTGAGCCACAGGCTTCACAGACGCTCGAGCGCGTCTCAGTTCGCGCAGTCGTGAACCCAGAAGAGAACGCCGAGGACGACGAGACCTCCACCCACGGTCACGGTCGCGACGAGAGAGAGGGCAAGCGCCTGCCACGCGCGCAGCGGCCTCCAGAGCGTGAAAGCCGTTGCCAATCCCGTGACCATTGCCGCGCCGAGGACCGCCCCATCGCGGCCGTCGGTGGCGCCACAGCCCGCTTTCGCCGAAGCAAGGATCGCGAGACAGAGGAGGCTCGCTGAAATGGGCCACAACGACCATTTGACGATGCGCTGCCCGTTCGTCTGGGACTGGTTTGGATCGTCGGACATCCAGCGACTCATCGGCCTATCTTCAACCGCTCATTAGCGCTGGGCTGGGCCAGTGTTGCGGAATACACCCTGACGACTGCCCCCGAGTGAGCGCTTAGGCAGGGCCGAGCGACTCTGCGCGTGGGGCCGGGGGAGGTTCCTTCAACTCGACGAACAGGACGTGCGTGGGTGTATCGCCTGTGTTGTGCCCGCTGTGTGTCTGAGCATCGAGCCAACGAACCTCACCCATTCCTAGCGTCACGTCGCGGCTGTCCCCGGTAGCGCCGATTAGGCGTCGCTCAAAGCTGCTCAGGGTGTACATGATGCTGTCTGGGTGCTCATGCGGGCTTGTCTGCTCGCCCGGTTTGTCGCGGTATTCGAGCACTCGCACGCGCTCGTTCTCGAAGACGACCTTGTACTTCTCGGGATCGGTGACAGTCGGATCGGTCAGCGCTCGCTCTCCTTTGCATTCTGGTCGCGCGAGGTGGTGATCGGGGGACACACCAGAGCGTCGATTGTAATCCGACGCCAAGGCCCTCGCTTGGGCCAGTGTTGAGTTCACGAGTGCACCCTGACGATTGACCGCTGCTCCGGTTCGTCAAGGTGTCCGACACCGAGTCGCGGGTCAGCGTGTTGTCTGCGATCCCCCGGGGTCAGACACCAGTGCGTTTGCCTGGGCCACCGTGCTTACGCCAGAGAGCGCTTGCGACACGTACGCGGCTAGCGCGTCATCTCGCGCATGTTGATCCAGTGCGTTCCGACCAGCGCCTCGATGATGCGCGGATCGGTGTGGTCCGGGTTGAAGATGTGTGCATCGAGATCGCAGCAGATCATGACCGCGTCCGCGTCGACACCCTCCAGCTGCACGAAGGCATCGACCGGTAGCTGGGCCTCCGCGAGCGTGTAGTGGCGGAACTGCACGTCCGGCGCGATCTCCATCAGCGACGGCCAGTCCGGACATGCCCTCGTCGTGCTCATGCCCGCGAAGTTTCCGTGGTGGCGGCGATCTCCTGCAAGGTCCAGGTTCCGTCCAGGAGCACGGCCCCGGTTTCGGCGCCCGCCGGGAAGACGAAGAAGCGCACCGCATCGTCGAGCGTGTGCAGCGGACGGCCACTCGCAGCGTCCGTGAGCGAAAAGCGAAGGTGGAACCGTCCGTCGGCGAGCGGAAGCCGCGGGAGCCGGAAGCGGAGCTCACGCTCGCCACCGCCGTTCCAGCCGAGCGCGCTCGTGTCCTGCGTCACGGTCCCGAGGACGAGGCCGCCGTCGTCGCGCAACTCGAGCGAGACGCGCGGCGCGGCAACGCCGGGATCGACCGCGACGACGAGACGTACCGTCGCCGACTCGCCGGCCGCTAGCTGAACGCGCTCGTCGCCTTCGTCATCCAGTAGCTGCGCGGTGACGATGCGCGCTTCGCCGCTCCCCCATTCCTTGAGACCCGCTTCCAGCTCGTCGGGATTGGCATCGGCAGAAAGCAAGCGCCGGTACGCGGCGATCGCTTCACGCGTCTCGCCGTCGAAGGCGACCTCGCCTTGCCGTAGCAGCACCGCGCGGTCGCAGAGCCGCTCGACCGCTTGCGCGTCGTGCGACACAAAGAGAATCGTGCCGCCGCGGTTCTTGAACTCGGCGATCTTTCCGAAGCACTTGCGCTGGAACAACTCGTCGCCAACGGCAAAGACCTCGTCGAGCAGCAGCACGTCGGATTGGATGTGCGCGGCGACGGAGAACCCGAGGCGCATGAACATGCCCGAGGAGTAGGTACGCACGGGCAGGTCGATGAACTGCTCGAGCTCCGCGAATGCGACGATCTCGTCCATCACCTCGCGCACCCGCGCGCGTGACAAGCCGTGGATCGAGCCGTTGAGATAGACGTTCTCGCGGCCGGTGAAGTCCGGATGGAAGCCCGCGCCGAGCTCGAGCAGCGACGCGATGCGCCCGCCTGCTTCGAGTCGCCCGCTCGTCGGCTTGATGATCCCGGAGATCACGCGCAGCAGCGTCGTCTTGCCGGACCCGTTGCGGCCGACGAGCCCAACGGCGTCGCCGGGCTCGACGGACAGCGAGACATCGTGCAGCGCCTGCACCTCACGGACGCCACTGCGACCGCGGGAGACGAACACGTCCTTGATCGTGCGCTGCGCTTTCGCGTAGACGCGGAACGTCCGCGAAACCCGATCGACGACGATCCGTCCCGCAATCATCGGGCCACCGTCGCACCGCGCACGATCTCGGCGAGTGCGCGAACGAACCGCGGGTCGTCGTTCGGCATCTCGATCCGCTCCAGTTGCAGGCCGAGCTCGCGCGCCTTGTCCTGCGCTTCGGTGTCGATGTCCCAGCGGATCTCCAGATGATCCGACACGAAACCGACGGGACAGATCAGGACGTTCTCGATCCCGCGCGCAGACAGCGCTTCGAGATGGTCAAGGATGTCCGGGCCGAGCCAGGGCTCGCCCGTCGGCGACTCGCTCTGGAAGGAAAATGACCAGTCCTCGACGCCCGCCGTGTCGGCGACGAGCCGCGCGGTCTCGAGCAGCTGATCCTTGTACGGGTCACCCTCGTCCAAGATGCGCGCCGGAAGTGAGTGCGCGGTGAAGACGACGTGAGCTTCCGTGTCGCGCACACGATCGGCGAGGAACGAGATGAACCCTTGATCGTCGTGCCAGCTGTCGATGAACGCGATCTCGGCGCGGTCACCAACCGCATCGTCGAGCAGCTTGCGGTAGCCCGCAATCGAGAGGCGACTGTAGTGCGGCGCGAGCACGAGCCCGACGAGCCGTTGCGCGCCGCCGGCGAGCGCCGCGTCGACTGCTTCCGCAATCCGTGGCGTCCAGTGCTTCATCCCGATGTAGACCGGCAGCTCGAGCTCCTCCTGCAGCGCGGCGCGCGTCGCCTCGGTGATCGCGTTCAGCGGGTTCGAGTCCTCGATGCCGAGGCTGCGATAGCGCGCGACGAGATCGTCCATCAGCTCCTGCCTGATCGGCCGCCCGCCGCGAATGTCCGAGTAGTAGGCGGGCACGTCCGCCACGCGCTCCGGAGAGCCGTACGCCATCAGGATCACTGCGGTCTCAGAAGCTCTCATCGAATGACGCTTCGTTGGCGGGGTGCGATGGGTGGTGCGAGCGCAAGGACGCAGGGAGCCTCAGATAGCAGCGCTATCTGGGCGACCGAGGACGCGGCGATCGTGCCGCACAGCGCGGCCCGACGACTCAAGGCTTCGTTCGATGAGAGCTTCCTAAACACGTGCCTCGACCGTACTCTCCTGCACGAGTGCCACGAGGCGCGAGACGACGTCGGGGTCGGTACGCGGCAGGACGCCGTGGCCCAGGTTGAAGATGTGCCCCGCACGGCCGCCGGCGCGGGCGAGCACGTCGCGGGCCGCGGCCTCGACGCGCTCCCACGGCCCGAGCAGCACGGCCGGGTCGAGGTTCCCCTGAACGCCGCGCTCCTCGCCAACGACCGCCCAGCCGTCGTCGAGCGCGATCCGCCAGTCGAGGCCGATCACGTGGCCGCCGGCACGCGCCATCGCGGGCAGCAGCGTCGACGCGCCGGTGCCGAAGTGGATCGTCGGGACGTCGACGGCCGCGAGGATGCGCGCCGACCACGGCGCGACGAACTCCTCGTAGTCCGCAGGCGAGAGTGCTCCGACCCACGAGTCGAATAGCTGCACGACATCCGCGCCCGCACGCGCCTGCGCTGCGACGTAACCCCCGAAGCAGTCGGCGAGCTTCTCCATCAGCGCGCGCCAGACCTCAGGCTCCGAGTACATGAGCGCTTTGACCGTGGCGAACTCGCGTGACGGTTTTCCTTCGACGAGGTAGCCCGCAACCGTGAACGGGCCGCCGCAGAAACCGACGACGGCCTGCTCGGGCGTCAGCTCGCCCCGAACCATCCGGATCGCCTCCAGCAACGGTGCGAACGCCTCGTCCGGGTCGGGGACGCGCAGGCGTTCGACGTCGGCGATCGTGCGCACCGGTTCTGCGATCACCGGACCGACGCCCTCGACGAGATCGACGTCTAGGCCCATCCCGAGGACGGGGGTCATGATGTCGGCGAACATCACCGCCGCATCGACGCCGTGCCGGCGGACCGGTTGCAGCGTCACCTCCGCGCAGAGCTCAGGGGTGTGCGCGACCTCCCAGAAGGAGTGCTGCTCACGGATCGCGCGGTACTCGGGGAGCGAACGGCCCGCCTGCCGCATGAACCAGACAGGGGTGCGCTCGACGGGCTCACGCCGCGCTGCTCTGACCAGAAGGGGATCCATGCGGTGGTTAGGGTAGACGGCGCCGTGTCGAAGGGACCTCTTGCAGTGCGCTGGGGCGCCGCCCCCGAGCCTGCGCCGCAAGCCGGCGTCGTCGAGACGCTCCGCCTCGAGCTCTCGAACGCGGGCACGGTTCCCTGGAGCGATCAGGTGAAGCTCGCCTACCACTGGCTCGACGACCGGGACAACCCGATCGTCTGGGACGGCCGGCGCACGGACGTGCCACAACTCTCGCCTGGCGAGCGAGCGACGGTGGAGGCGGCCGTTCGCGGCCCGATGCCACCCGGCCCTTACCGGCTTGCATTCGACATGGTCGCCGAGCACCGCGCGTGGTTCTCGGAGCTCGGGAGCCCGATGCTGTCGCTCGACCTCGACGTAGCGCCGCGGCGCGGCGAGCCCCGGTCGGACCTGCCGCCGAACGTCGAGCCGGCCGGCGACTGGGCCGAGCGCGTGCGCGCCACGCACGCCGAGGGCTACGGCGTCGTCGCCGGCGCAATCGACTGGGAAGGCCGCCGACCGCGCGCGCTCGCCGAGTATGAGCCCGGGCCGGGCCGGCTGCCCGGCTTTACCGGCGCCTTGCTCGCGCCCTCGGTGTTATCGGGCATCGAGCTCGAGCGGCTCGACGACGTCGAAGGCCTGCCCGCCTACGCGGCGCCGCGCGACGAGCCGTGGGTCTACGACGGGCGGATCGTGCTCACAGTTCGACCGCAATCCGGTCGTCCACCCGACTGAAGACGAACGCGCCCAGGACGAGCGCAAGAGCCGCCGCGACGACGAGGTAGACGACTTCGGCGAGCCGCGGCGCATGCCCCGACCACAGCGCGTCGCGAACGGCGGCGATCGGCGGGGCGAGCGGGTTGCCCCACCGAAGCACCTGGAGCAACGTGCCGTGCGACCGCGCCTTGTCGGGCAGCGTGGCCGTGTTCCAGAGAATCGGCGTCAGGAAGAACCACGGCAGGAGCGCGGCGGTCAGCACGTGCTCGACGTCGCGGAAGAGCACGTTCAGGCAGGCAACGAGCAGCGCGAGACCGGCGACGAGACCGGTGAAGACGAGCGCCAACGGGATTGCGAGCCACACGGTCGAGCGGGCGTCGGGGACGAAGACGAGCGAGAGGACGATGAGGAGCACGAGCATCAGCCCGAAGGTCACTGCCTGTGTCGCCACCATCGAAAAGGCAACGAGCTGACGCGGGAACCGCACCTTCTTGATCAGCTCGGCGCTGTCGACCATCGACCGCGCGCCGGTCTGCAGCGACACGGAGAAGAAAATCCAGCAGGCGAGCCCCGCCAGGAGGTAGATCGGATAGTGCGGGATCGACTTGTTCTGGAAGAGCAGCCCGAAGACGACGAGGTAGACCCCGAGCAGCACGAGCGGATTGAGGAGCGACCAGAAGATCCCGAGGAGCGATCCCTTGTACTTCGCCTGGAAGTCCCGCCGGAAGAGATTGGCGAAGAGCTCGCGGTAGCGCAGGAGATCGGAGTAGACCGTCATCGTCGCGGACTAGTCTAGGGACGTCTTGTGCGGGCAAACACAGCCCTAACAGCGATCCATTACCCTCGCCACACGTGAGCACCCTCGCGGCCCTCGCCGCCTTCCCCGCCGCCGCGCTCTCCATCTGGGCGCTTCTGCACTCTCCGCTCGCGGCTCGCCTCGTCGCCGCGACCTCCGCCGACCGCTGGCGCGCACGGGCGACGCCATTGCTCGGCGGGATCGGGATCTTCCTCGGCATCAGTGCCGGCCTCTGGCTCGCGGTCGCGATCGGGGCGGTGCCGCTGACCCGCGAGATCGCCGGCATCTACGGCGGCATCTCGATCCTGTTCGTCGCCGGCCTCGTCGACGACCTGCACGCGCTGCCCCCGCTCGCGAAACTCGGGCTGCAGTTCGCGGCCGCGATCCTCGTGCTCGCCACCGGCACCGACGTGCAGTTGATTCACGTGCAGGTCCTGGCGTGGGCGCTCGCGCTCATCTGGCTCGTCGGAATGACGAACGCGTTCAACCTGCTCGACAACATGGACGGGCTCGCGGCGACGCTCGCCGGGATCGCATTCGCGTTCTTCGCGATCGACGCGGTAACGATCCATCCCAACCACACGATCCTCGCGCTGTCGCTCTCCGGCGCGCTCGCGTGCGCCGGCTACCTGCCGTTCAACCTGCGGCCGGGTGGCAAGGCGCTCGTCTTCATGGGCGACTCGGGCTCGCAGGTGCTGGGCTTCACGCTCGCGGCGCTCGGCCTGTCGGCGAGCTGGAAGGTCGCCGGGACGACCGTGGCGACGCTTCTGCTGCCGATCCTCATCCTTGCCGTCCCGATCCTCGACACGACGCTCGTCACGATCGTGCGCCTGCTCGAGGGCCGGCCGATCTCGCAGGGCGGGCGCGACCACACATCGCACCGGCTCGTGCGCTTCGGTCTTTCCGAGAAGCACGCAGTG
>JANMWB010000156.1:0-3022 GCA_031393705.1 Thermoleophilia bacterium | reverse complement strand
CTCTCGCGCATGAACCCTTGGCGGGCGGCGCTGACGAGCGCTACTGCCTCGGGAAAAAGCACGCGCATCGCGTCGCGCATCGCAACCGACTGTTCCTCGGCGCTGCCCTGAATGTCGACCTGCGAAAGCGCTGCCGCGGTGAGCTCGACGGCCGTGTTGAGCGTCAGCGTCGCGTACTGCTCGCGCTGCGCCTCGTGCACCGACTCCGCCTGCTGCTCCGCGAACTCGCGCAGCCCGCGCAGGAGATCCTCAGGATCGCCGCCGAACGGGAAACCGAATCCACCTTCTGACATCGGTCCACGGTAGCTGAGTCAGCCGAGCTGAAGCTTGTAGGCGCGCTCGACGTCGGCGACGAATTCCTCGACCGCGCCGGTCGACGCGCGGATCGCAGCGGAGAACGGTGAAGACGTCTCCCCGAGCGCCCGCTCGAGTGCCATCGTGGCCGCGCCCACCTCGTCCAGAAACGTTGGGGTTGCGACGCGCGGCGGCGCACCGATCGTGCGCTCCAGCACGAGGGCCGCTTCTTCGGCCTCCTCGATCCCGGGCGGCTGCTCGACCATCCGCACCTGGGCAAGCTGCGAGCGCAGCGTCTCCAGGTCGCCGCCGCCTGCGAGATCGCCGGCGAGCTCACACATCGCAACGATCGATGCGGTATCGCGCACGTCGTCCCGGCGCGCGATCGGCGCGCCGGCGTCATCCAGCACGAGCCACTTGCGATCGTCGTCGCCGCCGAAGGCAATCAGGTAGAGCCTCCGGCCGCGGCCTGGCTCCGCCGCGAGCACCCCCGAGACAGGGCCGTGCTCGGACGCGGCAGCGGCAATCCGCTCCAGGTCATCGGTCAGAGCCATAGAGTCAAAGCGTATGGATGCCGCAACACTCTTCGCGCCGCTTGGCCCGACCTACGAACGCTGGGGCGCGGTGCTGTCGTTCGGCCAAGACCCGCGCTGGCGCCGGTTCCTCGTCTCGCGGATCGACGCCGCGCCGACGGACACGGTGCTCGACGTCGCGACAGGCACGGCCGCTGTCGCGCGTGAGCTGGTGCGCCAGAAGGACTGCTTCGTCGTCGGCATCGACCAGAGCGCCCAGATGCTCGACGAGGGCCGGCGCCGCGTCGCGCTGGCCGGAGCGACAAGCAAGGTGCGACTGGAGCAGGGCGATGCGCGCTCGCTGCCGTTCGAGGACGGACAGTTCGACGCGCTCACATTCACGTACCTGCTCCGCTACGTCGAGGATCCAGCGGCGACGCTGCGCGAGCTCGCGCGCGTCGTGAAGCCCGGCGGCGCGATCGCGGGTCTCGAGTTCGGTGTGCCGCGCGGCATCTGGCGGCCGCTCTGGGAAGCGTGGGTGCGCGTCGGCCTGCCCGGCGCAGGACGCCTGATCGGAAACGGCTGGCACGAGGTGGGCTCGTTCCTCGGCCCGTCGATCCGCGGCCACTACGAGGAGTGGCCGCTGCCGCGCCTGCTCGGCGCGTGGCGCGAAGCGGGCATCGGTGATGTGCAAGCGAAGTCGCTGAGTTTGGGGGGCGGCGTCGTGACGTGGGGCCGGAAGAAGTGAGAACCCCGGGCGCTCTCGACGGGTCGCTGTGGCCGCGATGCCGGAGGGGACAGTGCAAGTGCACGGCCCCGGAAGGCAGCGTGGACACAGCGGCCCGAGGCGGCGGCGAAGGCCGGGTCCCCCGGCCGGGAGCCGCCGCCGGTCGAGGGCGTCCGGCGGGATCGTGACGTGGGGCAAGAAGAGGTAAGGCCCGCGTTCTACGCGCTGCGCGAAGGTGGCTGGCGCGATTACGTGACGCTGCTCCATCCGCCGTACACGCTGTGGAACCTGTCGTACGTCGCGGTCGGCGCGGCGCTCGCACCGCACTTCCACCTCAACCGGATGCTCTGGGCACTCGCGTCGTTCTTCCTCGCGTTGGGCGTCTCCGCCCACTTCCTCGACGAGCTGAAGGGCCGGCCGCTGCGCACGCACATCCCGTCGTCCGTGCTGGTGGCTATTTCGGTCGTTTCGCTCGCCGGCGCGTGCGCAATCGGAATTGCCGCCGCGTGGGCCTGGGGCTGGTGGCTGCTCGTCTTCGTGATCGCCGGCGCGATCTTCGTCCCCGCCTACAACCTCGAGCTCGCGTTCCACACAGACTGGGGCCTCGCGTTCACGTGGGGCGCCTTTCCGGTGCTGACGGGGTACTTCGTCGAGGCCCAGACGCTGCGGATCGAGGCGATCGCCGCCGCCGCTTACGCCTTCGCGCTCACGCTCACGCAGCGCACCCTCTCGACGCCGGTCCGACAGGCGCGCCGCAAGCAAGGGACGACCGAGGGGACGGAGCCGCTCGAACGCGCGTTACTCCTGCTCACGTGGGCTTCCGTCATGCTCGCCGTCGCGCTCGTCGCGACGCGCCTACGATGAAGGCGTGACCGCAGCAACGATCGTTGCAATCGCCGCAGCCTGCATCGCCGTCCTTGCGGTGGTCGCCTGCGTGCTCGTCCTGCGCAAGGTGCGCGGCCACCAGCAGATGCTTGAGCGCGAGATCGAGCGTGGCAAGAGCGCGTTCGACGAGGTCGTGGCGCAGGAGCTGCAGCAGCGCTCCGAAGAGCTTGAACGCACGCTCGCGCGACTCCGCGCCGACTCCCTCTCGCAACTCGCGGACGAGGAACGGCGGATCGCCGACGAGCGCCGCCGCGACGTCGTCGAGCGGGAGCGCGACGCGAGCGCACGGCTCGGGGAGCAGCTCGCTGAGGTGCAACGTTCGGTCGAGCAACGTCTGACCGACTGGACGAGCGACGTCGAGCAACTGCAGGAAGGACTGAACGAGGAGCTTCGGCGCATCGAGGCGCGGCAGCGTCAGCTGATGACCGAGACGGAGTCGAAGCTCGGGCAGGCGGCGGAAGGCCTGCAGGGACAGGTCGACGAGCAGCGATTGCTACTGACGCGCCTGCGCTCCGAGCTTGCCGGCGCAGCGCAACAGCTGATGCAGGGAGCGAACGCGGAGCTCGAGCAGCACGCCGCGGAACGCCGCCGCGCGCTGCACGAA
>JANMWB010000146.1:0-3166 GCA_031393705.1 Thermoleophilia bacterium | reverse complement strand
CCAACTCGTCGTCCACGTCTTGCCACCGTCGAACGAGTAGCCGAGCCCGCACGACTGCCCAGGCCCGTAGTCGTTCCAGGCCGCGATCAGGTTGTCCGGGTTCGTCGGGTTGATCGCGATGTCGACTTCGTTGTCGCCGTTCGAGTCCGGCCCGTCGTTCGTGATGTTGGCGAGCGTCTTGACGCTCGAGCTGGTGCTGCTCGCCTGGATCGGCAGGACGACGACAGCTGCGCACGCAAGCACCGCCATGAGCCACACACGTCTCATTGTTTGCCCCCTTGAAGATTGACGCGGAGCCCCTGCTCCGCTCGCGCGACTATACGCCCGCGTCTTCGCAGGAACCAGCGCCCTGCTCTAAGGCGGCCCACAAGTCAAAGCAAGCCGAGGATGTCCTTCAGGGCCTCCTCGATATTCGTCTGTTGGTCGAACGTCAATCGCCCTACCGTCCGACCGAGGCGGCTGCGATCCGCGGTCGTGAGCTGGTCGATGAGCACCAGCGTCTTGCGGCCACGGATCGCGATCTCGGGCCGGAAGACGGTCGGCAGCGCGCTCGTAGATGTCGGTGCGACGAGAACGGTCGAGAGCCACTCGGCATCATCGGACTGAACGACGACGGCGTAGCGCTGCCCCTTCTGCTCGTGTCCCGTCGCCCGCTTCGGCCCGCGAAGCGGGACGACGTCACCACGGCGGAGCGAGCTCGTCAAAGAATTCTCGTATCTCAGCGATTACCGCGCGGTCGTGCGGGTCGTTGCCAATGCGCTCGGCATCGGCTCGCACCTGTTCACGACGTGCTGCACGGGCGGATCGAATCAGCGCTTGTCGTATTGCCTCGGAGCGAGAGACTCCGCGGGCCGTCAGCCACTCCAGGGCCTGTTGCGCCTCGGCGTCGAGCCGGACGGAAATCGCCTTCTCGGCCATCGCCTCAGAACGTATCACGTTTGTCATACGCTGTTCAGTTCAAATCGGGCCTCCCCACGTCGGCCAGGAGGCGCGCGCATGCCTCCTGCCACACGTCCGCCATCCTCGCCGTGCTCCAAGGCGCTCGGCTCGAAGACGGAGTCGTCGAGTAGGAGCTCGAGGTTGGCATCGTCCATCCAGCCATCGAACCACGTGATGCGACGCCTGTCATCGGCCTTTTCCGACAGGTGCCTGTGACAATTCTGCAACGCGTGCCGCGCCGCGTAGGCTCGACGCATGTCGTCACCCTCGTCCGTCGCCGACGTCGTCGCCCGCATGGAGTCCGCCGTCTCCGCGCTCCCGCGTACGGATGGCGTCGCCTGCTTCACACGGCTCTATCTCGCCGTGACGAAGGGAGTGCAGGAGCGCCTCGCAGGCATGGTCTTCGCCGATCCGCGCTTCCTCGCCCGGCTCGACGTTGCGTTCGCCGACCTCTTCTTCTCCGCGCTCGACGAAGCGAACAGCAACCCATCGCGGATGCCGCACGCGTGGGCGCCGCTCGTCGAGGCGCGCACCGCGCGCGGAATCGCGCCGCTGCAGTTCGCGCTTGCGGGCATGAGCGCGCACATCAACCGCGATCTGCCGGTCGCGCTCGTCACAACGTGCAACGAGCTCGGCATCGCGCTCGAGGAGGGCTCGCCGCAGCACGCGGATTACGTGCAGGTGAACCGGGTGCTGGCAGAGGTCGAGGCGAAGGTCAAAGGGCAGTACCTGACCGGCTGGCTGCGCGGGCTCGACCGGCTCGTCCACCGCGTCCACCGGCTCGATGACGTCGTCGCGATGTGGAATGTCGCCCGCGCCCGCGACGCTGCGTGGGTGAGCGGCGAGGCGCTCTGGGCGCTGCGTGACCAACCCGAGCTCTCGGCGCGGTACCTCCTTGCGCTCGATCGGACGGTCGGGCTGACCGCGCGCGGACTGCTCGTGCCGGCGGACACCTGGCTGCAGCGGCTCGGCCGCGCGCTGCAGTTCTAAAGCTCACTCCATTTCGAGGCGCTCGTAGGCGAGCGTCAGTTCCTCCATCGCCACTTCGCTGCACAGTGCGTTGAACGGTCCGCTCGTGTGCTTGATGATCCGCGCGCGCATGAGCTTCCATTCCTGCACCACCGAGCTGTGCTCCTCGTTCTGCAGTTGCACCGTCACGGTGCGCAGGGCGTTGACGTTGCCGTTGCGGATGTCGTTCAGCCACTCGTAGAGGGCGAGCGAGCCGATCACGCCGCGCCGAAGGGTCACGTCGGGGTAGCGAGCGAGGCCGGTGAGCTTGCGAACCTCGTTCGCCTTGTCGTTGCCGTTCCGGTACTCGATGACGTCGACGGACATGCCGATGCCACTGCATTCCTGGAAGCCCGCCTGCGTGCCCTCCGTGACGCCGCTGCCGAGATCGACGAGGAAGTTGAACTGCGCGTAGGGGCGCTCACGGAGTACGGCCATCTCAGGCTCCTTTGGTCGTTGGGCGTTTCGAAGGTCGCGCCGGCTCGGGCGCCACCCAGACGAGTTCGTCGTAGGCGAGTTCGAGCTCCTCGATCGCGACGTCGGTGGCGGACGCGTTGAACGACGGGCCGCTCCAGCGGCACGGCCAGGCGCCCTCGAGCCGCCAGGAGTTCACGGTCTCGCCACCGGCCGAACCGAGCTGGTGGATCGTCACCTCACGGCGGTCGGCCTTCCCGCGCAGGATGTTCCGCCGCCAGTCGAAGAGCTCGGTGGACTGCGACAACGCACGCCGCAGCACGATCGTCTCGAAGCGGTGCGAGCGCTCGTCCTCCGGCAGCGCCAGGTCGGTCCCGGAGCTGAGCGGCCCGACCTCGCTGAACCCGAGCTCGCGCTTGCCGATCAGCACGCGGAAGTGACTCGTCCCGTAGAGCGTCTGATCGCGAACCGGCATCTCATGCCGACGCTACAACTTCGGCCGCCACTGCGGCAATTTGCCGATTGACAGTCCAGTGAGACTGTTCTAGCTTCGAGGTTCGGACTCGATCAGCGAAGGAGTGGCCCGTTGCGGGACGCACCCCCATCGCTGCGGCCACGTTCTCTCCGTTCCCTGGGATCGACGGACGGTGTTCGCGTGCAGCTTCGGCTGCTGAACGCGTTCGAAGTGGTGTGCGACGGACGCTCCGTGCAGCTGCCGAGCCTCGCGCAGCGACTTGTCGCGTTCGTCGCGTTGCACGAACGGCCTGTCGAGCGAGGCTACGTCGCAGGAATGCTGTGGCTCGAC
>JANMWB010000142.1:0-2165 GCA_031393705.1 Thermoleophilia bacterium | reverse complement strand
GACACCGTAGGGGATGTTCCCTTCGTAGGCGACGCCGTGCACGATCCCCTGGCCGAGCCCGAAAGCCCGCGCTGTCGTCCCGTTTGCGCCGTCCGCGCCGACCACGACGTCCGCGGGCGCGTCGGTCACGTCGATCGTCGTCCCTTCGCGCACCTCCACCCCGCGCCCCCGCGCGGCATCGAGCAGGAACGCATCGAGACGGCGGCGCTGCGTCATCCGGATCACCGGCTCGGCGGCCCGGCGCTCAACCGAATCGCCATAGCGGAAACGCAACTCGAGCACATCGACCTCGGCTTCGACGACGGGTGATGGGTCGACAGGGCACTGCCGAACGGCGCGCACCGTGAGCCCGCCGCCGCACGGCTTGTCGCGTGGGAACCGCGCCTTGTCCACGAGGAGCACGCTCGCGCCGGCCTCCGCGAGGCGGTACGCGGTCGTCGATCCGGCGGGGCCTCCGCCGACCACGAGCACGTCGAAGTGCTGCATGAGGATGAGGCTACAATCTCGCCTCGTCCCAGGGGGTGTGCCCGAGCGGCCAAAGGGAACGGGCTGTAAACCCGTCGGCTCAGCCTACGGAGGTTCGAATCCTCCCGCCCCCACTCCTTCGCCCTCACGTCTGAACCTCCGTCATTCGAAAGAACGGCGGAGGTTTTTTGCGTTTCGGGCCGGGTGGCAAGCCAGGAAGGCAGAGCCCCCTGCCGAACTGGGAAGCTCGCCCGTTCGGAGCGCGCTCGCGCGGCCTGGTCGAGCGGTTCGCTTCGAGCTCAACCCGACGTCTCAGCGGTATTCGGGATTCGGAAAGTCGAATCGGCAGCCTGCATCCCAGAGCGAGCGCTGATTTCCGTGGGCCGGCAAACCACCCGCTTCTTTCAGCAGACGCCCGACGTGCAACAGATTCCAAGTCATGAACGTGGTGTTGCGGTTGGTGAAGTCGTTCTCGGGGCCACCCGAGCCTTCGTCGAGGTAGGACGGCCCCGGCCCCGCTTCGCCGATCCAGCCGGCGTCGGCCTGCGGCGGGATCGTGTAACCGAGATGCTGGAGTGAGTAGAGGATGTTCATTGAGCAGTGCTTGATGCCATCCTCGTTGCCAGTGATGATGCAGCCGCCGACTTTGCCGTAGTACGCGTACTGGCCATGCGCATTCAGTTGCGACGAGTTTCCGTAGAGACGCTCGATCACGCGTGTGCAGACCGACGACTTCTCGCCCAACCAGATCGGTGAGCCCAGCACGAGGATGTCTGCCGCCTCGACACGCTCGTAGAGCGCCGGCCAGTCGTCTCCGGCGGCGCCGTGCTCGCGCATATCCGGATAGACCCCAGGCGCAAGCTCGTAATCGACGGCCCGGAACTGGTCAACGGCCACACCGTTCGCCTCCATGATCGCGACCGAGATGTCCATCAACCCCTGCGTATTCGAAACCGCCGGGCTCGGCTTCAACGAGCAGTTGACAAAGAGAGCCCGAAGCCCGGAAAAGTCCCAGCGGCTACTCGCGCACAAATCCTTCTGCCGCTCGGTCAAAGACATCGTGAATGAAGAATACGACTCTTCCTCTTCGCGGCGTACGACTCCTCGACGGCGCCGCTACGTGCTCCGCTTGGTTTCACTCACTCTTGAGACAGGTACGCGTCGGAACCCAGGTGGGGAACGTCGCGCGCGCGCTGACGGGGCGATACCCGAGAAAGCCGTGGCTCGAGAAGCTGAAGCCGTAGGAGCCCGTTGCACAGAGGTGCACCTGGTGGGGCCCGCCGGTCCGCAGGTGGACGGTGCGACCGGCGATCCGGAAGGTCATCGCCTCGGGCGCCGTGACGGTGAAGGAGAGGGTGCCGCGCCGGAAAACGTGCATCCGCCCCGCCGGTGAGAGCCAGCCGTCGGCGAGCTGATTCGACGTCGCCGCGAGCTGCGGCGTGCGCGCCGAGAGCCATGGCCCGTTGAACCGACCGGGCGCGACCGGGACGAGCGCGCCACCGCTCTGGTCGATCACGACCTGGCCGACCAGCCCGGTGAGCGCCCCGGTCTTCGAGACATGCGTGAAGCTCGCGGCGAACACGTCCGGCTTGGTCGCACCCGGGAGCAGGGCGAGCCGCGCTGCGCCGCTGTTCCAGAAGAACTGCTCGAGCGCGCTCGTGCGGCTGCCGGCGGAGACGACCGTCGCGTCGCCCTTGAAC
>JANMWB010000114.1:0-1507 GCA_031393705.1 Thermoleophilia bacterium | reverse complement strand
GACGCGAGCGAGCTCGATCCGATCATCGACCGCATCATCGAAGCGAACCCGGGCCAGGCCGAGCAGTTCAGAAGCGGCAAGGAGGGCCTGCTCGGCTTCTTCGTCGGCCAGGTGATGAAGGAAACGGGTGGCCAGGCCGATCCGCGCATCGTGAACGAACGCGTGCGCGCAAAGCTCGGCTCATAGCCGAAGTCCGCGGGGACCAGAGCGCTCAGCCGATCGCGACGCTGAGCATCGCGAGGCACATCTCGTCCGTCGAGCCTTCGCCCCAGAGGACGTAGCGGGGGGTGAGCTGCTTCGAGCCGATTACCGGCTGGTCGGCCTTCGAGTTGTCGAACGTGCAGCGCACGCGGATCGTGTCGCCCGGGCCGACCGCGATCGGCTTCTGGAGGTAGTAGACGTCCTGCCAGTGGAAGACCCACGCCGGGATGTGAAGCAACGTCTGCGACTCCGGCGTGTCGGGGTTGAGCACGACCGAGATGTCGCGCCCGCGCAGGTGCATGTGCCCCGCGACCCCGTAGATCGTCTCCTTCTGCGTGATCGCCCGATCGCAGGTTGTCGGGATCGACGTGCCGGCGCCGACCGACTGCGGGTAGTCCGCCAGCGCGTGGTTGCAGACCTTCAGGAGCGCAGCCGGTACGAACGCGGCTGAGGCGCCGTACTTGCTCACCTCGTCCTGCAGTGTCTGCTGGCGGTTGCACTGCGGGCCGGCGACGCCGTCAGGGCACGGCAGCTCGACGGGGGCGGCGACCAGTTGCGTCTCGAGCGGCGTCAGCGGTGTCGTCGCGGGCCGCAGCCGGAGCTGCGCCTGCGAGCGGTCGGGGCCTGCTGCCTCGATCAGGTTGTAGTGCACCTGCATGACGATCTTCGCGCCCTTGTGCAACAGGACGCCGGTTCCGTTCGGCAGCGCGTTCGTCGTGTGCCCGGGGACCCACGCGGCGATCCACGGCGGCTGGCCGAGGCGCGAGAGCGATGACGAGCCCGAGAGATCGAACGGCAGCCCCGGCCCGCCGAAGCACGTCCAACCTTTGCCGCCACCCGCCGCGTTCAGCTGGGTCGCGGCGGTGGCCTGTGCGCCGACGGCCTCGTAGAGGATCACGTGGTGGACGATCCCGGTGCGCTGTGGCTTGATGAGCGCCGCGGTCACGAATGCGTCCTGGGTCAGCTTTGGATCGAGCACGAAGCAGTGGTAGTCGTCGATCCCGCCGCCCGGAGCATGTGGCGTGTAGGCCTTCGGCGGCGCAAGCGTCAAGGTGCGACCGGGGCCTGAAAGGCCTGCATCCTGCGACGGCTTCGAGTGGCGCTCGGTCGCGTTGCCGGCAGGCGCCCCGTTCTCCGCCCACTGCGCGAGCGTCGCGAGCTCCTGGCTCGTCAGGCGGCGCTTGTCGCGGCCGATGATCGACGCGGAGTCGTCACCGGGCATCCAGGGTGGCATCAGGCCGGCTTTCGTCATCCGCTCGATCCCGGCTGCGTGCGCCTTGGCGTCCGCGGCAGTCGTCAGCGAGAA
>JANMWB010000108.1:0-14359 GCA_031393705.1 Thermoleophilia bacterium | reverse complement strand
ACGACCTCCATCCCCGACGTGACCTTGCCGAAGACGGTGTGTTTCCCGTCCAGCCAAGGTGTCGCCTCGGCAGTGACGATGAAGAACTGCGAGCCGTTGGTGTTCGGGCCTGCGTTCGCCATCGCAAGTGCGCCGCGCTCGACCTTGTGGTCGTTGAACTCGTCTTCGAACTGGTAGCCCGGGCCGCCGGTGCCGGTGCCCGTCGGGTCGCCGCCCTGGACCATGAAGTCCGGGATCACGCGGTGGAAGATGACGCCGTTGTAAAAGCCGTCGTTCGCGAGTTTCTTGAAGTTCTCGACGGTCTTCGGAGCGGCGTCGTCGAAGAGCTCGATCTCGATCGCGCCCTGGTTGGTCTGCATGGTTGCTTTGCTCATGCGCGGCACCCTACCCACGTGCACGCGAGAGCAACTTCGAGAGCCGTTCGCGCTCGGTGTCGCTCCAGCGGGCTGCGAGGGCACGGTCGGCGGCGGCCTCTGCAGTCTGCAGCGCCTCGTCGACGATCTGTTGGCCGGTTTTGGTGAGGACGACCAGCGCGAGGCGTGCATCCCGGTCGTGCGACTCGCGAGCGACGAGCCCGATCCGTTCGAGCGGAGCGACCTGGCGGGCGACTCCCGACGGCGTGACGCCGAGCCGCTGCGCGAGGTCCGAGCGACGGAGCTTCTGGTCCGGCTCGTGTCGCAGCTCGCGCAGGATCGCCAGGTCGGCGAGCGAGATGCCGTGGGCCGAGAGCGGGTGGTCGACGTCGCGTGCGAGCTGCGTGCGGACGAGCGAGAGGTCAAAGAGTGTGTCGAGTGCTGTTGTCATGCCGTGACTATATCATCAACTACTCAACGATCTCTCACGAAAGCCTAAGATCGTTGGCGGACGTGCTCAGGAGGACCGCCGTCGTGCTCGCCGTGGCCGTGCTTGCCGCCGGCTGTGGAGCCGCCGCGCCGCCTCCGACCGACCGCGAATGGATCGCGAACGCGCGCGGCGTCGTCGAGCAGTTGCGCGCGGACGTCGTCGCCGTCTCCGGCTACGACCGTGTCGGCGCTGCACGCGTCGGCCTGCGCAACGAGTCGCAGCTCTACGGCTTGCTTGTCGCGTACACCGACTTCGGCGGTTGCCGTCATATGGTCGCGGCCGTCGGCATCGAGCCTCCCTCTTTGGCGGGCGTCGTGCACTCGATGCAGCGCGCGTGCGTGCATCTTCAGCGCGCGGATCTCCTGTTCACTCACGCTGTCGCGCGGCGCGCTCCACCTCTCCTCGTGACTGCCACACGCGAGGCACTTGCGGCGGTGTCGTCGATCGATGCAGCGGCGCTTGCCCTCGCGCTCGCGCTCGCGCGCTGAGCCCACAGCGCCCACGTTCGACAATAGGTCGACAACCGTTGTGGGCACACTGCTGAGATGCAGGTGCGCGACTTTGTTGTTCGTCCGCTCGAGGTTCTCGTCGTCGATGACGACAGAACGTTCGGAGAGTCACTTGCGCTCTTCCTGAATGACGATGAGCGGATCACCGTGACCGACATCGCGTGCGATCTACCGACAGCCCTCGCCTCGACGCGTGAGCATCACTTCGACCTCGCGCTCGTCGACGTGCGCCTCAAGACCCAGAGCGGCTTTCACGTCGTCGAGGCGTTGCACGAGCGACATCCGGAGCTCGCCACGCTGATGATGAGCGGCCTCGACAAGTCGGAGATCGAGACACGCGCGCTCGCCTGCGGCGCGCAGGGTGTGCTCCAGAAGACCGATCTCTCCCGCGGCGGTCAAGAAGCCGTGCTCGACGCGTACCTCGCCGGGCCGGCCGCCTTCAGCAAGTCCGCGCACTAGCGCTGCCGCAACCGTCAGTCCGACCGCTGCTCGCCACGTTGTCCTAGATTGACGCGGTGACGACTGCGCCGGAGCCAGCCCGCTTCTCAGGGCGGACGGCATGGGCGCGCAGCGTTGAGACGCCGCTGCGGGAGTTCCTCCGCACCGAGACCGGCGGCGCCGCGTTCCTGCTCGCGGCGTCCGTCGCCGCGCTCCTCTGGGTGAACATCGACGCGTCGTCCTACAACTCGGTGTGGTCGACGACGCTGTCGATCCGCGTCGGCGACGCGGGCGTTGCGCTCGACCTCCGCGACTGGGTGAACAGCGGGCTGGTGACGTTCTTTTTCTTCGTCGTCGGCCTCGAGGCGCGACGGGAGTTCGACCTCGGCGAACTGCGGGAGCGGCGGCGGGCCGCCGTGCACGCGGCAGGCTCGCGCGCTGTGCTCGCTCCTCCAAGCGTCAACTAGACTCGTTGCGGTGGATCGGCTCGAAGTCGCCCTCCTGACGCGTGAGTATCCGCCGGAGGTCTACGGCGGGGCGGGAGTCCACGTCGAGTACCTCGCGCGGGAGCTCGCCCAGCTCGTCGATCTGACTGTCCACTGCTTCGGGGCCGACCGCAGTCCGGGGCCAGGGCCGCCGGTTCGCGCCCACCGCCCCTGGAGCGCGCTCGCCGACGGCTCGCCGCACGGGGACGCACTCGGCACGATGTCCGTCGACCTCGCGATGGCCGGCGCAGTCGCGGGCGCCGCCCTCGTCCACAGCCACACCTGGTACGCCCAGCTCGGTGGTCACCTCGCCAAGCTCATCCACGGGATCCCGCATGTCGCGACGGTGCACAGTCTCGAGCCATTGCGGCCGTGGAAGGCGGATCAGCTCGGCGGCGGCTACCAGCTCTCGAGCTTCTGCGAGCAGACAGCGATCGAGGGCGCGGAGGCGGTCATCGCCGTGTCGGCCGAGATGGCCCGGGACGTGCTGGCGTGCTACCCCGCGCTCGACCCCGGCCGGGTGCACGTGATCTACAACGGCATCGACACCGGCGAGTACCGCCCGGATCCCGGCACCGACGTGCTCGAGCGCCACGGTGTCGACCCGGGCAAGCGATCGGTTGTCTTCGTCGGACGCATCACGCGGCAGAAGGGCATTGCGCATCTGCTCGAAGCGGCACTTGAGTTCGATCCCGAGGTGCAACTCGTGCTCTGCGCCGGCGCGCCCGACACACCGCAGATCGCCGCCGAGATCGCCGATCGGGTGGAACGAGTGCAGCGCCAGCGAGGAAACCTCGTCTGGATTGACAAGATGGTCACGAAAGCCGAGGTGATCCAACTCCTGACCCACGCGTCGGTGTTCGTCTGCCCTTCGATCTACGAGCCGCTCGGCATCGTCAATCTCGAGGCGATGGCGTGCGAGACCGCAGTCGTCGCAACGGCGACAGGCGGTATCCCCGAGGTGGTCGTAGACGGGGTGACGGGCGTGCTCGTCCCGTTCGAGCCGGGCACAGACAGCTCCCGGGAGCCGCGCGACCCGAAACAGTTCGCGCACGACATCGCCGAACGGGTGAACGCCCTCCTCGCCGATCCGGCGCGCGCGGAGGCGATGGGCAAGGCCGGCCGCAGTCGCGCGATCGAGCAGTTCAGTTGGTCGGCGATCGCCGACCAGACTGTCGAGCTCTACGAGAGCCTGGTCGGCGCGAGCCGGCACGCGGGGCGGAGCTAGCGGAATGGCCGGCCGTGTCTTCGCGATCGTGCTCGCAGGCGGGGAGGGCAAGCGGCTGATGCCGCTTACGGCCGACCGGGCGAAGCCCGCCGTCCCGTTCGGCGGCAGCTACCGGCTGGTCGACTTCGCGCTCTCGAATCTCGTCAACGCGGGATACCTACGCATCGTCGTGCTCACGCAGTACAAGAGCCACTCCCTCGACCGGCACATCTCGCTGACCTGGCGCATGTCGAACCTGCTCGGCAACTACGTCACCGCCGTCCCCGCGCAGATGCGCCGCGGGCCCCACTGGTTCGCGGGCTCCGCCGACGCGATCTACCAGAACCTCAATCTCATCAACGACGACCAGCCCGAGCACATCATCGTCTTCGGCGCCGACCACATCTACCGCATGGACCCGCGGCAGATGCTGAAGCAGCACATCGAGTCGGGCGCTGGTGTCACCGTGGCCGGCATCCGCGCGCCGATCGAGGAGGCGCACCAGTTCGGCGTGATCGAAACCGCCGCGGACGGACGGACGGTCAAGGCGTTCCGCGAGAAGCCCACCGATCCGGTCGGGCTGCCCGACGCGCCCCACCAGGTCTTCGCCTCGATGGGCAACTACATCTTTCGCACCGAGACGCTGCTCGAAGCCGTGACGCGCGACGCGGGCGACGAGAGCTCGAGGCACGACATGGGCGGCAACATCATCCCGATGCTCGTGGCGGCGGGGGAGGTGGGGGTCTACGACTTCGCCGACAACGAGGTGCCGGGCACAACCGAGCGCGATCGCGGCTACTGGCGTGACGTCGGGACGCTCGACTCGTACTACGACGCCCACATGGATTTGATCTCGGTGGAGCCGATCTTCAACCTCTACAACCTCGAGTGGCCGATCCTCACGAGTTACCCGCCGTATCCACCCGCGAAGTTCGTGCACTCCGAGCCGGGCCGGACAGGGGCGTCGACGGACTCGATGGTCTGCCCGGGCGTGATCGTGTCGGGAGGGACCGTCCGCCACTCGGTGCTGTCGCCGAGCGTGACCGTACACTCGCACGCGGAGGTCGAGGGCTCCGTGCTGATGTCGGGCGTCGACGTCGGCCGGCGGGCGATCGTCCGCAACGCGATCATCGACAAGAACGTGCGGATCCCTCCGGGTGTGCAGATCGGTGTCGACCCCGAGCACGACCGCGCGCGCTTTACCGTGTCGGAGAACGGGATCGTCGTGATCGGTAAGGGGCAGAAAGTCGACGATTCGCACCCGGCCCCGCTCGGCAAGGGCCTGGGCTCGTAACGCAGCATTCAGCGGTGCGAGGTTGACGGCCTCGACCGAGGCTCGCGAAAGAGATGGTTGCTGAGCGCGGGCCACGATTCGGGGGCCAGGGGCCGGCAGCAACCGAGTTATGTGGTCGCGCGTTCGATGCGCAGTTCGAGTTCGGAGGTGAGGGCGCGTGCGGCCGCCATCGTCGGTCGGCTGGGCTCGACCTCGATTGGTTCGCCGACGATGATTTGTGTTCTTCGGTGCAGCCACGGCCAGGGTGTGCCGCGCGTCCCTCTCAGCCCGACCGGCAGGAGTGGCGCGCCCGTCGCGAGGGCGAGTCGGGCAGCTCCTCGGTGATAGCGCCGCGGCGCTCGCAGTTTTGATGTTCCTTGGGGAAATAGCCCGAGGGCGAGCGTGTCCGTCGCGTAGCAGTTGGGCGGCACGCGACATCGCTGCGGCGTCACCCGTGCCTCGCTCGACCGGGAAAGCGCCGAAGGATTCCATCACGGCACCGATGATTCGGTGCTGCCAAAGTTCTGATTTCGCCATGTAGCGAATCGGCCGGGGCGTCACGAGCGCGAGAATCCAGGGATCAAATAGCGACTCGTGGTTTGCGACCAGGATCGCGGGCCCGCTCGCCGGGATCCGCTCGGCGCCATGCAGTTCGACGCGGTAGAGCCGGGTTGCGAGGCTGCGGAAACCGGTGTTTTCAAGGAGGGCGTAGAGCCTCAAAACCGTAGCGACTCTACGTGCCCGTCCCGCCCGAGGCCGATTCGAAGCTGTCCTGGGCCTTCGGCCATTTCACTCATTATACGAACATTGGACAAACTCTTGACATCGACCTGTCCGAACAGCTATGGTTCGACAGAAGTTGGACAGAGATTGGACAACAAACAGAAAGGCTGCGTACGCGGCCGAAACGGAAAGGGAAACCGACATGAAGAAGCTCGCAGTAACAATCGTCATCGCCGCGGCGGCGCTCACGGCCGCCACGTCGATCGCGGGGGCAGCGCCCCGGCACGCGACGGCGATGGGCCAGAAGAACATCGTCCAGACCGCGGTCGCTGCCGGCCAGTTCAAGACCCTCGTCGCCCTCGTCAAGCAGGCCGGGCTCGTCGGAGCCCTGTCCGGCTCGGGCCCGCTGACCGTCTTCGCGCCCACTGACGCCGCCTTCGCCAAGGTGCCGAAGGCGACGCTGGCTGGGCTCGCGAAGAACAAGGCGGCGCTGAAGGCCGTCCTCCTCTACCACGTCGTCAAGGGCAACGTCACGGCTGCACAGGCCGCAATGCTCACTTCGGCGAAGACGCTCGAAGGAGCCTCGGTTTCGATCCGCGTGTCGGGAGGCAAGGTGTTCGTCGGCGGTGCCCAGGTGGTCAAGGCAGACGTCAAGGCCAGGAACGGCGTCATCCACGTCATCGACAAGGTGCTGCTTCCGCCGAAGCAGTAGCGGGACACGGATGGAGCCCCGGCGCCGACACCGGAGCCGGGGCTTCACTCGAACCTGCTACCGACCCGATGACCGAGTCAGTCTGGGACTACCCACGCCCGCCGCGCGTCGAGCCGTCGGGCAAGCGCGTCCGCGTGATGCTCGGCGGTGCCGTGCTCGCCGACACGACCCGGGCGTACCGTGTCCTGGAGACGAGCCATCCGCCGGTCTACTACGTCCCCCTCGAGGACATTGCCAGCGGCTCGCTCGAGCCGTCGCGCGGCCGCACGACGTTCTGCGAGTGGAAGGGCGAGGCGTCGTACTTCGACGTGATCGGCGGCGACGGCCGACGGGTCGAGCGGGCGGCATGGACGTACCCCGATCCGGCGTCGGGTTTCGAGGCGATCCGCCACGCTGTTGCCTTTTACCCGCAGCTGATGGACGAATGCACGCTCGACGGCGAACATGTCGAAGCCCAGGAGGGCGGCTTCTACGGCGGCTGGGTCACGAGCGAGATCGTCGGCCCCTTCAAGGGTGGCTCCGGCACGCACCGTTGGTGAAAGTCTCGAATCGTTCCCCCGAACGTCGCCCCAGGGCTACTCGGTGCGTCGCGTGCGAGTTCATCTGATGGCGGTCACCGGCAGCGCAAGACGACGAGCCGTTCGAGAACCGCGTCACCGACGTTCCCCTGGCCACGATCTGCGCCGAGTTGGAACGAGACGTCCGCCAGCAACTCGGCGACACCGACCTGCCACCCGTCCCGCAGCCCGCGGACGGCTACCTCTGGTAACCACGGCCGAGCGGTCCTACCACCTCAACGGCTAGAAAGGACTCACCATGAAGATCGGCATCCTTGGCGGCGGCCGCGTGGGCGGCGCGCTTGCGCAGACGTGGCGCGAGGCAGGGCACAACGTGACCATCTCGACCCGCGAGACGATCGCCGCGACTGCGGCAGGCGCCGACGTGCTCGTGCTTGCGGTGCCCAGCACGGCGGCGCAGGAGGTGCTCGCCGCCGCAGGCCCCCTGGCGGACAAGGTGGTGATCGATGCGACGAACAACCTCAGCGGCGGACCCGACGGCCAGGCGATCGCAGGCTTCGCACGGGACGCTCGCATCGTGAAGGCCTTCAACACGGTGTTCTCGCAGTTCTTCCACGACACAAGGCCGGCCCGGCCCGCGTCGCTCGTCTACTGCGGCGACGACGGCGATGCGACGGCGGTTGCCGCAACGCTGATCGAGGATCTCGGCTTCGAGCCCGTCGACGCCGGCGGCAGCGAGCAGACTGCAGCCGTGGAGTCGTTCGCGAAACTCGTGATCGGGATCGCATACCAGCAGGGCCGCGGGCCGTTCGTCTACCGCTTCGAGAGCGCATGACCGAAGTCGACCTTGCGGCCGATCACGCGCTCAGTGAGGCCGCTGCACTAGCCTCCAAGAGCGCTAAAGAAGAGCAGCGCACGAGCTATCTCGAGCTGTTCTTCGACCTGGTTGTCGTTCTCGCCATCACACAGGTCTCGACGCTGATTGTCGACGATCCGACCGCCGCCGGCTTCGGGCGAGCCGCGCTCATGCTCGCGATGATCTGGTGGGCGTGGAGCGGCTACGCGTGGATGACGAACGCGATCGACATCGACAGCTTGTTGATCCGGCTCGTCTTCCTGGCCGGCATGGGAGCAATGTTCTTCATGGCGCTCGCGGTGCCGAAAGCCTACGGCGGGCAAGGGCTCTGGTTCGTCGTCCCCTACCTGCTCGTCCGGATGATCCAGCTTGTGATCCACCCGCTCGGCGTCCGCGACGACCGCGAGCACCTCGCCGCGTTGATGAAGCTCATCCCGTGGTTCGCGGTCGCTCCCGTCGTCGCGCTTGTCGGCGGCTTCGTGCACGGTGACGCACGCGTTGCGCTGTGGTCGGCGTCGCTCGCGATCGACGTCGTCGGCGCGCTTAGCCTGGGCGGCGAGAACGACTTCCGCGTCTCGCCTGGCCACTTCGCGGAGCGCTACGAGCTGTTCGTGATCATCGCGCTCGGCGAGTCGATCGTCGCGATCGGCGTCGGGGCCGCCAACGACCCGCGGAACGCCACGTTCGCCCTCGCGGTGTCGATCGCTTTCGCCGGCGCGGTCGCACTCTGGTGGTCGTACTTCGACTTCGTCGCCACCGGCGCCGAGCGCGCCTTACGTTTCGCCGAGCCCCGCAAGCGCGGCCCACTCGCCCGCGACCTGTTCACGCTCGGCCATTTCCCACTCGTGTTGGGCGTCGTCCTCTTCGCCGTCGCCGCGAAGAAGACGCTGCTCGATCCGACGCACCCACTCTCGGGCGCCGGCCGCGCCTCGCTCGGACTCGGCGTCGCGCTCGTGCTCCTGACGCCGGTGATCGGCCGCTACCGCGTGATCAGGAAGGTGGCCTGGGAGAGAGTCGTCGGCATGGCCGCAGCGCCGCTCGCCGTCGTCGCCGTCGGGGCGCGTCTCGGCAGCATGTGGCTGATCGCCCTCGTCACCGGAGTCCTCGTCGGGGTCATCGCAGCCGAGACGAGACGGCTGCGCCACGTGCGCCGCCACATCCGCTCTGGCGGCGGTCCGATCGGCCGAGCTTTCACGCCTGAGAGCTAGATGATGCCCGCACCGCCGTTGACCAGGATCGCTTCCGCCGGAGGCGCCTAACAAGGGCCAGGCCAGAACCCCTGCGGCTTCCGGCCAGTCCGATTTCACAGGGGCACGAAGACCTCCCGGCTGTGCGTCCCGAGTACCAGAGATGTACCCGCGGTGCACCCGCGTGTTGCACGGACAGGCGACTAATAAGCCCTCTGACGGACTCGAACCGTCGACCCCCTCCTTACCATGGAGGTGCTCTACCAACTGAGCTAAGAGGGCGCTCAGCCGGGAAGTCTAGCCGCGTCCGCGGGCGCTTCCGGCTGCGACGCGCGTGCGGGTCACGGAGCGGCCGGGCGGAAGCCGCGGCGTTGCTGGGCGCCCCAGGACTTGCGGCGGCGCACGACGTCGATCAGGCCGAGCACGCGCCAGAGGTCGTTCAGCTGCCGGTAGCCGAGGTTCTCCCAGATCGACCACCAGATCATCCGGCTGATCTCGCGGCCGTGTGCGTGGCGACGGAAGCTGAACTCCTCGAGGGCGAGCGCTGCGATCGAGAGCAGGATCCCGAGCAGCACTGCGACGACGAGGAACGCGACGAAGAAGGTTGTCGAGAGCACGCCGAACGACCACGCGATCACGGTCGCCGGCGGCCCGGCGATCTCGATCACCGGGGCCGCGAGCTCGAAGATCACGTAGTACGGAAACGCGAACAGCCCGAGCACGCCGTAGCGCGGGTTGCCGATCATCTTGCGGTGCCGCCACAGCGACTCGGTGAGCCCGCGGTGCCAGCGGCGCCGCTGTCGCGAGAGCATGCGCAGGGTCTCGGGCGCCTCGGTCCAGCACACCGGGTCGGGCACGAACTCGATCGAGTAGGGCTCGTCGCGGTCGCGCAGGTGGCGATGCAGGCGCAGCACGAGCTCGATGTCCTCTCCGACCGTCGCGGTCCACCAGCCTCCGACCTCCTCCACGAGCGCGCGGTTGAAGAGCCCGAACGCGCCCGAGATGATCATCAGGGAGTTCATGCGCGAGAGGCCGGTGCGCCCGACGAGGAACGCGCGGAAGTACTCGACCACCTGGAGCGTCGCCAGGCGGTTGGACGGGAGGCCGACCTCGAGCACGCGGCCGTCTTCGACCGTGCACCCGTTCGCGATCCGGACGATCCCGCCGGTGGCGGCGACGTGGTCGGGGTCGTCCAGCATCGGCTTTGCAACCTGGAGCAGCGCGCCCTCCTCGATCACGGCGTCGGCGTCGACCGCGCAGATGTAGGGGTGGCGCGCCGCGCTCGCACCGGCGTTGAGCGCGTCCGCCTTGCCGCCGTTCTCCTTGTCGATCACCCAGAGTGTGCGAGCGCGACGGGAGACGTACGTGGCGAGAATCGGCGCGGACGGGATCGCGGTGCGCACGACCTTGCGCACCTCGACCAGGTCGAACGCGTCGCGCAGTTGCCGGAGTGTCCCGTCGCTCGAGCCGTCGTTGACCACGATGATCTCGTGCAGCGGGTAGCGCAGCGCGAGCAGCGAGCGCACGCTCTCGACGATGCCGGCCTCCTCGTTGTAGGCCGGCAGCAGGATCGAGATCCCCGGCGTCAGCGGAGAGGAGAACGCCTCGTCGGTCGCCGTGTACTTCCGCGAGCGCAGGTAGCGCGGGATGCTGCGCCAGGCGATCACCGTGAAGATGAGGTAGATGCCGTTCAGCAGCGTGAAGTAGGTGAGCGTCACGACAGCGGTGACGACGACGACGATCGTCACAGCGCCGCCAGGTCTGCGGCCTCGAGCACGTGAGGGCCGGCGTCCGGCCGCTCGGCAGCTTCGAGCAGTGCGCGCTCGTCGATGCGGCTCAACGCGTGCGCGGCCGACTGAGCGGGCTCGAAGGCATCGGTGTTCGCCTGCGCGAGAAGCGCGGGAACAGCACTGCGGTCGCGCAGCCGCCCGAGACCGAACGCGGCGGCAGCGCGCACGCCCGGCACCCGGTCGGCGAGCGCCTCGCGGAGCGCCCCGGCCTCACTCGACGCACCGAGACGGCCGAGCGCGCGGGCCGAGCGCTCGCGTACCTCGGCGGAGGTGTCCTTGAGCCGCAGCGACACCGCCGCCGCGTCACCGGCGCTGCCGAGCAGGCCGACGAGCTCGGCCGCCCACGCTCTGATCGGCGGTTCGTCGTGCTCGAGCAGGCCCACCAGGATGGGAGCGGAGGCGGGGCCGATCTCTGCGAGAGCCTGCCCCGCGAGCGCGCGCGGGATCCGTGTCCGGACGAGTGCGTCGACGAGGGCGGGCACTGCTTCGGTCGCGCCGAGCCGGCCGAGGCTCCGCGCAGCGGCGTTGCGGACGTCGCGGTCGTCATCCTCGACGAGCAGGCGCAGGAGGTCGGGCGTCGCGGACGCCGATCCCATGTCGCCCAGCGCGTAGGCGGCGCTCGCGCGCCGCCAGGGCCGCCGCGCGCGCAGATGCGTGACCTCCTCGGCCACGTCGCCCCGCCGCTCGAAGAACTCCGCAATGCGCTCGATCGAACCGCCGCGCAACTGCCGCGCGTACCGCGACAACAGCTCCGCGAAGAGCGTCGCGTCGACGTGTGAATGGATGCGGTCGGAGAGCGACACGGGATCGCCGTGCACGATCGCGAGCGCCTGGGGGCGTAGCTGCTCCTGCCGTTCGGCGCGCTGGCGGTCGGAGCGGGCGAGGATCAGCCGCCGCAGGATCAGCACGACCAGGAAGCAGACCGAGAGGAAGGCGAGGCCGAGCGCCGCAATCGCGAATACCTCCACTCAGCGGCGCCCGAGCACGGCCTGGACACGGGCCCGGAGCTCCTCCGGGCTGAACGGCTTCCGGATGTAGTCGTCTGCTCCCGCCGTGAAGCCGGTCTCCACGTCTGCCTCCTGCGCCTTGGCGGTGAGCAGGATGATCGGAATGCGGGTCGTCTCCGGATGGCCGCGCAGCCTCCGCGTCAACTCGAGCCCGTCGAGCTTCGGCATCATCACGTCGAGCACGCACAGGTCGGGCACCCGCTCGAGGGCCAGCTGCTCTGCTTGCTCGCCGTCTTCAGCCGTGATCACGTCGTACCCCGAGCGCTCGAGCCGGTACGCCACGAGCTCCCGGATGTCCGGGTCGTCGTCGGCGACGAGGACGAGCTGCCGTTGGTCGGTCATCGATCTCCTTTCGCGAGCGCGACCGTGTCACGACCGCGCGCCTTTGCGTCATAGAGGGCGTTGTCGACGGTTGCAAGGGCGGCGGTCGCGTCGTCGAAGGGGCCGGCGGCGACGCCGACGCTGACGGTGACGGTGAGGCCACCGGGCTCGTCGAGCTCGATCGCCGTGTCGGCGACGGCGGCGCGGAGCTTCTCTCCCGCTACGGCTGCTCCCGCGAGATCGACGTCGTGCAGCAGCACGAAGAACTCCTCTCCTCCGAAGCGCGCGACGACGTCCGAGCCCCGCATCGTCCCGAGGAGGCGCTGCGCGACGATGCGCAACACCTCGTCCCCGAAGCCGTGACCGTGCTCGTCGTTGATCTTCTTGAAGTGGTCGATGTCCGCCATCAGGCAACCGAAGCGGTGTCCCCGTGACTGGAGCGCGATCAGCTCGTCGAGGCGGTATTCGAGGTAGCGACGGTTGACGAGCCCCGTGATCGCGTCGGTGACGGCCTGCTCGCCGAGCGCCGAGATCGTGACGCGTGTGCGCGTCGCTGCCCTCACACGCGCAAGCAGCTCCGCTTCGGCGAACGGCTTGACGAGGTAGTCGACCGCTCCGGCGTCGAGCCCTCGAACGCGGTCGGCGACGCTGACGCGCGCGCTCAGGAACACGACTGCGGGCGGATCGGGCAGCCCACACAGCTCCGTGCACACCGCGATGCCGTCGGCATCGGGAAGCACGACGTCGAGCAGCACCACATCGGGCGGATCGTCGCGCGCTGCACGCATCGCGTCCGCTGCCGTGGCCGTCGACGTGACCCGATAGCCGGCTCCCCGCAGCCAGTAGACGACGAGCGCCTGAGTGTCCGCGTCGTCCTCCACCGACAGGACATGGACGGCAGACGCCATCACGCCACCGGCTCCAGCTGCCCGGCGGGCAGCTGCACGCGGAAGGTCGTGCCGCTCCCCGGTTCGCTCTGAACGGTGATGCGACCACCATGCGCCTCGGCGATCGCCTTCACGATCGTCAGCCCGAGCCCCGTGCCCGGAATCGCCCGGTCGACGGCCGTCGACGCGCGGAAGAACCGCTCGAAGAGCCGGTCGAGCTCGTCGGCAGCGATCCCGATCCCCGAGTCCGAGACCTCGAGGACCACGCTGTCATCCTCGGCTGCGGCCCGCACCCGCACCGTTCCGCCCGCGGGCGTGAACTTGACTGCGTTCGTCACCAGGTTGTCGAGGAGCTGGTTCAGCCGTCCGACGTCTCCGTCGACCTCCAGCGCGCCGTCGGCGTCCAGCTCCAACGCGACGTCGTTCTGGCGTGCGAACGGCTGCGCTCCTTCGACGACCTCGGCGGCAACGCGCTGAAGATCGGCACGGCCGAGGTCGAGGGTGAGCGTCCCGGAATCGACCTTCGAGACGAAGAGGAGATCGGACACGACGCGGAGCAGTCGTTCCGCGTTGCGCGCGACGATCCCGAGGAAATGCGCCTGCTCCTCGTTGAGCGGGCCGGGCTCCTCGCCTCGGAGGATCTCCACCCAGCCCAGGATCGAGGTGAGCGGCGTGCGCAGCTCGTGGGAGACGACCGACACGAACTCGTCCTTCAGGGCGTCGAGCTCCTCGAGACGCGCGTTCTGCTCGGCGAGCGCCTGCGCGGCCGCGCGTTCCGCCTCGAGCAGCCGCTCGCGCTCTGCTTCGGCGCGCTTGCGTTCGGTGATGTCCTCGGCGACGCCGATGAACCCTCTCAACTCGCCGTCCGAGTCGCGCATTGCCGTGACGGTGAGCGCGACCGGCACGTGGGAGCCGTCCCGGCGCACGTACGTCCATTCGCGCGTCTCCGGCCCGCCGCGGCGGGCGGCGGCGACGAAGACCTCGAAGCCGGGCTCGATCCCGAGCTCGGCAGCACGCGCGACGACCTCATCGGGCACATGTAGAACTGCCGGTGTGTGCACGAGCACGACGTCGTCTGCGGCGTAGCCGAGCATGCGTTCCGCTCCCTTGTTGAACACCTCGATCAACCCGTCGGTGTCCGTCCCGATGATCGAGTACTCGGTCGCAGCTTCGAGCACGGCGCTGAACCGCGCAGCCTCGGCACGTGCGCGCGACTCGCTGCGCGCGAGCGCGTCCTCGGCGCGGCGCCGCTCGGTGACGTCGCGGAAGATGCCGCGCGTCGAGACCGCGCGCCCGTCCTCGATCCGCGCGTTCACGCTGCCTTCGACATTGAGCTCGCGCCCGTCCTTCGTCAGGAACACCGCCTCGACGCGTCCGCCCTCGCCGTTCTCGGTGATCTCCTGGAAGACCTCCAGGCAGTGGGGGAGCGAGCCCGGGTGGATGAAGCGCGTCATCGGAAGGCCTGCCACCTCGTCGACGGAGTACCCGAGCGCCTCGCGCCAGGCGGCGTTCGCCTCGAGCACAGCGCCGTCGGGGCCGACGGACTGGATCAGGTCGTGGGCGCTCTCGATGAAATCGGCAAGCGCCTCGCGGCTCGCGCGCA
>JANMWB010000107.1:0-3357 GCA_031393705.1 Thermoleophilia bacterium | reverse complement strand
GCACTCGCCACCGGTGGACGTGCTCAACGCGGAGTTCCCGCTACGCCTGACCACAGGGCGGCGACTCGAGTCGTTCAACACGGGCGTGCAGACCGGTGGCTTCTCGTCGCCGCTCCATGTCGGCGGCGAAGCGCTGCTCGTGTCGCCGGAGGACGGCGCGCGCTACGGCTTGCGCGACGGTGGGCGCGCACTCGTCACGTCGCGCCGTGGCGCCGTCGAGGCGCCGGTTGCATACGCCAAGAACCTCCGCCCCGGTCTCGCGTTCATGAACCTGCACTTCCCCGACCTCGTCGAGACGAACGTGCTGACGATCGACGCGACCGACCCGAAAAGCGGCACGGCCGAGTTCAAGGCGACGGCGATCCGGGTGGAAGCGATTGCCTGACCTCCGGCTCCTGAACGCCGAGCCGAGCGAGGCCGAGCGGAGTGCAATCGACGCGGTGCTGGGCGCGGGAACGGACGCGAACGGCCGCACGGCGCGCGACGACCGCACGAAGCGCCATCTGCTGCTGCCCGCGCTGCGCGCCGCGCAGCTGCGTGTGGGCTGGGTGAGTGAGGGCGCGCTCGGCTACGCGTCGCGCAGGCTCGCGGTCCCGCCCGCCGAGGCCTACGGCGTTGCGAGCTTCTACGCGCTGATCGCGCTCGAGGAACGCCCGGCGGACGTCACGCACGTCTGCACTGACCTCTCGTGCGCGTTGAAGGGCGCGAGCGTTCCCGACGGCGCCCATCCGTCGCCGTGCCTCGGGCTCTGCGAGCGCGCGCCCGCCTCCTACCGCACGATCGCCGGCGAGCAGCCGATCGAGGAGCAGATCCCCGCAGTCGGCCCCCCGCTCCCGCAAGCGGGACAGCCTGGTTTGCGCCTGTTGCGCCGCATCGCCGCGGACGTCGATCCCGAGTCGATCGACGCCTACATCCAGGCGGGCGGCTTCGAGTCGCTGCGCCGCGCGCGGGAGCTCGGCCCCGAGGCGGTGCTGCATGAGGTCACCGAGTCGCGTCTGCTCGGCCGCGGCGGCGCCGCGTTCCCGACGGGCGTCAAGTGGGCGGCGGTCGCGAAGCAACCGGCGCTGCCGCACTACCTCGTCTGCAACGCTGACGAGTCTGAGCCCGGCACGTTCAAGGATCGCGTGCTGATGGAGCAGGATCCGTTCGCACTGATCGAGTCGATGGCGATCGCTGCGCTCGCAACCGGAAGCAGCCACGGCTTTATCTACGTGCGTGCGGAGTACCCGCTCGCGCACGATCGTCTGCGAAATGCGATCACCTTGGCTCGGGCGCGCGGCTTCCTCGAAGGGTTCGACATCGAACTGCGCATCGGCGCCGGCGCGTACGTCTGCGGCGAGGAGACGGCGCTCTTCCAGTCGATCGAGGGCTTTCGCGGCGAGCCGCGCAACAAGCCGCCATTCCCGGTCGAGGTCGGCCTGTTCGGCAAGCCGACCGCCGTAAATAACGTCGAGACGCTCTTCAACGTGCTCGACGTCGTCGCCGAGGGCGGCCAGGAGTACGCCGACACCGGCACGCAGGATTCAACGGGCACACGTCTCTTCTGCGTCTCCGGTGCGGTTGCCCACCCCGGCTTGTACGAGCTGCCGTTCGGCGCGACGCTGCGCGAACTGCTCGACCTGGCGGGCGCCGAACCGCCGAAGGCCGTGCTGCTCGGCGGCGCCGCGGGGGCGTTCGTCGGCCCCGATCTGCTCGACCTCCGCCTCACCTACGAGGACACGCGCGAGGCGGGCGTCACGCTCGGCTCCGGCGTCGTGATCGTCTACGACGAGAGCGCCGACCTGGTGGCCGCGGTGCTGCGAATCGCAGAGTTCTTCCGCGACGAGTCGTGCGGTCAGTGCGTCCCCTGCCGCGTCGGAACCGTGCGGCAGGAAGAAGCGCTGCACCGGCTCGCGACGGGGCGCGCCCACGAGGACGAGTTGGAGACGCTCGCAGAGCTTGCACAGGTGATGCGCGACGCGTCGATCTGCGGCCTCGGCCAGACGGCCGCCAGCGCGGTAATGTCGGCGATCGTGAATCTGAAGGTGTTTGCACCATGAGCGTCGTCCTCGCCGCGCCGAAGAAGATGATCGAGCTGTCTGTCGACGGCGAGGCGGTTCGCGTCTTCGAGGGCTCGACGATCCTCGACGCGTGCCGCATGCTCGGCAACGAGCAGCCGACGCTGTGTTACGGGGACACGCTGACGCCGGTGAACGTGTGCCGCGTCTGCGTCGTCGAACTGGAGGGCGCGCGCACGCTCGTCCCGTCGTGCTCGCGCACGGCAGAAGCGGGAATGGTCGTGCTGACCGACTCGGAGCGTGTGCGCACGAGCCGCCGCCTCGTCATGGAGCTGCTCGGCTCGTCGGTCGACCTGTCGACAGCGCCGGACGCGCTCTCCTATATCGAGCAGTACGACGCGAAGCCCGATCGCTTCGGCCCCGATGCGGCGACGGTCGCGCAGGACGTGAAGATCGACAACGACCTCTACGTGCGCGACTACAAGAAATGCATCCTCTGTTACAAGTGCGTCTCGGCGTGCGGCGAGGATCATCAGAACTCGTTCGCGATCGCCGTCGCGGGCCGCGGGTTCGACGCACACATCTCGACGGAGCTCGACGTCACGCTGCCGGAGTCGGCGTGCGTGTACTGCGGCAACTGCATCGCGGTGTGCCCGACGGGGGCACTGATGTCGGTGCCGGAGTACGAGAAGCGCCAGGCCGGCACGTGGGATGCAGAGAACGAGACGGTTGTCTCGACGGTGTGCCCGTACTGCGGTGTCGGCTGCAACCTCGAGCTGCATGTGCAGGACAACGAGATCGTGAACGTGACGTCGCCGCACGATCACGACGTGACGGAGGGCAACCTCTGCATCAAGGGCAGGTTCGGCTACCAGTACGTGCAGAACCGCCGCTGATGCAGGTGCGTGTCCTCTACTGGCAAGAGATCCCGTCGCTGATCCGTGTCACGCTCGACGACGGAACGCAGCAGTCCCGTCAGCTGCCGGACTGGTTCCAGCAGGAGATCGACCGCGTCGCGATGGAGCAGGGCCTGGTTGGCAGCGACGCGTACCTCGAGCAGTTCGCGTGGCACGAACTCGACCCGCGCGATGGCGCCCCGAACGACGTGCTCGACGCGGTCGAGTCCGAGCTCGTCGCTGCGCGCGACGCCTGAGCCGATGGCAGAACGCGTTGCGCACCTGCGGCCTCACGACGAGGGCGCGGCGGAGGTCAGGCCGATCGAGCTGTTCTACGACCTGGTCTACGTGCTCGCCGTCACGCAGCTGACGCGGCACCTGCTCGCGAACTTGACGCTGCGCGACGCGGTCGATCTCCTGCTGGAACCAGTCCGGCAGCTGACGGGACTGCTGCGTTCCGTCGT
>JANMWB010000134.1:0-12752 GCA_031393705.1 Thermoleophilia bacterium | reverse complement strand
CCTCGCCGTCCTGCTCGTACGCGCAACCGGCTCGTACGTCTGGGCGTTCGCTCTTGCCGTTTCCTACGCCGGGAGCGACGAGTTTCACCAGACCTTCGTGCGCGGACGGCACGGTTCGCCGATCGACGTCGGGATCGACGCCGTCGGCGCGCTGATCGGGCTCAGCCTCCTCCGTTCCAGGCTCGGTCGAGGGAGCACGGAGACGTAACCGACCGGCTACGGCAGCGTGTAGATGTCGAGCACACCGGTGGTCGCGTGGTCGTTCGCATTCCCCTCGGCGACAGCGACGTGACCATTCGCGACGATCGGGCTCTGCCAGTGCACGGCTCCCGACGGCAGCGTTGCAACCTGTTTGCCGCTCGTCGGCACGTACACACGCACCGATCCGTTACTCGCGACGTAGAGCAGGTTGCCGGCGATCACCGGCGAGGTGCCGCCGTTCCCGTTCGACCAGATCGCGTGCAGGCGGCCACCGCGCAGCAGCCAGGCGGCAGTGCCACCGTCGGTCGAGAGAAACACCCACTTGCCCTTCCAGATTGCCGGCACGCTGAACAGGCCGGAGCCGCCCGGGGTCGGAATGGTTTGCAGCTCACCACCCAGACGGCCGTTGACGCCGGGCAGCCGGTGCAGCTGCAGCAGGCGGACATTGCCGTCCTTGCCGCCCTGCACCGCGAGCCCGCCGTCGAGCAGCCCCGGGCTCGTCGAGCCGAGATCCGCGTCAGACGTCTCGAGCGCCTTCTGGTCGGTTGGCGTCCAGTGGCGAAGCATGCGCGCCGCGTCAGGCGAGAGAACGACCGTGCTGTCCCCCCAGTCCGTGCGTCCGTTCCATGGGCCGTTGCCCGTCGCAACGACGAGCGTGCCGTTCGCAGGATCGACGGCCGCGCCGTTGCGTGACCAAATCGCGGAGTCGCTGGATGAGCAACTGCGCGGGACGATCAGCGTATGCCGGTCCGAGCAGAGCGAGTTCCACACGTGCGCGATGCGGCCGGTGCGCTCGGACAGCGTCACGACGTGGCCCTGGTATGACGGCGCATCACCGATGTAGCCGCCGGTCGTCGCGATCACGAGGCCACGTGACACGTTCAACGACGACGTGAGCTTCTCGCGCGTCGGATCGCGCGTGATCGCGGTTTGCCAGAGCACCTTGCCGTCGCGGAGCCGGAGCTTGCGGATCCGCCCGTCGGAGGCAGCCGCGTAGACAGCCGTGCGGTCGGTCGACGCGGCCGGTGACGCGTTCGTGATCTGTGCCGACCCCGCCACCTGCGAGTACGACGGCGGCGTGAAGCGCCACTTCACTCTCCCTGTGGACGAGTCGATCAATTCGGTGCGGCCGTACGTCGTCGTGACGACGAACCAGCCGCCGGCGAAGATCGGTGAGGAATCGACGGTGCCGTCAAGCGTCACCTTCATCTGCTTCAAGGCGCCGACGTTCCGCGCGTTGATCGTCGAGCTCGGTGAACTGTTGTGACGCGCCGCGTCGTACCCGAAGACCGGCCAGTCGTTCGAGACCGTGCTCGCCGGCGTCGAGCGCGCTGCGGCAGGCAGGAACGCGATTGCGGCAACGAGCGCCAGCAGCGCCCATCTCATCGCGCGGTCAGGTCCGGCGTCCGCACCCAGGGGCCGGGCGGTGTGAGCAGCGACTCGGCGTGCAGGTAGGCGAGCCCCGCGAGCGGTAGGTCGCTCCAGCGCTCGAAGCAGAAGTACCGGCGACGCCAATGCGGGAAGAACTTGCGGTTGAAGCTGTGCAGCCGCTCCAGCTGGAAGAGCCGGTCGCCTTTCAGCAACAGCCAACGAAGGGATCGGCTCGCGCGGCTCGCCCCTTCATCGGCGACGAGAAAGTCGGCGAACACCGCGAAGTTGAGCGACACCTCGGTCACGGCGTGCTCGCGAGCCCACTCGAGCGCCTCGGTGATCAGGTACTCCATCAGCCCGTTCGGCGTGTCCTTGCGGCGGCGCATCGACGAGAGCGAGTAACCCTCGCTTGCGGGGGAAGGCACGAGCTGAAGGAACCCTCCAACCGACTTGTCGGGGGCGATTGCGACCGCAAGCACCGTGTCGGGGTAGAGGAAGAGCGCGTCCATCGCCATCGTGAAGCCGCGCTCCGGCCAGTTGCCCCGCCACTCTTCCGACACGGCGCGCAGCTCGGCCTTCAACAGCTCGTCGGCGTCGGCGGTCGACAGTATGCGCACCTCGTATCCCGTCTTCTCCAAACGGGAAACCGACTGGCGCACCTTGCGAATCGCCCGCCCCTCCAACGAGAACTCGCTGGGCTTGATGACCGCCTCGTCGCCGAGGTACATCGTCTTGAAGCCGAGATCGACGTAGTCGCCGAGCGCCTCGCCCGACGCGCCCGCAACGGCGACGCGCCAACCCTTCGTGTGCGCGACGCGTACGAACTCCGCGACAAGCTCGTGCCGCTCGCCCTCGTCGCCGATCGGGTCGCCCGCGATCAGCGCCGTGCCGCCGATCACACGGTAGGCGAGGAACGACTTTCCACTCGCCGAGAAGAAGTAGCTCTTGTCGCGGCGCAATGCGAAGTACGCGAGGCTGTCGGAGCCGTGCTCCTGCACGAGCTCCGTCGCGCGATCGTGGTCGGCACGGCACGGGGGGATCACCGGGTGCGGGCGCAACCACAACCAGAGCGCGCGGATGGCGAGCGCCACGATCACGAGCAGGAACGCCTCCTCTACCCGCTGGTGCGCGCGATCGGTCTCGTACTCGAGCACGAGCAGCAGCGGCACGATGACGGCGAGCGCCGCACCGACCTGCAGAAGCGGCAGCACCGTGGCAGGGTCGCCCGGAGCGACGAAATGGCGCCGCGCGCGGAAGAGCGCGATCAGGAGAATCAGATGGGTCGTCGCCTCTTCGAAGTCGAGGCCCTTCGCGAGATGCGCTACCGCCGAGGCCGAAACCACCGCGACCGCGAGCCACCAAGCGCGGCGCTTGCGACGGGCGAGCCCGCGCGAGAGCCAGATCATCCCGAAGCCGAGCGCCAGCACGAGGGTGCGGGCAGCGCCCGGGACGCCGGGAGGCAGCACGCCTTGCACAAGGTCGACGCGGCTCGCCATCTCCGGCGTCAAGACCGAGACGACCGAGACACCGCCGGCGAAGGCAGCGAACCAGGCAAGAAGGATGGGCGGCGCTGGGCGACGCACACCTGCAAGGTAGCGCCCGCGGTCAGACAGCGTCTGCCTCTACCGGGGGGTTTAGAGGCTTGATGTGGAACGCACGCGCACCCGTGGCTGGTGGCTCATACGCGGCGCATCTCGCCCTGGTCGGGCTTGAACGTAGGCCCCGCTATGCCCTACGCCCGACCCGTGCGACCTGCTTGGTCTGAGCCATCCCCACGAGCACGCAGTTCCACATCAAGCCTCTCTCAGTCCGTGAGGAGGACGCGCCGCAGCTCGTCTTCCTTGCCAGGCTCGAGGATCGCCAGGACCTGATCGCCGATCTGGAGCTGGGTCTGCTCGTCCGGGATCTCGGCGAGGCCGTCACGGACGACCGAGATGATGCGCGCACCCTCAGGGAGCCGGAGCGCGCCGACGCGCTTGCCCTGAGCGTTCGCGGACTCGTCGATCGTCAGCTCGACGATCTCGAGGTTCTCCTTGCGCAGCTCGAGCAGGTGGATCAGCCCGTGGTCGGGCACCTCGTGCTCGATGAGGCCCATGATCGCGCCGGTGGCCGAGACGGTCGGCGAAATCCCGAGCAGGTCGAAGTACGGTTGGTTGCGCGGATCGTTGATGCGGGCGATCACGTTGTGCACGCCGTACTTCTCACGTGCGAGCTGGCAGATCACGATGTTGTCCTCGTCGTCACCGGTCGCCGCGATCAGCAGGTCGGGTGGGCGCTTGATGCCGGCGCGCTCGAGCACGAACATCTCGGTCGCGTCGCCTCTGATCGCCTGATGCTCGAACTCCGCTTCGAGCTTGTCGAACCGGTACGGACGCTGCTCGATCAACGTCACCTCGTGCCCACCACGCAGCAGTGAGCGTGTGAGGTTCGTGCCGACCTTGCCGCCGCCCGCGATTATGAGGTACACGGCCGGCCCTCTCGGTGCCAGGGGTGCCGTACGCGGTCGTTAGCACCAAGCGATGCAAGGACGCAGGGAGCGCCAATAGCGGGGCCTACTGGTGCGACCGAGGACGCGGCAGCGCGCCGTGTGATGGGGGGTGCCAATGGTGCCGAGAGGGTCGGCATTAGCCGGTCGGCCTTTCGGCTTCGCGCACCGCGCCGACGAGCGTCTCGATCGCGGCCGACGTCGGGCAGACGATGCGTAGGCCGCGCGTCGCGTAGAACTGGGCGCGCGCGGGATCGAGCACGCGGGCGACGACAGTCGGCACCTGGAAGTGCTTCTGCGCGCCCTGGGCGATCACGAGGTTGGTGTTGTCGCCGTCGGTCGTGACGACGACCGCGTCCGCCTCCTCGATGCCGGCTTCGCGCAGGAGCTGCAGGTCCATCCCGTGCCCGACGACGAACCCGCCGGCCCAGGACTCGCCGAGCCGCCCGAGCGAGTCCTCGTTCTCGTCGACGACGGTGACGTCCCAGCCCGACCCCTGCAGCTGCAGGGCGACGTTCGACCCGACGCGGCCACTGCCGATGACGATTGCTTTCACAGCGGCGGAATGTACTCCTTAGAGGCTTGATGGGGAACTGGGTGCCCGTGGGGATGGCTCAGACCAAGCAGGTCGCACGGGTCGGGCGCAGGGCATAGCGGTGCCTACGTTCAAGCCCGACCAGGGCGAGATGCGCAGTGTGTCTGAGCCACCAGCCACGGGTGCGCGTGCGTTTCCCATCAAGCCTCTCACTAGGTGGCTGCGAGTTCTTCGTCCATCACGCTCTGGGGGAAGGCCACGATCAGCACTTCGCAGGGCGCGCGGCGCAGGACGTAGTCGACGGTCGGTGAGAAGAAACGTGACTGGCGGCGCCACCGCGGTGCCGAGCCGAGGACGATCAGATCGGATCCGGCCTCCTCGGCGCATGCCACGATCGCGTGGCCGATCGCCCGAGCCCGGATCGTCACACCTTCGACCAGCACGCCGTGCTCGGCGCCGAGCAGTTTCGCCTCGGCGATCGAGGCTTCGGCCCGTTCCTCCTCGTCGAGCATCTCGCCCTCGAGCGCCTGCTCGAGCGGGACTCGGATCACGTGGAGCGCCTGCACCTCAGCGTCGTGGTCGCTCGCGAGCTTGATCGCGGTCGCGAGCATCTCCTCGCCGATGATCCCGAGCTTCATCGGCACCAGGATCTTCCGGAATGTGACCGGCGGCTCAATCGTGCGCTCGTCGGGCGCGGTCACCTTCTCCATCAATCCTTCGCCGTGTGAATGCCGGACAGCGACGAAAACGACGAGCCCGAGCACGAGCCATGCCGGGCCTGCGTATCGCGCGGCGGGATGCGTTGCGAGCGCGATCACGAAGATCGTCCCCGTCGCGATCGAGCCGACGACTGCCGGCAGCGGGATCTCGGCTCGTCCAATTCGCACGTTGAACGGCGCGCGGTAGGGCCGCGGCAAGTCCGGCTCGTCGATGCGCAGCTTGATCACGGCGAGCTGCGCCGCGGTAAACGCGAGCAGGACGCCGAACGAGAACAGGGACGCGAGAAACGCGACGTCGTGCTTCAAGAACGACGTGCCGATCACGATCGACGACGAGATGAGTGCGGCCGCGAAGATCGCGTTCGGCGAAACGTGCGCGCGGCGGCTGAGGCGCCCGAAACTCCGCGGCAGCTGACCATGCTCGCCGAGCGAATACGCAAGCCGGGAAAAGCCCGAGATGGACGTCGTGACAGCCGCCAACAGGATCAGCGCGCCGGTGAGGCCGACGTAGACGCGCAGCATGTCGCCGAACACCCACGGCAACTCGCTCTTCAGCCGGTCTGCGACGCCGAGCAGCGGCGACCTGAGCCACTTCGTCCCCAGCTCCGTCTTCGGCCCGGGGAACGCCGAGACCGCGACCAGCGCGATCGCCACATAAATCGTCACAACGGTTGCGATCGCGCCGAAGACCGAGCGGGGCAAATCGACGCCCGGACGCCGCGCTTCCTCTGCCAGGTTCGCCACGGTCTCGAGCCCGGTGAAGGCAAGCATGGCCAGTGGAAGCGCGAACGCAATCGCGCTCCAGCTCGGGTGTGTGCCAAGGTGCGTGCCCTGCGCGAGCGCGTGCGGCGAGAACAGGAACACGAACCCGAGCACGACGAGCAGCAACTGCGTCAAGAGGTCGAGGGCCGGAACGATGATCCCGACGCCGTAAAGCGACGGGCGTCTGACGAGCCGGATCGCGGCAACGACCAGGATCACGGAGACGGCGACGACAACGTCCCACGGCTTGCGGCCGAGGGCCGGGGTATGCAACGCGCCGGCGAGGTAGTGCGGCAGGAAGAGCGCGGACAACGAAATCACGATCAGGTAGTCGAGGAAGAGCGCCCAGCCCGTAAGGAAGCCCGCAAGGTCGTTCAGCGCGCGGCGAACGAACGTCGCGGCGCCCCCGGTCTCCGGCAAGGCGGCCGTGCCTTCGGCGTAGGAGAACGAGACGATCAGGAACAGCGCACCCACAACGAGCAGCACGAGCGGCGTGAACCCGAGCGCATGGGCGGCGACGACCCCGAGAGCGAAGTAGATGGACGACGCGATCTCGCCGTAGGCGACCGAGTAGAGCGCACGCGCGTCGAGCTCGCGCTTGAGGCCGGGAAGCTTCCTCGCCACTAGTGCTTCCTTCGGAGCATGAGCAACCGGCCGACTCCGGCGCCGATGAAGAGGAGCCCCAGGATCACGCCGACACCGAACCCGTGCCGCAGCGTGAGCGTGAGCATCGCGAGCCCCAGCACGATCATCACGGCGGCGATCGTCTGGACCAGTGTCCGATACATGTTCACGCGACCTTCCTGCCTGCCGCGACCATCACGCGGCTCGGTGCGTTCTTCAACACGTACGCGACGGTAGCGCCGAAGATCGTCTTGTAGCCGCCGCGGCGCGCGCCGAGCACCACGACCTCCGTGACACGCCGGTCGGCCTCCTCGACGATCGCCCGTCCTGCCTGGCGCGCGCGCACGACACGCTCGACGGCCCGGACGCCGTAGGGCTCGACGATCGCGTACGCCTCATCGAGCAGCTTGTGGGCTTCCTCGACCTGCTCCGCGAGGTCTGCGTCGAGCGGCAACTCGAGCGGGACGACGATCACCCGCAGAAGCACGATGCGGCCTGCGCGCTCGGTCGCAAGGCGAGCTGCGACCTCCACCGCCTCGCGCGACTCCGGCCCGGCCACGATCGGGACGAGGATCGAGCGGTACTCGAGCGCAAGCGCAGGCCCGAGCGGCACCGGAGCGCGATGGGTCCCGCGCAGCGGAAGCTTGAGCCGACGGCGGTAGAGCACGTAGAAGAGGAGGCCGACGGCGAGCCACGCCATGCCCGCGTACCGCGTCGGCGCATCCTGGACCACGACGACGAGCCACGCCACGCCCGTGCCGAAAGCGCCGACGATTGCGAACAGCGGCCAGCTGATGCCGCGGACTGTGAGGTTCGGCCGCGCGCGCCACTCGAGCTCATCGTCGGGCCGTCGCACGCGCAGCGCGATCACCGAGAGGTGCGCGATCGTGAACGACAACATTGCTCCGAACGCGTACATCCGCCCGAGGAAGTCGACCTTCCCCGCGAGGAGGAACATCGTCGGACCGATGCCCGCGAAGACGACCAGCGAGAGCCACGGCGTTTTGAGCTTGGGGTGCAGGCGGCGGAACACCTGGGGCAGCTGCCGGTAGCTCGCCATCGCGTAGGTGATGCGCGACGCGCCGATCACCCCGGCGTTCGTCGCGATAAAGAGGATCGTCGCTGCGAGGATGCCGACGTAGACCTTTGACACAGAGAGCCAGGCGCCGTGCAGGCCGAGGTTCTCGACGAGGCCGAGCACCGGGTCGTTCTTGAAGCCGTGCGGCGGCGGCTGACCGAGCGGTGTGACGTACTTCCCGCCTACCTTCGTGACCGGCATCGCCGAAAGCGCGATCCACGGCAGCGTGAAGTAGATCGCGAAGACCGCGATCGCGACCCAGGAGATCGCGCGCGGGATCGAGCGCACAGGATCCCGCGCCTCTTCCGCGAGGTTCGAGACGGTCTCGATCCCCGTGTAGGCGATCATCGCCACCGGGATCGCGAGCAAGAACGCACTCCACGTCGGCGCCACCCCCAGGTGCACGTTGTTCACCAGCACGTGCGGATGGAAGATCAGGAAGAAGCCGAGCGCGACGAGCAGCAGCTGCGTCGCGAAGTCGATCACGGCGAGCGCGATGTTCAGCCGTGCTGCTTCCTGCACGCCGACGATGTTGATCCCGACGAGCAGCCACGTGAGGCCGATGCCGATCACGATGTCCCAGGGATTCGTGCGCAGCGGCGCCCAGAAGATCGAGAGATAATGCGGAACGAAGATCACCGAGATCGCGACGGTGATCACATAGTTGAGCATCTGCGCCCACGCCGCTCCGAAAGACACGAGCTCGTTGAACGCGTGACGCGCGAAGCTTGCCGAGCCGCCGGCCTCCGGATAGCGAACCGTCCCCTCGGCATACGTGGCCGCGGTCGCCGCGAAGATCAGGCCGCTGATGATGAAGACAAGCGGTGTGAGCCCGAGCGCGATCCCCGCTGTGAGGCCGAGGGCGTAGTAGATCGACGAGCCGACATTGCCGTAAGCGGTCGCAAAGAGGGCGGGCGCGCCTAGGACGCGCTCGAGGCCTTGCCGTTGACGCCGGCGCCGGGGCACCGGGAGACTCTATGCGCGAGTCGGGACGCTGCTGAGGATGACGTGCGGTTCGAAGAGCAGGCAGCGTTTGATCGCGACCGCACGAGGGCCGCGCAGCCGGCGCAGGCCTGTGTCGATCCGCTCCGGCAGCACGACGTTCACCGCGATAGCCGGGTCGGCGGTGAGCTTGCGGACCTCGGTGAGGATCGCGTCGCCGAGGCGACCGGCGAGAGGCGCGTCGTCGACCGGGATCCCGAGCGCCGAGTCGTCCCAGTCGCGCGGGCCGAAGTGCAGTCCCCGCAGCTCGTCGACGCCCTGGAGGCCCTGGGCGTACTCGATTGCCCGCAGCGTCCGCACGTCCGGCTCGCCGGCGAGCACCCACTGAATCAGCCGGTCCGGCACGTGCCCCTCGGGCCGCCGCTCCGAGGTGACCGCCGGGACATCCGCCACCACGACGCCCGGCTCGGTGAGCAGCCGTAGCTTGAGCCGGAACTGCGCACGCTGGGCCGCAGCCAGCAACGACCGCTTGCTGAACTGCTCCGGCAGCACGACGGTGACGACGATGTCTTCGCGGTCGCCGCGAAGCGCAGCCACCTTTTCGAGCACGACCTGGGTCGGGTCGCTGCCGGGCGGCCATACGTCGAGCCGCGGTTCGCCGCCGGTGTAGTCGAACCAACGCGCGTGGATGCCGGTGTCGGTGTTCTTGCTCGGCACATGCACCGCCTCGAAGGTGCCGCCGCCGATTCGGCGGGCGTACCAAACGGCGCCCTCGGCTGCGACGTCGAGAGCCTCGGCGAAGATCAGCACGCGGTTCTCCACCGCCGCACCGTACCGCTAACGGAAGAGCTGGTACGGCACGCTCGAGAGGATCACGTGCCGTTCGAAGAGCAACAACCGCTTGATGTACAGAGCCCGCTGGTTGTGCAGGAAGCGCGCCCACCCGCGCACGACGATCTCGGGCATGACGATGTTGACAACCGTGTCGGGGTCATCGGTCAACTCGCGGATGTACGCGAGCAACGGCGTTCCGATGTCGCGATACGGCGCAGCGCTCAGGTCGACGGGCATCGTCAAGCCCGCCTTGCGGTACTCCTCGAGGAACCGCGATGACTCGTCCTCTCGACCGCGAACGACACGGCTCGCGTGTCCTCGACGCCGAGCGACTCTGCGTAGTTGAGCGCGCGCACGGAGCCGGCGTGCACGTTCGCGAGCAAGACGCGGACGGCCAGGTGCTTCGGCGAGTGACCTTCCGGTCCACGCTGCTGGGTGACCGCCGGGACGTCTGTGACGACGACACCCGGCTCGGAAAGGAGACGCAGCTTCAACCTGAACGAGGTGCGACCTGCGGCCGAGAGCAGCGAGCGCCGCTTGAACTGCTCCGGCACGACGACTGTGACGAAGTCGGATTCGCCGCGAGGCAGACGCCAGACCTCCTCGAGGATTGCCTGCATGCGCCCTTCGCCGGTCGGCAGCACCTCGAGCCGCGGTTCTTCCTCGGCGAAATCCCACCAGCGTGGCCTGATCCCCGGATCGGTGTGCGGCCCCGGTGCGAGCACCGCGCGCAGGCGGCGGCAGCCCCCGAGAATCTGCCGCGAGTACCAGAGCGCGCCTTCGGTCGCCACGTCGATCGCCTCCACGGTGAGCAACACCTCGTTCGTCGGCGCCCCTGCCGCCTGCACCGCGCCGATGCCCACGCTGAGCCGCCGACCGAAGCGGCGGTAGTGCCGGTGGATGCCGAGGCAGGCGAACACGATCAAAGGGATCGCGACTGTCACCAGCCAGGCGCCCTGCGCGAACTTCGTCCAGATCACGACGATCGTGACGAGACCGGTCGTCAAAGCTCCCACGGTGTTGATCGCGATGCGACGGCTCCACCCCGGCTCACGCGTCCGCCACCAGTAGCGCACCATTCCGAGTTGCGAGAGCGTGAAGGCCGTGAACACCCCGATCACGTAGAGATGGATGAGCGAGTCGACGCTGGCGTTGTACGCCCAGAGCAGCGCGCACGAGATGCCGGTCAGCACAACGATGCCGTTCGAGAAGACGAGCCGGTCGCCGAGGTTCGTGAACTGGCGCGGGAAGAATCGGTCGCGTGCGAGGAGCGCGGCCAGGCGCGGGAAGCCCTGGTACGACGTGTTGGCGGCAAGTACGAGCACGGCGAGCGTCAGCACCTGCACGGCCCAGTACATGAACCCGAGAACCGAGGACGACGGAAAGACACCACGGGCGATCTCCGAGAGAACCGATGGCGTCCCTCCCACGCTCGGGCGCGCGTGCATCTGGACCGCGAGCCACGAAACGCCCACGAACATCGTGATCGCGATCGCACCGAGAATCGCGAGCGTTGCGGCTGCGTTCTTCCCGTGCGGCTTGCGGAAGGCGTTGACGCCGTTCGCGATCGCCTCGACGCCCGTGAGCGCTGTCGAGCCCGAAGCGAACGCACGCAGGACGACGAAGGTCGTCACCGCTCCGAGTCCTGCCGTAAGCGGATGCGAGACGGTTGCCTGCGGGCAGCCCGTCGTCGCGCACTTGGTCAAACCGACCCCGATCAGCGCGAAGATTGAAAGAACGAACGCGTAGGTCGGCAGCGCAAACAAGGCCCCCGCCTCTTTGACGCCACGGAGGTTCGCGAGCGAGATCAGGACGACGCAGACGAGGGAGAGCAGCAGCACGTGGCTGCTGAGGGACGGGACGGCAGAGGTGAGAGCGAGCACGCCTGCTGCGACCGAGACGGCAACGGTCAGGACGTAGTCGGTCAGCAACGCGGCCGCGGCAACGAGGCTCGGCAGCCGGCCCAGGTTCTCCTTGGCGACGACGTACGCACCGCCGGAGCTCTGATAGACGAGCACCGTCTGCCGATACGAGAGGACGACGATCGCGAGCAGGGTTGCGATCGCAAGCGCAATCGGGAAGGCAAGGTGCAAGGACGTCGCCGAGGCCGCGACGAGGACGACGAGCGCCGCCTCCGTCGCATACGCCACGGACGAGAGCGGGTCCGACGCGAAGATCGGCAGCGCGAGCCACTTCGGCAACAACGTCTCGTCCATCTGCCCCGAGGCCATCGGCCGTCCGACGACCACGCGCTTTACGCGCGCAGTGCGCCGCGGCGGGTCAGCGAGCTGCGACATCGTCCCCGTCCAAGGCGGCACGTGCGCGCCGAACCTCGCCACGCAGCCGGCTCGCCGTGCTGCGGCTGTAGAGCGGTCCGGTCCCGTCATAGAGCAGACGCTCGACGAGCAGGATGCCCCGCGGGGCGACCGGCTGCGCGAGGTCGTAGAGCCGGGAGGCGAGGTCGAGCAATTGGGCGCGCAGCGCACGGATCGATGTGCGGTTGAGCGGTGAGGCGCTCGGCAGCAGCCGCTCGTCGGCGGAGTGGACGACGTCCGTCAGCGACCGGGCCAGCTCGGTGCGGCTGTCCTCGGCGACGAGCTCCTCGGTGCGCCAGGCAAGCCGCGGCGAAGGCAGCCGTGTGGTCAAGAGCTCCGCGTCGGCGCGGCGGCGCGCGGCGCGCAGGGCGCGTCGCGCTTCCCAGCCGCGGACGGGTGCAAGGAGCCTGGAGGACATGGCTCCACGCTAGGGAGGTCGATCTCTGGGCCGCCTGAAGATCCTGGCCGTTCCTCTCAAGGAGGTCTTAAGAATCGAGCAGCCGGTAGCCGGCTCCCGGCTCCGTCAGCAGATATTGCGGCCGCGACGGGTCCGGCTCAAGTTTCCTGCGCAGCTGAGACACGTAGACGTGAAGGTAGTTCGACTCCGCGCCGTACGCCGGCCCCCAGACGTCTTGGAGGATCGCACGGTGCGTGAGCAGCTTCCCCGGGTTGAGCGCGAGTAGCTTGAGGATGCGGTACTCGTGCGGCGTCAGGTGAACGAGGCGTCCATCGACGGTGACCGACTGCTTGTCGAGATCGACGCGGATCGGGCCGACCTCGAGCACCGGTTCACCCGGCGGGCCCGCCCGCCGCAGTACCGCGCGGAGACGCGCAAGCAGCTCGCCCATCGTGAACGGCTTCGTTATGTAGTCGTCCGCACCGGCGT
>JANMWB010000085.1:0-10534 GCA_031393705.1 Thermoleophilia bacterium | reverse complement strand
CAGCCGCAGGTTGCAGTTGATCATCCGCTCCTTGGCGATCATGTCGCCCTTCTCGATGCGCTTCGCCAGCTCGACCTCTTCCGCAGCGGTGAGCAGCGGGTAGCGGCCGGCCTCGTTGAGGAACATCTGGAACGAATCGGTCGTGTAGAGGCTGGTCCCGACGCTCAGGTCGAGCTCGAACTCCTCCTCTTCGGCCTCGGGAGCGGCACCGTGACTTTCGAGCTCGTGCGCGAGCTCTTCCGCCTCGGTCTCGTCGAGGTCGTTCGTGAGGACTGCGTCCGCTACGTCTGCAGCGGTGAGCACGTTGTGCTCCGCGCGCAGGGCAAGCAGCGCCTCGAGGGCATCGTGGACAGCCGGGGTCATGCTGATTTGAGTCAACGAACTCCTAACGTGGTTACTGGTCTTCGTAAATGACAGGCGCGCGGATTGCTTAGCGCGTCATCCGTCACCCTTGAAAACGTCCTGGGCACGAGGGTTATTCCGTTTTGGGTCTTTGGTAACCCAAAACTTAGTAACAGACTGTTACTAACCTGTTAGGAGAGTCCCTGCAGCCCCATTAAGGGTGATCCTACGGGGCCATCCGGTCGTTCTGCACGAATGCGGCGTGGGTCACCGGCATCTTCTGGGCGAAGAATGCCTCTACCGCTTCGGCGTAGCGCCGAATCTCCCTCTGGGCGAACTCGGCATTTCGGAGCGAAATGAAGTTCATCAGGGCCCGGGCGTTGACCGTCCAGTAGAACTGGGTATAGGCCCCGACCGGGATCACCGCCCGGGCGAGCTCGCGGGCCACGCCCTTCTCGACCAGACGCGTGTAGGTGGCGTACGCCTCGGCGTAGAGGGCCTCGAACTCCCGCCGGGTCTCCTCGGCCAGCTCGTCGCTGACCGGCTCGAAGCTGTAGGCGCCCGGCTTACCGACCTGGCTGCGGACGTCTTCGGCCTCGGGGACGTAGAAGTCGTCGGTCGCCTTCGCATATCTCATCGAGAACTCATTGAAACTGCCTATACGGTGGCGAAACCATTCGCGCGCGACGAAGATCGGGCAGCGGATGTGGAAGCGAAAGGCGTTGTGCTCGAACGGCGAACCGTGCCGGTCTCGCATCAGGAAGCGGATCAGTCCCTCGTCAGACTCCTCCATCACGGTCTTGTGACGGGCGAAGGAAACGCGCGCCCCGTTGACGACCGAGAGGTCGTCCGCCATCGCGTCGTCCAGCCGGACGAACCCGTGGTCGAGGACGGAAATCGTGTTCTCGGGGATGACGTCGGTCACGGTCACGGATCGGGGAGCCTAGTACGCAATCCGGACGGTATCCCACGACCGCGCGCCGCCCGACATGAGCCGTGTCCCGAAGGGACATGTCCGAGGGACTGTCCCCGGGCCAATCGTCGGCGCTGTCCAAAACAGCCACGTCCAGGGGACTGTCCCCGGGACACGTACGTTTTGGACATGGCGATCCGGATCGGCACGTCTGGTTGGTCGTACCCGTCCTGGCGGCCCGGGTTCTACCCCGACGGGATGCAGCCGGCGGACTTTCTCCGCTTCTACGCCGAGCGGTTCGACACCGTCGAGCTCAACTCGACCGGCTACCGGCTGCCGAGCGCCGACCAGTTTCGCCGCTGGGCCGAGGCGGTGCCCGACGGGTTCGAGTTCTCGGTGAAGTTCGCGCTCACGCGGCTCGACCGGGTGACGACGTTCCTCGAGCGCGTCCTCGCGCTCGGCGACCGACTCGGGCCGGTGCGCATCGTCTACGAAGGGCCGTACGACGGCGGGACACTGTCGTTCGTCGAAGGATCGACGCCGGACGGCATGAAGCTCGCCTGGGACTTCCGCCACGAGTCGTGGGGCGACACCGGCGGCATCGTCCGCGTCAACGACCCGGCTGCGGAACCGTTCCGCTACCTCCGGCTGCGCGAGCCTCCGTACTCGGGCGACGACCTGCGGGTGTTTGCGACCACCGTGCGCGATCCCGCGTACATCTACGTCCGCCACGAAGACGAGCCGACGGCGCCGGAGACGGCAAACCGTCTGCGCGCGCTTCTAGGCTGAGAGCCCATGTGGGTCGTCCGTGAGCTGATCCGGCTCGTCGAGAAGATCGCGATCGCCTTCGTGATTGCGCTCCTGATCGCAGTCGGCTGGGCCGCGATCAGCAAGCACTCTTTCTCGGCGGACTTCCGCAACACGTGCCTGCTGGTCGGCGCGCTCACGGTCCTGATGGGGGCGATGGGGCGCAACACACCGTTCGAGCGGCGCATGGACTATGGAATCACCGAGCAGGCCTGGGGCCGGATCCCGGGCGTCTCGACGCTCAAGTTCAACCCCGAGGACCCGACGCTCACCGCGGGCGCGGTGTTCATCGCTTCGGGGGCGACGCTGCTCGCGTTCGCGATCTTCGTGCTCTAGAAACCGGCGGTCGCGCCGATGCGTGCGAGGTGCGCATCGGAGTCGATGATCTCGACCACCTGCTCCACGGCGAAGCGGATCTCGTCGTCGGTGGTGAAGAAGTGCGGCCCGAAGCGCAGCCCCGCATCCGGGCGGTAGTCGCAGATGATCTCGCGCGCCGCGAGCTCGGCATGGACGGCCGCGAAGTCCGGCACGCGGAAGACGACCGAGCCGCCGCGGATCGCCGGGTCGCGCGGCGAGGTGAGCTCGAAGCCGGCTTCGTCGACGAGCTCGACGAGCAGCGCGGTCTGCCGCATCGAGTTCTCGCGGATGCGCGCGACGCCGATCTCCCCGATGATCTCGTAGCCCGCGCTCGCCGCGTAGTTGGCCGCGACGACAGGCGTCCCCGTGAGGAAACGCGCTGCGCCGGGCGCCGGCTCCATCTCCGTCTCGAACGCGAACGGCCGCGCGTGCCCCTGCCAGCCGGCGAAGGCGGGCTCGAGTTGCTCCGCGAGGTCGGGCCGCACGTAGAGCCACCCCGCGCCGGGACCGCCGCACAGCCACTTCACCGAGCCGCCGACGCAGAACTCAACGCCAAGCTCGGTCACGTCGAGCGGCACCGTGCCCGCTGACTGGTAGGCGTCGAGGCAGACGTAGGCGCCCATCGCGTGCGCACGCTCGACGATCCGTTCGACCGGCTGGATCTCGGCCGTCTTGTAGAGCACGTGCGAGACCGGGACCAGCAGCGTGCGTTCGTCGATCGCGTCGATCACCGCGTCGGCGTCGGCACACACGACGACCTCCGCGCCAAAACGCGACCACGCCTGCTGGACGTAGCGCACCGACGGGAAGAGACCCTCCTCGAACACGATCCGATTCCGCGGCGGCTTCAGATCGAAGCACGAAAGGACGATCGCCTCCGCCACCGTCACGTTCTGGTGCATCACGGTCGAACCGGCCGGGGCACCGATGATCGACCCGATCAGATCGCCTGTCGTGAAAACCGAGTCCCACCACCCCTCGCTCCACGCGCGCGCGCCGCGCGTCTTCCACTCGTTCGCGAACTGCTGTAGGCGACGCTCCGCCTCCGCCGGCATCGCGCCGAGCGAGTGGTTGATCAGATACGTCGTCGACTCGAGGATCGGGAAACGATCCCGGTAGCTCGTGAGATCCATGGTCCAAGTATCTAGAAGCGCCACAGCGACGTGCCGGTCGTGTGCGAGACCCAGACGTGGCCGCCGACCGGGAGCACGACAATCGGGCCGGGCCCAGCCGGTTTCGTCGTGACGACCTTCATCGTCGCCGGGTCGACAACCACGACCGCGTTCGCGTCGATGCACGGGACCCAGAGCTCGTTGGCAACGATCGCCGAACCGAGCGGGTTCCTCTTCAGCTTGGCGTGGCCGAGCACCTTGAGTGTCTTGACGGAGACGCGCGAGACGATGTTCGTTTCCTGCGAGACAAAGAGCGAGTCGCCGAAGCCGGTCACCCAGTCGGCGCCTGGCAGCGCGACGGTGCCGGTCACGCGGTTCGTGCGTGGGTCGATGCGGATCAGCGTTCCGGCGGTGTGGTCCGTGACGTACAGGTACGAGCCATACGCGGTGAGCCCGTTCGGCTCGACACCCACCTTGATCGTCTTCACGACCTTCTTCCCCGTGATGCGCGACACCGTTCCGTCGCCCGAGTTCGAGACCCAGGCGGATCCGAAGCCCCACGCAACGTCGTAGGGCGCGTTGCCGACCTGCACCGTCGCCGTCACCTTCCCGGTCCGCGAGTCGATGCGTGTCGCCGTGCCGGTGAGGTTCGCGACCGCCCAGACCGCTCCAGGTGCCGAGGTGAGATTGAAGACGCGCGGGCCGACGTTGATGCGCGAAACGACCTTGCCGCTCGCGGGGTCGATCCTCAGCACGTCACCGATCGCAAGCCCGCCTGCCCAGACGGAGCCGCCCGACGAAGCGAGCCCGTAGGTCCACTCCCCGGTATCGAGCTTCATCGTCGGCCCGCTGAGGAGGACGAGCGCGGCGAGTGCGATCACTCTCACCGCCCGAGTGTCGTCGCTGCGCCTCCGCCGGTCGATGGCTGATCTGAACCTCGAATGGGCGGCTTCGAGTCGACGAGCACCGCGGCGACGAGGAGCACCGCGATGCCGACGAGGCTCTCGGCCGCGAGCGAGCGGCCGATGCGCGTCAAGAAGCCGCTGTCTGAACGCTCGAGCGCCGGCGCCACCACAAAGTGGTGGAACGCGCCCCACAGCAGCACGAAGCAGACGAGACCGATCTTGACCAGCAGCACCTGCCCATACCCCTCCGACCACAGGTCGTGGAGATGCGGCAGGCGGACGATGCTCAGGTAGGTCCCCGCCGCAAGGACGAGCGCGATCAGCACGGTCGCCAGGCGCGAGAAGTTCAGGAACGCCTGCCGCCGCAGTTCGGGCGCCCCGTACCAGACGAGCCCGACCATCGTCGCGAGCCCGCCGATCCACACCGATGCCGCGGCGATGTGCACCCAGTCCGCGATCGCCGTCTTCCACGACGAGCCGGGATCAAGTGCGTCGTGACCGGACCACGAGAGCCCTCCGGCAAAGAGCAGCGAGAGGACGAACGCAGGCATGAGCAGGTCGGTCCGGTCGAGCAGCCACGCGAGGAAGAGGAGCGCGAGCACGAACGCGAAGCCGAGCGTCATCACAACGAACGCCTGACCGAACCGTGTCGCCGCCATCGGCGAAAGATCGCCGTACAGAAAGTTGCCGAACGGCAACTGCAGCGCGTCCTCTGCCCGCAGCGAGAACGCTGCGATGCCCGCCTGGAGGCTGACGACGGCGCCGAGGCCCGCGGCAACAACAAGCCGCCGTTCGAGGGTGCGTGGCACCGCGAGCCCGCGCAGGCAGATGACGCGCAGCCCGAGCGACCCGATCGTGAGCGCGAGCCCGAGGAACCAGAGCCAGCGCACGAGGTGCTCGGTAGTCGTCGGCCCGCCCGCGCCGTACGCATTCGCCACTGCGGGAGCGGGCACGCGAACGCCGAACGTCCAGACGCCCGAGACAACATGTGAGTCGGCGGAGATCGCGCGCCAGCGAACGGTGTATGCACCGAGCTTCAGCGGCTGCACGGTCGCGACGACGCTTCGCCCCTCACTGCGCGCCTGCAAGGCGAACTGCTTGCCGACGCCGTTCAGGACCCGAATCGAGCCGGGCAGCACCTTGACTTGCTGGTCGAAATGCAGCGCGATCTGCACGGGGTTCCGCTGCAGCTCGGTGCCGAACTTCGGTGTCGTGTAGCGCAAAGTCGCGTGCGCCGACGCGGCTGCCGGGAACGCGAGCGCCACGAACGCGATCAGCAGCAGGCGTCTCATCGGTGCTGCGGCCCGGCGAGCTGCGACAGGTGCCCGAAGATCGGCGCGACGTCGCGATCGGTGAAGAGCATCACCGCAACCGCGACGATCGTTAGCGCGAAGCACGCCTGCAACACGGCCGACCGCGGCCGCCAGACGAGCGCGAGCGGGATCAGGGCGCCGACGAGGAACGTCCAACCGAGCAGGTGGTGCAGGAACGCCGATCGCGCGAAGAACCATGGGTTCTGCTCGTGAACGATGAAAGCGATCCCGGTGACGGCGAACGCGAGCGGCCACGTCAGCCGCCAAAGCGGCGAGCGGAGCCGGCCGTGCACGAGCCCGAGCTCCGCGCCGCCGGCGAGCATCAACACCTCGGCCCACGAGCCGTGGGCGTACATGTGGATCGAGGAGTTCGTGAAGAACGCCATCACCGGCCAGAGCAACACGCCCAGGCCGAACGCGATCCCCGGCCACAGGTACCTGCGCCACGGCCGCATCCGCCAGACCTCCGGTCCGACGATCGCCTCGCAGAGCAAGCAGAGACCGACGAGCAAGATCCCCGCCGCGAACCCCCAGTGCACCAGCTCAGCGTGGGGCAGCATCGTGCGCCTCCAGGTCGGTGAGCAACGGCCGCGCAACGACGAGCGCGAAGATCACGCCCGCCGCTGCGACAAGCAGCGGTGGCTCGAGCACGAGCCACCAGACGCCCTGACCGCGCGGGTGGAGGATGGTCAGCCGCCACGGCTGGAGGATCCCCCAGATCAGACCGACCGCCACCGTCGCGGGGCCGAGCAGCGAGACTGCGCGCGCACGGATCGAGGGCGTCGCGGCTTCCGCCGGAATGTGTCGAACGATTGGTGTTTCCATGGTGCTCCTTCGAGGTTGCGTAAAGGACGACGTGCTCGTCCCGCGGCCTCCGGGGTCAAGGGTGTGCTCGCGGTCAGGCGGGCAGCGGAGGAGGCCTGGACTCGAAGGAGAGCCCGAACCGGCGGCGTGGCGCCGCGTCGTCTGCTGCACGCGAAGGCGCGCAGCGTGTCGTGGGAGTAAGAGCTGCGGTGAGAATCCGGCGCACGCGCGCGATCGTGCGAACGGCGTACTCCTCGACCTCGTAGAGCCAGCTCGCGACGCGCCACACGAGTGCGACCACGAAGGCGAGGCCGGCGAAGATCGGCAGTGAGTAGGTGTGCAGCCACGGCGCGAACAGCGACCAGCGTCCGGCCGCGAGCCCGTCTGCATCCGTGTGCACCAGGTAGAGGAACGAGGTGGCGGCGAACGTCCCCAACCAGACGCGCAGCGAGAGATTCGCGCGCAGACGCGGTGCGCGCCGCTCACGCTCGTTGCCCACTGCGCTCAGTAGGCGATGGCCTGCGTCGGCCGTCGCCCACGCGCGCGTCCCGCGGGCGAGCAGGAGCGCGAAGACGATGGCGCCGACGGTCTTCACAGCAAGGAGGAGGAACGGGTAGTAGCTCGCGTCCGGGCGGGCGAGCGGCTGGACGTGGAAGAGGCGATCGACGTGTCCGACCAGGCTGCGGCCTACGACCTCGGCAATCACCACGAGGACGACAAACGTGACCAGCCCCCGCTTCCGGACCAGACGACCCATCCTCTGTCGATCATACGCTCGCGCTTTGCCGTTCCGGAAGCTTTTGCCGAGGTTGCTTGCGCAGACTGTGATCCTGCTGCTTCAATCGGTGCCTGATGGAGGGGGATTCCAGGGAACCGTCGCGCGAACCGGCAGTCCGGGGCGTCGAGCAGCACAACGGCGCTGTCGTCGTGCGCCTCGGCGGGGAGCTCGACCTCTACAACGCGGATGACGTCCGCAGCGCGCTCGCCGGAGCGATCGACGGCGGAGCCGACCGAATCGTCATCGACATGTCCGCTGTCGAGTTCGTGGACTCGACCGCGCTCGGTGTGCTGGTCGAAGCACGCTCGAGACTCGGGCACGACGGTGTGCTCCTCGCCGCGCCCCAGCTCGAGACGCGGCGCACGCTCGAGGTGAGCGGGCTCGACCGGCACCTACCGGTGCACGACTCGGTCGATGGCGCGCTCGCTTCCTCCCGTACGTGATCCGGCGCGCCCGGCCCGGCGAGGCCGAGACGTTGCTGCGGATCCAACGCGAGGCTGCGATCGCGGCGTTCGCGCATATCTTTCCGCCGGATCTCTATCCGTTCCCCGACGACGGCGTCCGCGCGGACTGGGAGGCGGCACTCGCCGATCCCGAGCTGGAGATTTACCTCGCAGAACCGGGCGGCGAGCCCGCCGGCTCGGTCGCGGTCGGCTACGGGTTCCTCCGAAACCTGTACGTCCTGCCCGAGCAGCAGGGAACGGGCCTGGGCTCGACCCTGCACGACTACGCGCTCGAACGGCTCCGCGACCTCGGCTTCAACGAGGCGAAGCTCTGGACGCTCGAGGGCAACGATGGCGCGCGCCGCTTCTACGAGAAGCGCGGCTGGGCCCTGAACCGCGAGACGCGCGAGGTGCCCTTCCCGCCGCACCCGTTGGACGTCGGCTACTCGCGACCGCTCTAACCGCTCAGCTCGGCGTACAAGGGAACAGCACCGTCGTGCGCGTTCCTGAACCGAGCTCACTCGTGACGCGAATGGCGCCGCGGTGCACGCGGACGATGCCGAGCACGGCGGCGAGGCCGAGCCCGCGGCCGGTGAACTTGGTGGTGAAGAAGGGGTCGAAGAGACTGGCGAGCGTTTCGTCGTCCATGCCGACGCCGCAGTCCTCGACTTCGAGTCGGACGAATGGGCCGACGAGCGGCGCGCTCGGGAGCTTGAAACCGTCGCCCGGGATCTCAGCGACGACGTCGGCTCGGACCTCGATCGTCCCTCCGGTTGCGCCAAGCGCCTCGGTCGAGTTCGTGACGAGGCTGAGCACGACCTGGCGAATCTGGGTCGCGTCCGCGACGATCGGAGGCAGGCCGTCTTCGAAGACGTAGTCGATTTCGATCTCGGCAGCTGATCCGGCGGAGACGAGTCGCCCGGTCTCTCGGACGAGTGCCGGCAGGTCGACGGGCTCGACGGCGATGAGGCCCCTTCCCGAGTAGGCGAGCATGTCGCGCGCGAGTTCCGCTGCGCGGGAGCCGGCGATCTGAATCTGTTCGATCCGCTCTCGAACCTGCGAGTCCGCAGGCAACTCGGAGAGGGCGAGATCGGCGTTGCCCAGCATGGCAAACAGCAGGTTGTTGAAGTTGTGGGCGATTCCCCCTGCGAGCACGCCGAGGCTTTCGAGCTTCTGCGCGTCGATGAGCGAGTCCTGCTGCTTCTGGATCGCCAACTGCTCGCTGATGTCACGCGCGAGGCTGCCGTATCCGTTCACCGAACCACTCTCGTCCACGATCGCCCAGATCGTGAGCGAGACGTGAACGCGGCTGCCGTCGCGATGCAGACGGACGGTTTCCTCGTCGACGACTCGCCCCGTCCGCGGGTTCGGTCCGAACGGGTGGGCGTCGGTGACCTGGTCAGCCGGCAACAAGAAACCGATCGGCCTGCCGATCGCCTCCGCAGCGGGCCAGCCGTAAAGTCGCTCGGCTCCACCGTTCCAGGTCGTCACGACCCGCTCGACACTCGTGGTGATGATCGCCTCACTCGATGACTCGACGACTGCGGAGAGCAGTGCACGCGGTCTGTCGGCTCGATCGACTGCTCGAGCGCCGACCAACACCGCGGCCACGATCGCAACCACGACCGCTGTCGCGACGAGCCAGACGCCAACGTCGTGCGAAACCAGTCCATCGCGCACGGCCCACGCCCGAATCGCGTGAAGAACGATCGGCACCGCGGCGAGCGGGAGCAGACGCCGGGCCATCCGACCACCGGGGCTGCGAGCCAGCAGCATCGCGGGAATCCCGTAGGACGAGGACGAGACGAGGAGTGAGACCGCAACGACGCTGAGAGCGAGCGCGGTGCTCAACGCCATCGCGGTGTACGACGCCGGCCCATACAACGCTCTGACGTCGTTCACGTAGCCCATGACCGCAAGGAACGCGATCGTCAGCGCGGCGATCGCACAGCCGTGCGCAGCGAGGGTGGCCCTTCGTCCTCCGCGACGCAAAAGGAGCAGGGCGGCTCCGAACAGGCAGAACGCGGCGGCGGTGTTGATTCCCATCCGGCCGGCCTGAACACGATTCGGATCGACAAACACCAGCTCGTCGATCCCGTGCTCCGTCCCCGAGAGGTACTCGACGGCCGTGACGCCCCCGACAACGAGCACGAGCAACCCAGCGGCGGCCGCCGTCGTTGAACGACCACCGAACCGGCGCAGCAGCACGGCTACGCCCAGGGCACAAAGCGACAAAGCCGTGTTCGCCTTCATCGTCGTCTGCCCCGGCCCGATGCCGGTCAAGAAGCCGTTGCCGAGCACCCAGCCCAGGAGCACGAGCGCGCCGAGCAGGATGACTGCGACCCCGGCCGCCGTCGAAAATCGGTTGAGGCGCATCGCGGTGACCATCAGCACCGCTGCAGATACCCGCCAGATGGAATTGCCACTCGCGGCAACGACCGCGCGAACACTCGAAGCCGACGGGGAGACTCGAACTCCCGACCCCTTCGTTACGAGTGAAACCAGACGCGCTGGTGAGATGGGTCGTTTTCGCTTAACAAAGCGGGGTTGCGGTAGTCAGAGTGGGTCACTGCTAAGCCACACCAGCAACGCCGTGCGTCATCCGTGCGTCACACGCCGCGCATTGGATGTTCCAAACGCGGCCGCAGCATCGATAGCCGTCTAGCGTGCACCGGCACCGAGTCGACAGGGGCATCGACGCCGCGGTGGTACGTCAGTGCGTCAATTATAATACGCGGTGGCCTCGAGCATAAAGCGGAT
>JANMWB010000131.1:0-2342 GCA_031393705.1 Thermoleophilia bacterium | reverse complement strand
CCATCTAAACGTCGAGGCGCAGGTCCTCGAGATCGATGTCGCGCTGCACGCGCTGCATCACGTCCTCGGTGATCCGCCCTTCGTTCCGCAACCCGATCACCGCCTGGCGCTCTGCCTCGAGCAGCTCGCGCCGCAGCCGCTGGTACTGCTGCGAGCGCTCCTCGACGCCGTCGTCGTCGACGCCCTCGTACCGCGCGCGAAAGCGGTTGGCACGGAACCGGTATTGCCCCCGCGTGCGCTCCGCGGTGTCCTCACGCACCCAGCCTTCGGCCTCGAGCTCCTCGAGGCGCGCCAACGCCGCCTCGGCGGCCTTGATCCGCGCCTTTGCGTCCTCGCGCTCGGCGCCGCCGTCGTCCTCGAAGTGCAGCATGCGGATCAGCCAGGGCAGCGTCAGCCCCTGGCCGACGAGCGTGACGAGGATGACGGCGAACGTGAGAAACACGATCAGGTCGCGCCCCGGCAGATTCGTCGGGAGCGCGAGCGCCGCCGCGAGTGACACCGCACCGCGAATCCCCGTCCACCCGATCACTGCCGGCGCTTGCCACGGTGGGTAAGGGTCGCGCTCGCGAATGCTCCGGAAGAGGTAGCGCGGCACGTAGGTGAAGACGGGCACCCAGATGATGCGCGTGACGATCACGACGACGGCGACGATCGCGGCGTCACCGATCAGCGACGCGGTCGAACGGCCGCCGATGCGATTGAGGATCCCGTGCAGTTGCAAACCAACGAGCGCGAAGAGGAGTGCGTTGACGATGAACGTGACGATCTCCCAGAACGAGTTCCCGGAGATCCGCGTTGTCCCCGTGGTCAACTGCGGCGTGTACCAGCCCATGTAGACGCCGATCGTCACCGCGGCAAGGACGCCGGAGACGCCGAGTGCACTCGCGGGCAGGTACGCGAGGTAGCCGGAGAGCAGCGCCAGGGCCACCTCGGTCGGCGCGTCGTCGATGCGTCGGCGCACCTGGCGCACGACGTAGGCAACGGCCAGCCCGACGGCGATCCCGCCGACGATGTTCAGGACGAGGTGCCACGACGCGTTCCACAGCGAGAAGGTTCCGGCGACGGCTGCGGTCACGGCAGCCTTGTAGAGCACGAGTGCGAAGCCGTCGTTGACGAGGCTCTCGCCTTCGATGATCGCGACGATCCGCCGGGGGACCCCGACGCGCCGCACGATCTGCGTCGCCGCGAGCGCATCGGTGGGCGACACGATCGCGCCGAGCGTGAACGCGCCTGCCCAGGAGAGCCCCGACACGGCCTCGTGCCCGACCACCGCGACGCTGCCCATCGTCGCGCCGACGAGCCCGATCGAGAGTAGGCCGATCGGTCGCAGGTTCACCTTCAGATCGCGCAGACCGGTGAAGAAGGCGGCCGAATAGAGGAGCGGCGGCAGGATCGCGACCAGCACGAGGTCCGGCGGCAGTTGAAAGTGCGGCAGCCCAGGGATGAACCCGAGGACGAGACCGCCGGTCACGAAGAGCAGCGCCGGCGGAAGATCCCAGACCGCAGCGACGACGAGCATTGCCGCGAGCGCGGCGAGCATGATCAGGAGCTGAAGCTCTTCGTGGGCGGTGAAGTGGTGCACGGTCGGCCCACGATAAACGGACGGGCCCGGCTCGCGAGGCGAACCGGGCCCGTCGTCGATCAGACGTAATGCGTTTGCTTACGCGGCGTCGGCGAGGTCTTCGTTCTGCGCGAGCTTGCGCAGGGCCTCGGTCTCGATCTGCCGCACGCGCTCGCGCGTCAGGCCGAGCTGCTTGCCGATCGCCTCGAGCGATGCGGGGCCGTCACCAACGAGCCCGAAGCGGAGCTCGATCACGTCGCGCTCGCGGTCCGGCAGGTTGGCGACCGCCTGGCGGACGGCCAGGTCGCGGAGCGAGGACGACGCCTCTTCCTCCGTCGACGGGCCGGTGCCGGCAATCAGGTCACCGAACGACGCGTCTCCGTCGTCGCCCACCGGCATGTCGGTCGATGCGACCGCGCGTGCCGCGGCCATCACTTCCTGAACATGGTTGAGCGGCAGCTTCGAGTGCGCGGAGATCTCCTCGGGCGTCGGGTCACGCTCGAGCGTTGCGATGAGCTCGCGGCGGGCGCGGGCAACCTTCTGCTCGCGCTCGACGACGTGCACCGGGATGCGGATCGTGCGCGCCTTGTTGGCCACGCCACGCTGCACCGCCTGGCGAATCCACCAGGTCGCGTAGGTCGAGAACTTGAAGCCCTTGCGCCAGTCGAACTTCTCCGCTGCGCGGATCAGGCCGAGCACGCCTTCCTGGACGAGGTCGCCGAGCGTGATGCCCTGCGTCTGGTAGCGCTTCGCGATCGAGACGACCAGCCGCAGGTTGCAG
>JANMWB010000024.1:0-10756 GCA_031393705.1 Thermoleophilia bacterium | reverse complement strand
GCTCGCGTTGGGGACGATCGGCGCGATGCTCGCGCGCAGCAGCAAGAAGACGGCCGCACCGACCAAGACCGTCCAACGTGCGGCGCCTGCGCACGCAGACCCCGTCGCCCAGCCGGTGCAGCGCGATCTCGCCGAGAAGGTGACCGGCTCGCTGCCGGCCCCGCTGATGGATCCCTCCTACGTGTCGAGCGGCGGCGGGATCGTCCTGCTCGGCGGGCTCAACGCCGCCGACACCTCGGTCGACACGGTGATCGCCGCGGCCTACCACGGCTCCAAGGTGATCGCCCGGCTCCCGTCGGTTCGCCACGACACTGCCGCCGCCGTGATCGACCGCAACATCTATGTGTTCGGCGGCGGCAACGGCCCCTCTCAGCTCTCCGACATCGTGCGCGTCGACCCGCGGGCCGGCCGCTCGACGCTGATCGGGCACCTCCCGGCGGCGAGCTCCGACTCCGCCGCGGCAGCGATCGGCGGCACCGCGTACATCGTCGGGGGCTACACCGGCACGCGCTGGCTCGACACAATCATCGCCTACCGTCCGGGCACAACGGCACGCGTCGTCGCGCATTTGCCGCACACGCTTCGCTACGCGGCGGTGGCCGCGGTGGGCAATCGCCTCGTGATCGCCGGCGGCTCACTCGAGAACGGGACCGCGAGCGACAGCGTGCTCGTCTACGTACCGGCGACGGGACGTGTCACGAAGATCGGCACCCTCCCCGCGCCGACGACCCACGCGGCCGCGGCGGCGATCGGGAACGTCGCGTACGTGATCGGTGGCCGCGGCGCTTCGACCGGCACACCGACGACCGCGATCGTTGCAATCGACGTCGCCACGAAGAAGGTCCGCGCCGCCGGGCACCTACAGAGCGCGCGCTCCGACCTCGCCGCCGTGAACTTTGGCTTCGGCTCGCGGATCATCGTCGTCGGCGGCAAGGGCGCAAGCGGCACGGTCGCCACGATCTCGCAGCTCGCCCCCGGCGCGCGTTCGACGAGCGCGATCGCGGGGGCAACGCACACGATCGACCTCACGAACGTCTACGCGCATGACGGCGCGAACAAGATCGCGCCCGCGGCACGCAGCGCGAAACAGCTGATCTACGTCCCGAACAGCAAGAGCGACACCGTCGACGTGATCAATCCGCACACCTACAAGATCGTCGGCCATTTCGCGGTGGGTGGCCTCCCCCAGCACGTCGTCCCGGCCTGGGACTTGAAGACGCTCTACGTCACGAACGACACGGGCAACAGCCTCACCCCGATCAATCCTGTCACCGGTAAGCCGGGCGCGACGATCCCGGTGGACGACCCGTACAACATGTACTTCACACCCGACGGCCAGTACGCGATCGTCGTCGCCGAACGGCTACGACGGCTCGACTTTCGCGACGCGCACACGTTCCAGCTGCACCACTCACTCGACGTTCCGTGCACCGGTGTCGATCACATCGACTTCTCCGCTGACGAGAAGTACCTGATCGCGAGCTGTGAGTTCTCGGGGCAGATGGTGAAGGTCGACGTGCAGAGCGAACGCGTCGTCGGCACGCTCAACCTGCCGGACGGTGGGAGCGGGATGCCGCAAGACGTGAAGCTGTCACCCGACGGGAAGGTGTTCTACGTCGCCGACATGCACGCGGGCGGGCTCTGGAAGGTCGACGGGCGCCGCTTCAAGGTGATCGGCTTCTTGCCGACGGGAGCGGGTGTGCACGGCCTCTACCCGAGCCGCGATGCGAAGTACCTCTACGCGACCAACCGCGGTGAGGGCTCCATCTCCGTGATCAGCTTCCGCACCGGCAAGGTCGTGACCAAGTGGCGCATCCCGGGCGGCGGCAGCCCCGACATGGGCGGCGTCTCGGCGGACGGCAAGGTGCTCTGGGTCTCGGGCCGCTACAGCGGTGTCGTCTATGCGATCGCGACACGCAACGGCCGCCTGCTCGCGCGCATCCCGGTCGGCAGCGGGCCGCATGGCCTGAGCGTCTGGCCGCAGCCCGGGCGGTACTCGCTCGGGCACACCGGGATCCTGCGCTAGCCCCTAAGAGGAGACGCGTTCCGAGAGCTCGCGTGAGCGCTCGGTCGCCGCGGTGATCGCGTTCAGGAACGCGGCGCGCACGCCGGAGCGCTCGAGCTCGCGGATCGCACGCGTCGTCGTCCCGCCCGGAGACGTGACGTTCTCGCGGAGCTCCACCGGATGTAGTCCCTCGTCGCGCAGAAGCAGCGCGCTCCCGAACATCGTCTGGACGACCAGCTGGGTCGAGATCTCTCTGCTCAGGCCGAGCAGAAGGCCGGCCTCGATCATCGCCTCGGCCAGCAGCGCGAAGTACGCAGGCCCGGAACCGGAAAGCGCGGTGACCGCGTCCATGTCGTACTCCGCAACGCGCACGACTGCGCCGAGGTGCCCGAGCGCGTCGGCGGCGAGTGCGATGTCCTCCTCGCGCGCATCGTGGCCGCCGCAGATGCCGGCGATCCCTTCGTGGACGAGCGCGGGCGCATTCGGCATCGCGCGCACAACCCGCGCGCCCGGCGGCAGGTGTGCCTCGATCGAGGCCGTCGTGACACCTGCGGCCACCGAGAGCAGCGTCTGAGCCGGGGTCAGCTCCGCCGAGATCTCCTCGAGCACGGCCTCCATGTCCTGCGGCTTGACCGACACGATCACGAGCCCGGCACCTTTGAGTGCTGCGACGTTGGACGACTCGGCGACGACGCCGTACTTCTCGTGCAGCTCAGCGAGCCGCTCGGGACGGCGAGCCGTCACGACCAGATCGTCGGTCGAACGCCAGCCGGAACTGAGGAAACCGCGCAGCATCGACTCGCCGAGGCGGCCTCCACCGATGATCGCGATGCGCGTGCTCATCCACCCACTCTAGACACGAGCTCCACGACATCGCCAATGGCGATGCGCCCGGGCGCCTCCACCCAGCAGTCGAGCGCGACCGAACCGGCGAAGGACGAGACCACGCGTCTCAGCACCGAGGGATCCTGCTCGAGGGTGTCCGGGTCGAAAGTCGTCATCACGCAGCGCGCTCTGCGCTTCTCGACCCCGATCAGCACGTCGCCGATCTTCAGGTACGAGCCCGGCCAGCGCGTCTCGGCGAGGTCATCCACGCCGCCGACCACGATGTTTGGCCGGAAGCGGCGCAGGTCGACTCCGACGGCTTGCGCCATCCCGTCGGTCAGGACGGTCAACGGCAAGACGTCGTAGCGCTGGCCGTGGTCGACTCCGTGAAAGCGGATCAGCTCGACGTCGGGTGCCGTCACGGCGCGCACCTTGGCGAGCGCGGCCGGCGACGTCCACGGCTCGCCGTCGATCAGCGGCTCGCCATCGGGGCCCAGCGTCCCGTTGAGCCCGAGCAGTCCCGGGCGGTACCGCGAACTGACGACCCGGCCGGCGCCCTCGCGCACGTGCACCAGCCGGTCGCCCTCGAGACCGTCGAGGCCGACCGCCACCGCTTCGAGCCGTTCGCCGCGCAGCGACTTGACCGGGTACCGCCACAACTCCGCAACGTGCATGTAGTCGTAAGCGACCGTTCAGGTGTCGGTATTCCCGGGTCAGGTAGAACGTGCGTCGTGAAAGACGTCCTGCTGGTGCTCTCGGCGTTCCTCGCGAGCGCCGTCGAGATGGTCGAAGCGCTGACGATCGTGCTTGCCTCCGGGCTCGCGCGCGGCTGGCGCTCCTCGCTGATCGGCGTCGGCGCGGCGACCCTCGCGCTGGCTGTCGTGGTCGCCGCGCTCGGTCCCGCATTGACGCTGATCCCGATCGACGCGCTCCGGCTCGTTGTCGGCGGCCTGCTCCTCACCTTCGGGCTGCAGTGGCTGCGGAAGGCAATCCTGCGCGCGAGCGGCTACAAGCCCTTGCATGACGAGGAGGCGATTTTTGCGAAAGAGCTGCTAGAGGCGGAGACCGCGCCGCGCGACCAGCGGGCCCCGATCGACTGGTACGGCTTCACGCTCTCGTTCAAAGGCGTGTTCCTCGAAGGGCTCGAAGTCGCGTTCATCGTGCTCACGTTCGGCAGCACGCAAAAGAACATCCCACTGGCGGCGCTCGGCGCGGCGGTGGCGATCGTGCTCGTAGCGATCGTCGGCGTTCTCGCGCGCGCGCCGCTTGCACGCGTGCCCGAGAACACAATGAAGTTCGCGGTCGGCGTGATGCTGACCACGTTCGGCATCTTCTGGGGCGCCGAGGGAGCCGGTGCGCACTGGCCCGGTGCGGACGCGGCACTGCTCGGCGTCCTCGCGTTCGTTGTCCTCCTGTCGCTCGCGATGGTCACGGTGCTGCGCCGCCGACACACAGCACAGCTGCTGCCCGCATGAGCCGCATCGCCGCGTTCGGCCGGTTCTGGTGGGACTTCGTCGTCGGCGACGACTGGGTCGCTGCTGCCGGCGTGATCGCGGGCCTCGCGCTCACGGCCGCGCTCGCGGCGTGGTGGGTGCTGCCGATCGCCGTCGCGATCGTGCTGACGATGTCCGTTCTGCGCGCCGCACATCGGTAGTTCCTCCGGATGCGCGCGCGCGCATCGTGCGGCAGCGTCCCGCCCATGACGTTCGCGTTCGTGATCGGCCGCACGCCCTCGCCGTCGCTTGCCGTGCTGCTGGACCAGCTCGAGGCCGAGCTGATCGGCCGTGGCTGGGAGCGCAGCGAAGACGACGATGCGAAGCTCGTCCTGAACGTCGTCGACATCGACGATCCGCGGCCATTCCGCCGCCACGCACGTGGTACGTACGCGGCCACGATCTACGACGGCCCGCTGGACGAGGCAGTGGCGATCCTCGGCGCCAGCTATCCCCTACTCGTTCGGTCGCTCGCGAACATCGTGCTCGCAAACGTCGGCGACGCTGTCTGGTTCACGACGATGGAGCGCGGCAATTATCGCGCCTCCGGCTCGCCGCTCGCCACTGTGGTGCTCGATCGGCTCCTGCCGCTCGCGACCGCCCGACTCGTGATCGAGAACGAGTTCCGGCGCGATCTCGAAGCGGGTCTCTGGGAGGGCGACGCACAGACGGCGGAGATCGCTGCCGCCGGTAGGCGGATTGACGAGCTCGGGCTCCTGCCGGCGCCGTTCCCGATCGAGGATCTGCTCGACGAGCGTGATCTCCGCCATGTGCACCGTCTCTACGGGATCGGCGGTCTCTCCTACGGCAACCTCTCGGCGCGCAAGGACGCGCAGCGCTTCTGGATGAGCGCGTCGGGCGTCGACAAAACCAGGCTCGAGATCCCAGGGCGCGACATCCTGCTCGTTAGCGACTACGACGCCGACCGCGGCGTGATCATCCTCAGCGTGCCGCCCGACGTCGAACCGCGCCGCGTCTCCGTCGACGCCATCGAGCACTGGATGATCTACCAGGCCCATCCCGACGTTCGCGCGATCCTGCACGTCCATGGTTGGCTCGATGACATCGTGACGACGGAGTTCAACTACCCATGCGGCACAGAGGAGCTCGCGATCAGCGTCGCCGATGCAATCGCCGACGCCGAGGACCCCGCCCACGCGGTGATCGGACTGACGAACCACGGCATCACGGCGACCGGCGACAGCTTGACGGAGATCCTCGATCGCGTCGGCTCGCGCCTGCGCGCGCAAGTTCCGATGGCCTAGACGCTACGCCGCGGGCAGGCGCACCACGAAGTGTCCGCTCGCGCCCGGGAAAGCTTCGACATCCCCGGAGACCGCGCGGGCGAGGCGGCGGGACAGCGCAAGCCCGAGGCCCGCGCCGTTGTGGCTCGAGCGGCCGGCGCTGCCGCGAACGGCAGGCTCGAAGATCACCTCGTGCTCATCCGCCTGTACGCCTGGGCCGTCGTCGTCGACCGCGAAGAGCACGGTAGAGCCGTTGCGCGTGACCCGCACCTCGACCTTGCCGCGCCCGTACCGGAGCGCGTTCTCAACGACGGGATGAAGGATCCGCTCGGCGAGGTCCTGGTCGACACCGACACGCACGTGATCTGCGGTGTCCATGAGCTCGAGGTCGACGCCACGCGACGACGCGTCGTGGCTGTGCGCCGCAACGACCGCCTCCGCAATGTCGACCGCATCCGCGACGCCCTGAGGCTGCGCGTCGTGCTGAGCGGCCGACACGAGAGTCTCGACGATCCGTTCAATCTGCTGCGCGTTCCGAAGCACGGCCTCCAGGCTCTCCCGGTAGTCCGACTCCGAACGTTCGCGGCGAAGCGCGAGCTCGGCCTCGGCCATCAGCTTCGCAAGCGGAGTGCGGAGCTCGTGTGACATCTCGGCGGAGAAGCGGCGCTCGTGCCGGAGGCTCGCGGCAAGCCGGTCGAGCAGACCGTCGAGCGTCGCGGCGAGGTTCGTCAGCTCGTCGTGCGGTTCGCCGAGCGCGAACCGCCGGTCGAGGTCCTCCTCGCTCCACGTGCTCGCCTGCTCGGTCATCTGCGAAACGGGGCGAAGCGCGGTACGCAAGAGCCACCATGCCGCAACGCCGGTGATCGCAAGCAACACGAGAAACAACGTCAGCGACCCGGTGAGCGCTGTCCGCTGCGTATGGAGGTACGGCGCGAGCGAGATCCCCGTGACGAGTGTCCCGACGCGCTTCCCGTCGTGCACGATCGGCACCGCGAAGAGGCGCTCCTGCGAATCGTCGGGAACGTTCAGGAACCGCCTCGGGCCACCGGCGAGCGAGCGGGCGGCGAGATCGGTCTCAGCCTTCGCCCGCGGCTGCTCGACGGGTGCCGTACCGCGGAAGATCCACACGCGGCTGTCGCCGAGCGGATCGTCACGGGTCTCGGCGACCTTGATCGTGTTCCCCGACACGCGGATGAGCGCGAGCTCGGACGACGCCCGCGCCCTGAGCAAGGTGTTCGCGTCCCGCGACGCGGCATGCGCAAGCAGGACGTTGAAGCCGATCGTTGCGACACCCAGTGCGACGGCGAGCGCGCCGAGGACGACAAGCAGCAGGCGCGTGCGCACGCCGCGAAGCAGCGGCCAAACGGTCACTCGAGGATGTACCCCACGCCATGCACGGTTGTGATCCCAGGCGTTCCGGGAAGCTCGCCGAGCTTCTTCCGGAGACGCGCGACGTAGGCGTCGAGCGTGTTGTCGCGTACGCGCGCACCGTGGGGCCAGCCGGTACGCACGAGATCTTTCCGGCGCACCGTGGCGCCCTGGCTCGCAACGAGCTTCGCGAGCAGACGGAACTCCGTCGGCGTCAACGACACCTTCTGTCCGTCGGCCGAGGCGACGTGCGCTACGGGATCGAGCCGCAGGTTCCCCACCTCGACGGATGTGTCCGCACCCGAGCGGCGCATCAGCGCTTGCAGGCGCGCGACGAGCTCGGCGAACGCGAACGGCTTCGTCAAGTAGTCGTCGCCGCCGGCGCTGAACCCGGTGACACGGTCGGTGAGCGCATCTCGTGCGGTGAGGAACAGGATCGGCAGAGACGCGCCCTGGGCACGCAGCGCCTGCACGACATCGCGCCCGTCGGTGTCCGGGAGCCCGATGTCCACGATCAGGAGATCGGGCGCCTCGGGCTCGATTCGCGCGAGCAGCTCCGCGCCGCTTCCGACGCCGACCGCGTCGAATCCCTCCTCCTGCAGACCGCGCAGTAGGACGCCCCGCAAGTCGAGATCGTCTTCGACGACCATCACCTTTGCGCCTGTCACAACCTCAGCGTAGCTCTGCTCGGGCGGCTGATCCCACCGCGTTCAGGGGACGTTCACGCAACCTCTGTCACGGTGCGACCACCGTGATCCGCGTTTCCATACTGCTGCTCACGTGCGTCTTCCTCGTCGCGTGCGGCTCCAAGCAGGCCAAGGTGCCCACGACGACATCGGTGACCACGACCGCGACGACGACGAGCGCCGCCACGACCACAACGACCGCTGCAGCCGGTCCGGGCGCGCTGCAGGCCGAGGTCGCGTCGGCCGGAGCCGGGGACATTCCCGACAACCAGGTCTTCGTCGCCTACGCCGGAAAGTCGTTCAGCATGAAGTTCCCGGAAGGCTGGACACAGTCGGGCCACAGCGACAACGTCACGTTCCGTGACAAGAACAACATCGTGCGCATCGTGATCGTCGCCGGCGCCGCCCCGAGCACGGTCGCACTGAAGAAGGAAGTGCAGGGGCTCAAAGGCACGCGGTCGATCAACGTCCCGACGAACGTGACGCTCGGTGGCCTGCGCGCCGTGAGGGTGACCTACGAGACGACGAGTGCGCCAAATGCCGTGACCGGTAAACGGGTGACACTGACGGTCGACCGCTACGAGCTCGCGAAGAACGGCAAGCTTGCGATCGTCGATCTGGGCTCGCCCGTAGGAGTCGACAACGTCGACGCCTACCGCTTGATGATTCAGAGCCTCCGGCTCAAGTGACCTCTCTCTACAGCGAGCCCGAGACCCGCGAAGACGTAACGCCGGCTGCGCTCGAGTTCGTCGACGTGTTCAAGATCTACCGCTCGGGCCCCGCAGAGAGCGTTGCGTTGCGCGGCCTGGACCTCCGTATCGAGCCGGGCGAGTTGGTCGCCGTCTTCGGCCCGTCCGGCTCCGGCAAGAGCACGATGCTCCGTCTCGCCTGCGGGCTCGAGCAGCCGACCGCCGGCGAAGTGCGCGCGTTCGGCCGGTCGCTCACCCGCCTCGGCGAGGACGAGCTCGCGGAGTACCGCGCGCAGTCGATCGGGATCGTCTTCCAGACGTTCAACCTCTGGCCGGAGCTCACGGCAGGTGAGAACGTCGAGCTCGCCCTGAAGCTCGCCGGCCGCAGCGGCGACGCGCGCGAGGCTCTGGGAGAGTTCGGGCTGGAGAGCGCCGCCGGGCGCCGCGCCGCCGTCCTCTCCGGCGGCGAGCAGCAGCGCGTCGCGATCGCGGCGGCTGCCGCACGCAACGCGCCGCTCGTCCTTGCCGACGAGCCCACTGCCGAGCTCGACGAGGCCAACGAGCAGCGCGTCCTCGATTCACTGCATCGCTTGCGCGCCGAGCACGGCACCACGGTCGTGGTCGTCACACATTCCCCTTCCGTGGCGAGGTCGGCCGATCGTGTTGTAGAGATCAGAGACGGGAGAGCACAGTGAGCGCGCTCGCAGTCGACAGCGTCGAGGTCGCTTACGGCGAGGTCCGGGCGCTTGCCGGCGTTGACCTGCAGGTGACCGAGCACGACAGCGTCGCGCTGATCGGGCGCTCCGGCTCCGGGAAGACGACTCTCTTGCACGTACTCTCCGGCCTCGTCGTTCCGACGGCCGGGACGGTCGACCAAAACGCGACGACCTCGCTCGTCTTCCAGGGCGCGAATCTTCTCCCTCACTTCACCGCGCTCGAGAACGTGCTCTTCGCCGAGCGTGAAGGAGTCGACGCCGAGGAACTGCTGGCGCTCGTCGGTCTCCACGACAAGCTCGACCACCTGCCACGCGAGCTCTCCGGCGGAGAAGCCCAACGTGCGGCAATCGCGCGTGCACTCGCACAGCGGCCGGACGTGCTGCTCTGCGACGAGCCCACCGGTCACCTCGACTCCGACACCGCTGCACGGGTGCTCGACCTGATCGCCGCGCTGCGTGAGCAGCTCGGCTTCGCACTCGTGATCGCCACCCACGACCGCGATGTCGCCGCGCGTTGCGAACGCGTCGTCGAGCTGCACGACGGCCGCATCGTCAGCGAGTCCACGCCGTGACCTCGTTCGTCCTCAAGTTCCTGATCCGCACGCCGCTGCGCACCGCGGTGCGCGCGTCAGTGCTGCTCGTCTCGGTTGCGCTGCTCGGCGCGATGGTGCTGTTCATCGGCAACTCGTTGCGCACGATGACCGCGACCACGGCTCGCAGCGTTCCACTCGATTGGCAGGGACCGGTCGGCTCCGCGTCTGCGGCCGAACAGGTCGCGGCGCGCGTTGCCAAGCAGAGCGGCGTCGCCGCCGCAGCGCCGGTTGCGACCGCCCCGTTCTCCGGCGCACAGCACACCTCGCGGGCAGGCACGATCCGCGCGGGCGCCGGATTCGTCGTTGCGGTGCCGCCCCGCTACCAGTCGGACTTCCACTCATTCCGGATGCTCTACGGGTCGCTGAAAGGCGACGGCGTCGTGCTCGACCAGCAGCTCGCGGCAACGCTGCAAGCCGGCGTCGGAGACACCGTTCTGCTCTCGCCACGCGCGGGCGCGAAGCCTGTGCCGTTGAAGGTGACCGGCGTCGCGGTCGTCTCGTCGGCCGACACGCTCTTCCAGCCGCTGATCCCGCTGCTCGGCCCGGCGCCCGCATCACCACCGGCCGACATCGCGATCATGCCGTTCGCGTCGTTCGTCAAGCAGTTCGGCTCGACGCTGGGCGCAATCGCTCCGTCCAGCGCCTCGGCGGCGTCCATCGCGACGGGAACCACCGGCATCACCTACCAGGTGCAGGCGCAGGTCGACTCGCACGTGCTCACCGGCAGCCCGCAGCATGCACTCGCGCAGGAGACGCAACTGCGCAACAAGATCGAGCGGTCGCTCCCCGGCCAGGTGCAGTTCGTCGACAACCTCGAGGCGGCGCTCACCGGCGCGGCCGGCGACGCGTTGTACGCGGAGGCTCTCTACATCATGCTTGCCGTTCCCGGCGCGCTCGTCGGGCTTGGTCTCGCCTACCTCGCCGCGCTCGGCGCGGTCGACCGCGACCGCCGAATGCTGCGGCTGTTGCGCGCACGCGGAGCCTCGCGCCTGAAGCTGCTGGCCCTCGCTGCAATCGAGAGTGCATTTGTCGGGCTGTTCGCCGGGATCGTCGGTGCGGCGGTCGCGCTCCTGACGGTGACCTGGGTCGTCGGCGGAAGCCTCTCCACCTGGCCGTGGGCCATCGGCGTCTGCGTCG
>JANMWB010000127.1:0-24243 GCA_031393705.1 Thermoleophilia bacterium | reverse complement strand
TCGAGAGTGGGCGCCGGGTGCGCCACCTTGGCCACGGGCAGGAGGGTACGCGAAAGTCCTGGGTCCCTGGGTTGTAAGGATGGGCCGCTCGGCCTATTGCCGGTCCGGCGCGCGGTGCCGATGCTCTCTCGCATGAGGCATGCCGAGCTCCTCCCCGCGATCTGTGCGGCCATCGCGGTCGAGCTCGCCCACCTGCGCTGGATCCTTCTGACCCAGTGGACCTGCCGTTCCTGCACCGAATCGCATCTGCACTGCGACTGCAAGCCGGCGTGGGTCAAGCTCTTGCTCTAGTCGAGTAGCGAGCGGATCAGCTCGGCCTCCTCGGCGTCGGCCCCGAGGTAGGCGCCACGGATCGCCGTCCACGCGCGGATCTTGTGATCGTCCAGGCCGGCCGAGACGAACGCCGCGATACGCCGCTCCGTCTTCGCGCGGTCGGTCATGGTGTACGACAGCGGGTTCCAGAGAAACGATGGCACGTCGTACTCGCGGTCAGCGAGGTACGGCTTCGGGTCGATCGCGACGAAACCGTCGCCGTGCCGAAGGATGTTGTGGTGATGGAAGTCACCGTGGACGAGCCAGTCACGGCTGATGTCGAGGGCCGCGTAGAGCTCACGCGCCAGCGGGGTCAGCTCACCTTGATCGTTGTCGAGCCAACGCGGGACCTCGTCACCGATCCAGCGAAAGGGCTCGGCCGCCGGCACCCAGAGTCGCGTGGCGACGTCGACGGCGATCGCGGTCGCTTCGTCCTCGCGCAACTCGGAGATGTCGTCACCCGGCAGCTCGCGCTCTTCGAGCAGTGCACGGCTGGCCGGATCGTGGCGGAGCAGACGCACCGCCCCATGGCCTCCCCACAACTCGAGCGCCTCCGGTTCGTGCAGGGACTCGTCGTCTCCCTCCCACGCGACCTTCAGCACGGCGTTCTCGCCGACCGGCGCGACGTACGAGTACCGGGAGAGCGCAAACGGGGCGCCGAGCTCGAGTCCCCATTCACGTGCGACCCGCTCGGCCGTCGCCTGCGTGTCCGTCAGATCGACGCCGTCCACGAGCAAGAGAGTAAGCGGGCGGAGGCGCCCAGCGTCGTCCTCAAGGATGATCTGTTTCTCATTTGCCGGGATGACGCGACCGCCGGGTAGACGGGGATACCTTGGTCGTCATGGACGCAGTCCTCGCCCGGATCAAGCAGCGGGCCTTCGAGGCCTTGGTGCTCACGTTTGCGGTCGCGTCCGTCGTCGAGGCGTTCGCGGCGCAGCACGTGCAGCACCGCGCGCTCGTCGCACTGCTTGCGCTCGGCTGGACGTTGCCGTTTGCGCTGCGCAGCCGCTATCCGCTCTGGGCTCCGCTGGTCGCCTTGGCGATGCTTACGGCGTTCGCGTTGATCTCGCCCGAGCGCTCGATCTCCAGCCTGACGATGCCGTTTGTCGCCGCGCTCGTGGCGGCTGTCTCACTCGGGCTCGTCGGCGACCGGCGTCAGTCGATCGCCGGTTGGGCCGCGGTGATTGCGACGGCAGCGGTCGTCAGCTCGCGGTCGGGCAACGCGTACTCGGATTTCTTCTGGACGACGCTGATCCTCACGCTCGCATGGTTCTTCGGCTCCGCGCTCGGCACGCGCACCGAGCAGGCGCGCGAGCTGACCGAGCGTGTCGAGGCGGCGGAACGCGACCGGGCGACGGCGGCCGAGCGCGCCACCGCAGAAGAGCGGGCGCGCATTGCACGGGAGCTTCACGACGTCGTCGCTCATTCCGTCTCGGTGATGGTCGTGCAGGCATCGGGCGTCCGCCGCCTGCTCAAGGACGAACAGCATCGTGAGCGCGAGGCGCTCCTCTCGGTCGAACAGATCGGCAGGCAGGCCCTCACCGAGATGCGTCGCATGCTGGGCGTGATGCGAAGCAGCGGCGAAACTGGCAGCCAAGCAGGGCCCGCCACGCTCGCACCGCAGCCGGGCCTTCAACATCTCGACCGTCTGATCGCGCAGGTCGAAGAGGCGGGCTTGCCCGTAACGCTGCGTATCGAAGGCGACCGGCCGGACATCTCGCCCGGTGTCGACTTGTCTGCCTACCGCATCGTGCAGGAGGGGTTGACGAACGCGCTCAAGCACGCGAAGGGCGCCCACGCGGAGGTCGTTGTGCGATATATCGATTCGTCCGTGGAGCTCGAAATCGCAGACGACGGTCCCGGCGTCCCCGCCGGGGACGGGATGGGGCACGGCCTCGTCGGGATGCGCGAGCGCGTCGCGTTGTACGGCGGCACGATCGAGTCCGGACCTCGGGCAGGCGGAGGCTTCGTGCTGCGGGCACAGCTGCCGGTCGAGGGACACGCGTGATTCGCATCCTCCTGGTCGACGATCAAGCTCTCGTACGCGCGGGCTTCCGGATGATCCTCGATGCCGAACCGGAGATGGAAGTCGTCGGCGAAGCATCCGACGGACGCGAGGCCGTCGACCAGGTGCGTGAGTTGCGACCGGACGTCGTGCTGATGGACATCCACATGCCGGAGCTCGACGGCCTCGAGGCGGCTCGGCGGATCCTGTCGGGCGCGCCCGAGGAAGGTGCGCCAAAGATTTTGATGTTGACGACGTTCGACCTCGACGAGTACGTGTACGAGGCGCTGCGCGCCGGCGCGAGCGGGTTCTTGCTCAAGGACACGCCGCCCGAGCAGCTCGTGAGCGCGATCCACGTGATCGCGGAGGGCGAGGCGCTGCTTTCCCCGTCGATCACGCGGCGGGTGATCTCGGAGTTCGTCAAGGGCACTGGCCCGAAGCCGCAGGCGCAGTTCCCGCGACTGCAGGACCTCACCGCGCGCGAGCTCGAAGTGATGAAGGCGATCGCGCGCGGACTCTCGAACGCCGAGATCGCGAAGGAGCTCTTCGTCTCCGAGACGACCGTGAAAACGCACGTCGCACGCATCCTGATGAAGCTCGGCCTGCGCGACCGCGTGCAAGCCGTCGTGCTCGCCTACGAAGCGGGCGTCGTCCAACCGGGCGACCACACGGCCGAAGCGACCTAGCCCTTCCGAGCCAAGTCTCGTGGTCAGACCAGGGTGAACAAACTGCAACATTTCGTCCACAGGCCCGAGCGAAAGCGGCCTCCGCCGGCGCGAACGCTCGACGGAGGCCGGGGCTTCCTCTCGACACCACTCGACAGGAGGCTCCTGCCATGATTCGCCGCCCGGGCACCAGGCGTCAACCCGCCGCAGGTGCTGCGCAACCGGCCCCGAACAGACTCCTGAACCCGTTTCCGCGCTGGCGAAACCCGGGACGCGGGTCTACCCTTCACCCCATGGCTGACGACACCCACCTCCGCCGCGCGTGGCTCCGTGGTTACCGCCAGGGAGACGTTGAGCTCGCGGTCGCCCGCGCGACGCTCACGCGGGAACAGTTGCAGCACGAGCTCGAGGCGACGCGCGCCCGGGCGAATGCGATGCAGACCGAGATTACGGAGCTCCACCGTCGTGTCGAGTCGTTCCGCCAACGCGAGACGGAGCTGACCACTGCGCTCGACGAGGTTCGTCAGCGTCGCGATCAGCTCGAGCGCGATTCGGCGAGCCGCGCGCAGCAGATCGTCGGCGAAGCAGAACAGCGTGCGGCGGCTCTGCGCACCGAAGGATTGCGGCAGGTCGGCGAGCTGCAGCAGCAGGTCGAGCAGCTCCTCGCTCTGCGAGCGGGCCTCAGCGCTGCGCTGAAGCGCGTCACGCAGGACATCTCCGACTCGCTCGACCGTCTTGCTGCGGCGCCGGCGCGCGCCGTCGAGCAGATTCCGCCGCCTCGTGAAGCTCCGCCGTCGTCAGACGACGTCGACGAGCGCTTCGCTCGCTGGTCGGACACAGAGAGCTAGCCCCTCCACGCCGAGCACGTCGTGCCAGCCCTCGGGCACGCGCACGCGCGCGTCCGGGCACACGGAAACCGCGACAAGCACCTCCCCACCGCGCACGAACGCGCACACGCCGTCGCCCGCGTCGGCAGGCTCGTACGAGCCGGCGAACGCCGCGGCGCGCTCAGCCCGCAGACCGAGCGTCTTCCAGGTGACGAACAGCTTCACGTTCGTGTCGTCGACCGGAGCGCCGTCCTGCAATGCGTGGAGCGCAGCACGCCGCACGCCCCAGTCAACCGCGCGGCGATTGTCAGGGTCGACGAGCGACAGGTCCTCGAGCTCGTCGCCTCGATAGACATCCGGCACTCCAGGCGAGGTCAGCTTGAGCAGAAGCTGCGCGAGTGACAGACGGCGACCGAGCTCGCGCACGCGTTCGAGGAACGGATCCCCCGCGATCAGCTCGGCCGCGCGCCAGGCGAACTCCTGAACCGCACGCTCGTGCTCCTCGTTCGGCGTGAGCCAGTTCGTGTTCACCTTGCCCTCGCGCAGCGCCTTCTCGAGATACCCGTCGAGCCGCTCGCGCTCGATCGGCAGGGCGCCGACAAGCGTCTGGTAGACGAGCAACTCCTCGCGCGCATCGGTAAGCCCGCCGAGCTGGTCATGCCAGACACCGAGGCGCTCTGCCCACTCCTCAGGCAGCCAGGTGAGCGCGGCAATGCGCGAGCGCACGTCGGGCGAGCGCTTCGTGTCGTGCGTGTACGTCGTCAGCAGATGCAGCGGGAACCGCGCGGCGCGCTGTTCGTTCGCCTTGTGGAACGCGTCGACGCTCATCCCGAAGCGGCCGGGATTGCCGCCGACCTCGTTCAGCGCCGCGAGACGGAAGTAGCGATAGAACGCCGTGTCCTCGACGCCCTTGGCCATCACCGGTCCCGTCACTTGCTGGAAGCGCACGACGAAGTCTTCGTTCCTCGGTTCCTGCAGGAAGAGCAAGCGACGCAGCTCCTCCGAGACGTTCGCCCGCCCGATCTCTTCGCGGTCGGCGTCTTCGATCACGCCCTTGTGCGGCTGGATGTAGGTGCGGTACACGTGGAACGACGCGAGCGCGAGGGGCAGGTTCTCCGTCGCGACCTCCTGGTGCAGCCGCCGCAGCTCCGGCTCGAACGTGTTCACGGCGACCTCGAGCTTCGAGAGGGAGACGATGTCCTCGTAGCGGCGCGTATCACCGGTGAACGCCTCGTAGAGCTCCGTCAACGGCAGCTCCGCAGCACGGTTCACGCACACGGCCAGCACGTCGTTCAGGAACTCGTACCCCGTCGTGCCTTCGATCGGCCAATCGCGCAGCTCCTCGCCCGGCTCGAGGATCTTCTCCGCCCAGACGTGCGCGACGCCGGCATCCGCCAGGCGCTCGAAGTACTCGGCCGGATCGGCGAGACCATCGGGATGGTCGACGCGCACGCCGTCGATCACGCCCTCACGGACGAGCTCGATCACCTTCGCGTGTGTCGCCCAGAAGACCTCCCAGTCCTCCTGCTTCAGTCCGCCGAGCTCACCGACGTCGAAGAAGCGCCGGTGGAAGCCCGTGTGCAGGTCGACGTCGAAGAACATCTGCCGCAACTCGAGGTCGCGCCAGAATGGGCTCTCGTCGACCGCCGCCATGTGGTTCGGGACGATGTCGAGGATCACCCCGAGCCCGGCACCCGCGAGCTTGCGGAACTCCTCTTCGCCGCCCAGCGCATCGGAGATCCGGCGCGGGTCGATCACGTCGTAGCCGTGCTGCGAGCCTTCGCGCGCCTGGAGCGACGGCGACAGGTAGAGGTGGGAGATCCCGAGGTCGCGCAGGTACGGCACGAGCTCACGTGCTGCTGCGAAGCCGAACTCCGGTGTCAGCTGGAGTCGGTAGGTCGCGCGGAATGTCGCCAACTCAGGGGTCAGACACGCCTCAAGACGGCGATCGAGCGCGTCTCGACCAGCACGTCCGCGCCCGGAGTGAGGCGGTCACCTTCGAGGCGGCCGGTCGTCAGCGCCACCTCCCAGTGCGCACCGAACCGGCGCGCCGGCAGCCGGTACGTGATGTCCTCGAAGTGCGCGTTGAAGAGCAGCAGGAACGAATCGTCGCGCACTTCCTCCCCGTCCTTCGTCTCCGTCCTCAGTTCCTCGCCGTTGAGGAAGACACCGATCGCGCGCGATTCGGTGTTGTCCCAGTCGCGGCGCGTCATGCGCCGGCCGTCCGGACGCATCCACCAGACATCTGGCAACTGCGCGCCCTTGCCTTCGAAGAACTTCGTGCGCCGGAAGACCGGGTGAGCACGGCGAAGCGCGATCAACTGTCGCGAGAATGCAAGTAGGTCCTGATCGCACCGATCCCAGTTGAACCACGAGATTTCGTTGTCCTGACACCACGCATTGTTGTTGCCGTCCTGGGTGCGTCCCCACTCGTCGCCGCCGAGCAGCATCGGGACGCCCTGCGAGAGTAGGAGCGTCGTCAGGAAGTTCCGCTGTTGCCGCGCGCGCAACGCGCTGATCGACGGATCGTCGGTCGCACCCTCGGCGCCGCAGTTCCACGAGCGGTTGTCGTCGGTCCCATCTTTGTTTTCCTCACCGTTCGCGTCGTTGTGCTTCTCGTTGTACGACACGAGATCGTGCAACGTGAAGCCGTCGTGCGCCGTGATGAAGTTGATCGACGCGAACGGCCTGCGCCCATCGGTCTCGTAAAGGTCGGAGGAGCCGCCGAAGCGGGAGGCGAAGTCGCTCAGCGGCGCTTGGCCGCGCCAGAAGTCGCGCATCGTGTCGCGGTAGATCCCGTTCCACTCGGACCAGAGAATCGGGAAGTTCCCGACCTGGTAACCGCCGGGCCCGACATCCCACGGCTCGGCAATCAGCTTTACCTGGGAAAGGATCGGATCCTGGTGGATGATGTCGAAGAACGCCGATAGGCGATCGACCTCGTAGAACTCGCGCGCCAGCGCCGACGCGAGGTCGAAACGAAATCCATCGACGTGGCAGTCGATGACGAAGTACCGCAGTGAATCCATGATCAGCCGCAGCACGGTCGGGTGCACAGGGTTGAGCGTGTTGCCCGTGCCCGTGTAGTCCATGTAGAAGCGCGGTGTCTCCGGCACGAGCCGGTAGTAGCTCTCGTTGTCGACGCCTCGGAAGCTGAGCATCGGGCCTAGATGGTTGCCTTCCGCAGTGTGGTTGTAGACGACGTCGAGGATCACTTCGATCCCGGCACGGTGCAACGCCTTCACCATGCCCTTGAACTCGCGCACCTGCATCCCGGTGGCCGAGTATTCGGAGTGCGGCGCGAGGTAGCCGATCGTCGAGTAGCCCCAGTAGTTCGTCAGCCCGCGATCGTGCAGAAAGCCCTCGTCGATGATGTGGTGCACCGGCAGCAGCTCGACCGCGGTCACGCCGAGCTCCTTGAGGTACGCGATCGAGTCCTCGGCCGCGAGGCCGGCGTAGGTGCCGCGGAGATCCTCGCGAACGCCGTCGCGCGTCTTCGTGAAGCCCTTCACGTGCGCTTCGTAGATCACCGTCTCCTGCCACGGAATGTTCAGGTGCACGTCGCCTTCCCAGTCGAACGACGGGTCGATGACGATCGACCGCGGGATCGCAGGAGCGGAATCGGACTCGTCGATCGTCAGGTCGGCATCCGTTGCCCCCGAGCCGGGCACGTACGGCAGGACGTTGGCCGCGTCCCAGTCGACACCTCCGTTGATCGCCTTCGCGTACGGATCGATCAGCAGCTTCGACGGGTTGAAGCGCGGACCGTGCTCAGGGTCGTAAGGCCCATGAACCCGGTAGCCGTAGCGGGTGCCGGGGCCGACGCCGGGCAGGTAGCAGTGCCAGTTGAACGCGGTTCGCTCATGCACCTCGATGCGCTCCTCGTGCGCACCGTCGAAGAGGCACAGCTCGACGCGTTCGGCGTTCTCGGAGAAGAGCGAGAAGTTCGTTCCGTGGCCGTCCCATGCAGGCCCCAGGGGAAACGGCTCGCCCGGCCAGACCTGCCGGCTCACCGGATGAGCTCCACGGTCTTCGCGTCGAAGTCTGCGACGAGCGTCGCACTCCCACGGCGCAACGTCAGTACACGTCCCCTGGCCGAGACCTCGAGCGTCCGCGGCAGCTCACTGCGCAGCCGGATCAATTCAGCGTAGAACGGTTCCGGGTCGGGCTGCGAGATGCATGAGCGCTGGAACGTCCCGGGCGCCTGCGGGTCGGGCACCTCTTCACCGGAGAACGAGGTGAAGGCCGCGAACTCGCGTTTGCGCCCCTGCCGCGTTGCGTCGGCGATCAGCGGATCGATGTGATCGGTGAAGAACTGGAACGGTGCACCCTCGTCGTGCTCCTCACCCATGAAAAGCAACGGCGTGTTCAGCGAGAACAACACGATGGCCAAGGCTACGCGGTGTGCGTCCGGCGGCAAGCGGTCACCGACGGCACGGTTCCCGACCTGATCGTGGTTCTGCGCGGCGACGATCAGGCGCTCGGGCTGGGGTCGCGTCAACTCGCGCACCAGGCCCTCGAGGGAGCCGAAGGGCCTGTAGTACCCCTCGCGCTCGCCGGTCAGGAGGACATGCAGCTCGTGATGCAGGTTGTCGAGCCACATCGCATCGTGCCCCCACTCCTCGAGCGGTCGGAAATCGTCGGGGCCCATCTCGCTCGTCACGAGGCCGTCCACCCGCTCGCGCAACTCCTTGAGCACATGCACCGGCGAGTCGTCGTAGATCGCGTGCACCGCGTCGAGACGCAAACCGTCGATGCAGTAGTTGCGCGTCCACAGCTCGGCGTTGCCGATCGCCCACTCGCGCACGCCACGCTGGGAGTAGTCGATCGCGTCCCCCCAGAAGGTGCGGTGCGCGTCCGTGAAGTACGGGCCGAACGCGCCGATCGCGTCACCGCCGGGGCCGATGTGGTTGTAGACGACGTCAAGGAGAACGCCGAGCTCTTCGCGATGTGCGGCATCGACGAAACGCGCGAGCCCTTCCGGGCCGCCGTACGCGGGATGCGGTGCGTAGGCATACACCCCGTCATAGCCCCACCCGCGCTCGCCCGGAAAGGTGGCGATCGGCATCAACTCGACCGCCGTTATGCCGAGCTCGCGCAACCGCCGCAGGCAGGGGATGGCGGTGTCGAACGTTCCCCCGGGCGTGAACGTGCCGACGTGCAACTCATAGAGGACGAGTTCCTCGAGGCGCAGGCTGGGGCCGGGTGCGATCTCGAACTGCGAGGTGTCGACGATCCGCGATGGACCACGGATGCCCTCGGGCTGGTGACGTGAGCATGGGTCGGGCAGCATGCCCTTCCCGTCGAGCACGAGGAGGTAGTCGTCACCCGGCTCAGCGGCGACCTCCGCAGCATGGATGCCTTCGCCCGCGGGCGCGAGCTCGTGCTCCCCGCCGCGCACCCGCACCGAGACGCGAGCCGCCGAGGGCGCCCACACGCGGAACTCCACCCCACCCCCTGGGAGCGGAACGGCCCCGAAGGGCCGCTGCCAGACCTGGGTCGCCACCCGGCCAAGGTACCCCGCAGCAGCCGACCCAACCCTCGTGAACAATGCGCGGCGTGAGCTTGATGAAATGGGAAGAACGGCACCGGACGCTACTCACGCGCCTCGGCATCGTTCTCGGCGCCACGCTGGCGCTCGATCTCGTGGGCACGATCGCGATCTACTACCTCGAGCGGCACGTCAAGCATGGAGAGATCCACACGGTCTTCGACGCGTTCTTCTTCACGACGGTGCAACTCTTGACCGTGTCATCGCAGCTCAAGAACCCCTTGACCGTCGGCGGCCGGATCCTGGACATCTTCCTCGAGCTGTGGGCTGTGGTCGTCGTCGCCGGCTCGGCCGGCGCGATCGCGGCCTTCTTCCAGGACGCCAAGTCGTAAGCCCCAGGTAAAACCCGCGTTCGCATCCCTCGTTCGGGATCGGGATTGCGGGCCTGCGGCCCGATGAAGAGCGGTATGAAAACCATGCTCCTGTTCGCTGCGGTCGCACTTGCGTGCGTAGCGGGCGCAAATGTCGCGCGGGCAGACACCGATCCCGCCGCGGCCGTCAAAGCGGACGTCCAGAAGCTCGTCGCGGACGCCACCACCCTGCACGACACGATCAAGGCGGACGCCGACAAGATCACGGCCGACGCCCACGCGTTGCAGGGAACCACAGACCGGGAGGCCGCCAGGGCCACGCTGAAGGCCGACTGGAAGAAGGTGCTGGCTGATCGTGAAGCTCTGAAGCCCGCGGTCGATGCAGACTGGGCTCAGCTCAAGTCGGATCTCGGGGCGCTGCGCTCGGCGAAGGCCGGCTCAGCCGATCTGAAGGCGCTCCTCGAGCAGGCAAACCAGGCGCTCGCGCTCCAGCGAGACGCTGTCAAGCAGTCGCTCACCGCCGCGCACGACGCCGCGAAGGCCCTGCGCGACAGCCTCAAGAAGAAGTAGCTCGAACCGAACCTGGTCCCGCAGACGCGGGGCCAGGTTCATCCGCTCATGGCGATGAAAGCGCAGCCGGCTGCAGCCACATGACTGCGAGCGGCGGCAGCGTCAGAACGGCCGAGAACGGCTGGTCGTGCCACGGCGTCGCCTCCGCGCTGACCTTGCCCATGTTCCCGACCCCGGTGCCGCCGTAGTGGACCGAGTCGGTGTTCAGCAGCTCGGTCCAGTCGCCGCCGACCGGCAGGCCGACGCGGTAGCCCTCACGCGGGACCGGTGCGAGATTCGCGATGCACACGACCTGGCGCGCTCCGTCCTTGGAGAGCCGGGCGAAGACCAGCACGTTGTTCATCGCGTCGTTCGGTTCGATCCAACGGAAGCCGTCAGGCGAGAAATCGACCTCCCAGAACGCCGGCTCCTCGCGGTAGATCCGGTTCAGGTCGCGCACGAGGTCGCGCATCCCCACGTGCTCGACGTGCTCGAGCAACTGCCACGGAACCTGGTCGGCGTGGTTCCACTCCCAGGGAGTCGCGATCTCCTGTCCCATGAACAACAGTTTCTTACCGGGGTGCGACCACATGTAGGCGTAGAGCGCGCGCAGGTTCGCGAGCTGCTGCCAGGGGTCGCCGGGCATCTTCGAGAGCAGCGAGCCCTTCCCGTGCACGACCTCGTCGTGCGACAGCGGGAGAACGAAGTTCTCATTCCACGCGTAGACGAGTGAGAACGTCAGCTCGTGATGGTGGAAGCGGCGATGGATCGGATCGAGCTGGAAGTAGCCGAGGGTGTCGTGCATCCAGCCCATGTTCCACTTGAACCCGAAGCCCAGCCCACCGACGTACGTCGGACGTGACACACCCGGCCAGGCGGTCGATTCTTCCGCGGCAGAGATCACACCCGGCTCGCGCGCATGCACGAGCTCGTTGAACTCCTTCAGGAATGCGACGGCGTCGAGATCCTCGCGCCCGCCGAATGCATTCGGCACCCACTCGCCGTCCTTGCGCGAATAGTCGAGGTAGAGCATCGACGCGACGGCGTCCACACGCAGCCCGTCGACGTGGTACTCACGCAGCCAGAAGAGCGCGTTCGCGAGCAGGAAGTTCTGCACCTCCGCGCGTCCAAGGTTGAAAACGTACGTGCCCCAGTCCGGATGCTCACCGCGGCGCGGATCGTCGTGCTCGTACAGCGCGGTGCCGTCGAAGCGCGCGAGCGCCCACGGATCGGTGGCGAAGTGCGCGGGCACCCAGTCGAGGAGAACGCCGATCCCGTTCGCGTGCATGTGGTCGACGAAGTAGCGGAAGTCATCCGGCGACCCCATCGTCGACACGGTGGCGTAGAAGCCGGTGACCTGGTACCCCCAGGAGCCCGCGTACGGGTGGTGCATCACCGGCAGCAGCTCGACGTGCGTGAAGCCGAGGTCGCGGATGTAGGGCGCGAGCTGGTCGGCCAGCTCCCGCCAGCCGAGCCCGCTGCCATCAGGAGCCCGGCGCCAGGAGGGCGCGTGCAGCTCGTAGGTCGTCATCGGCCGCTCGAGCTGCTCCTGACCCTGGCGCGCCTCGAGCCAGGCCTCGTCCTGCCACTCGTATTCCGATTCGAAGATCACCGACGCGGTCTTCGGCGGGAGCTCCGCTTCGAACGCGACCGGGTCGGCCTTTTCCTGTCCGTCGAGGTGGTACTTGTAGTGCTCGCCGACGGACGCGTTCTCGACGATGCCTTCCCAGATCCCGGTCGAGTCGACCGGCTGCAGCTGATCCTTGGCGGAGTCCCAGTCGTTGAAATCGCCGATCACGCTCACGCACTTCGCGTTGGGTGCCCACACGGCAAATCGCACGCCGCCCTCGACGCGGTGCGCGCCGAGCTTCGCATACAGCTGCTCGTGTCGTCCGGCCCGCGCCAGCCAGATGTCGAGCTCGCCGAACGCAGACGCGCGCGCCTGCGTACCGCCACCGGTGGCCGCGGCTCTCTGCTCGGGCGGCCCGGCGGACGTCAGACGGGCACCTCTTCCTCGAGCATGCGCACGATGCCGGCGACCGGGATCTTCACCCAGTCGGGCCTGTTGTTCAGTTCGTAGCGCAGCTCGTACACGGCTTTCTCCAGTTCGAAGACTGCCAAGAGCTTGTCCATCGAGGCGCCGGATGGAACCAGGTGCTGGTCGACGGTCCTGCGGTAGCCGTCGAGGAACTCCGCACGAGCACGCTCCTCCCACGCGGCGGGCGGCTCGACTCCGCGAAGCAGCGGCGAGGCCGACGCTGCATAGGCGAACGAGCGAAGCATGCCGGCGACGTCGCGCAACGGGCTCCGCTTGCGACGCCGCTCCGGCAGCGAGCGCGCGGGCTCGCCCTCGAAGTCGAGGACGATCCAGTCCCCATCGGCCCAGAGCGTCTGACCGAGATGGAAGTCGCCGTGATGGCGGATCACGCGTCCGGTGCTGCCGAGGTTCGTCAGCATGCGCAGCCGTTCGCGGACATCCTCGCCGCGGCCGCGGATCGGCTCGAGCTCCGGATTGTCCTCCGGCAGGTCGATGAAGATCGACTCGATCTCCTCGTCGACCGTCGCGGTGAGCAGACCGAGCGACTCCGCCGAGGTTTCCTCGGGGAAGAACGCCGGGTCATCCGAATCGGAGCCGAGCACCGCGTGCATGCGCCCGGTCACTTCGCCGAGGCGACGCAGGCTGTCGAGGAAGTGCTCGGGCTCGCTCTCCATCGTCGCGAGCGCGCGATCCCACCCGTCTTCGCCCGCGACGAACTGCTGCAGGATCCCAAGCGTTGCGTCCATCTGGCGGCCCGCATACGCGTACCAGCCTGCGAGCTGCGCAACGTTCTCGAAGCCGTGCTCCGTCAGGAAGCGGAGCAGTTCGAGCTCCGGATTGATCCCGGCCTCGAGCCGGCGGAACACCTTCAGGATCAGCTCCTCGTCGAACACGATCGACGTGTTCGACTGCTCTGCTCCGACGGGGCGCGCTTCGCGCAGCTCGTGGCCGGTGCCCGCGAAAGGCTCGATGGCCGCGAACTCGACTATCCCGTCGCCCGCGGGCACCTTCGTGTTCGTGCGCATCAGGTGCACGAGCTCACGCACCCGCCGCGGGTCTCCGAGCAAGTCGAGCTCGTGACCTTCCCCCGCAAGCAGTTGGTACGTCTCGTGCATGCCCGTGTCGAAGCGCGTCTCGACGAGCAGCAGCTCGAGCCGCGGGTCCTCTTCGCGCAGCGTGGCGCGATCGACGACTGCCGAATGGGTCACCTCGCGGGTCTTCGAGCCGAACCACCGCTGGCTCGTGATGAAGTCGATCAACTGGCGTTCGTCACTCACTCGGACTCGTCCTTCCGCAATTGGAACCAGAAGAACCCTCGCGGCGCGAGCGTCAGCAAATACGGCAGTTCACCGATGCGCGGGAAGCGCGTACGGCCGAACATCTCCTCCGGGATCAGCGCTTCCCAGCGCGAGAGATCGAGCTCGACGGCCTGTGCCGAGCGCGCGAGGTTGTGCACGCAGAGCACGATGTCGTCCTCGTACGTCCGGACGTGGGCGAAGATACGCGGGTTTTCGGGGCGCAGCGCCTCGTAGGTGCCGAGGCCGAACACCGGGTGGTCCTTGCGAAGCGCGATCAGCCGGTGGATCCACCGCAACAGTGAGTTCGGCTGCCGCAGCTGCGCCTCCACGTTCACCGCCTGGAAGCCGTACACCGGGTCCATCAGCGGCGGCAGGTAGAGCTGCTGGAAGTCCGCGCGGGAGAAACCGCCGTTGCGGTCGCCCGTCCACGGCATGGGCGTGCGCCCGCCGTCCCGGTCACCGAGGAAGAAGTTGTCGCCCATCCCGATCTCGTCGCCGTAGTAGAGGACCGGCGAGCCGGGCAGCGAGAAGAGGATCGCGTGCATCAACTGGATCTCGTCGCGGCCGTTGTCGAGCAGCGGTGCGAGCCGACGACGGATTCCGAGGTTCAGTTTCATGCGCGGGTCCTTCGCGTACTCGTCGTACATGTAGTCGCGTTCCTCGTCGGTCACCATCTCGAGCGTCAGTTCGTCGTGGTTGCGCAGGAACAAGCCCCATTGCGCGCCCGCCGGGATCGGCGGCGTCGACTCGAGGATCTCCACCAGCGGCAACGCGTCCTCACGGCGGATCGACATGAACATGCGCGGCATCACCGGGAAGTGGAACGCCATGTGGCACTCGTCGCCCTCGCCGTCGCCGAAGTACGCAACGACGTCGGCCGGCCACTGGTTCGCCTCGGCCAGCAGGACGCGATCCTGGTAGCGCGCATCGACCTCTGCGCGGACACGCTTGAGGAACGCGTGCGTCTCCGGCAGGTTCTCGCCGTTCGTCCCGTCTCTCTCGTAGAGGTACGGGACCGCGTCGAGCCGGAAGCCGTCGAGCCCGAGGTCGAGCCAGAAGCGCAGTACGTTCAGCATCTGCTCTTGCACTTCCGGGTTGTCGTAGTTCAGGTCCGGCTGGTGCGAGAAGAAGCGGTGCCAGAAGTACTGCCCGCGGACGGGGTCCCACGTCCAGTTCGACGGCTCGGTGTCGAGGAAGATGATGCGCGCCTCGCTCCAGCGCGTGTCGTCATCGCCCCAGACGTACCAGTCGCCGTATGGGCCTTCGGGGTCGGTGCGGCTCGCCTGGAACCATGGGTGGTCGCTCGACGTGTGGTTCATGACGAGGTCGGTGATCACGCGCATCCCACGCTGGTGTGCCTGGTCGACGAAGTACTTGAAGTCCTCGATGTTCCCGTAGTCGGGATGAATCGTGAAGAAGTCGGCGATGTCGTAGCCGCCGTCGCGCAGCGGGCTCGGATAGAAGGGCAGCAGCCAGAGGACATCGACCCCGAGCCATTGCAGGTAGTCGAGCTTGTCCGCAAGGCCGCGGAAATCGCCCGAGCCGTCGTCGTTGCCGTCGTTGAACCCCCGCAGGTGGATCTCGTAGAAAACGGCCTTCTTGAACCAGTCGGGGTCCCGCTCGAACCAGTTGCCAGGATCGCTCATTTTTGCTCCGGCGCGGGCAGAGCCCGGGCCTCCGCGCCTTCGGCTCCGTCAAGCCTATGCCTCATGCGAGCACTTTAAGGAGATGTGACTTGCCAGGCCCGAGCTTCACGTAATTGCGGCCGGCGCGCCAGGTGAAACTCGTGCCCATGAGCAGCTCGCGTGCGTCGAATGCGGGCGGGAAACCGAGCGAGACCGGAATCACACAGGAGCCTTCCTGGTCGTTGAACGGATCGAGGTTGACGACGCAGATCACGTCGTCCTTCGCATACGCGATCAGTTGGTCGTTCTCGGTCTCGAGCCAGCGGATGTTCTCGAGGCGCTGCAGCGCCGGTTCGGCGCGCCGCACCTCGTTCAGGCGCTGCACGAGCGGCAGCAGCGGCCCGTCGAGCGCACGCGCCCGCACCTCGTACTTCTCCGAGTCGAGGTACTCCTCCGAGCCCGGCGACACCGGCACGTTCTCGAACGACTCGAAGCCGGAGTAGATCCCGTACGACGGCGACAGCGTGCCCGCGAGCACGAGCCGCGATTCGAACGCCGGCGGGCCGCCGAGCTGCAGGTACTCGTGGAGGATGTCCTGCGTGTTCACGAACGCGTTCGGCCGGTAGAACGGGTGCCACGAGAGCAGCTGCTCCATGTACTCCACGAGCTCAGCCTTCGTGTTCTTCCAGGTGAAGTACGTGTAGCTCTGCGCGAAGCCGATCTTCGCGAGCGTCGTCATCATCGATGGGCGCGTGAACGCTTCCGAGAGGAAGATCACTTCCGGATGCGCCCTGCGCACCTCGCCGATCAGCCAACCCCAGAACGGCACCGGCTTCGTGTGCGGGTTGTCGACGCGGAACACGGTAATGCCGCGATCGACCCACGAGAGCACGACGTCGAGCAGCGCCTGCCAGAGCCCCTGCCAGTCTTCGCACTCGAAGTTGACGTTGTAGATGTCCTGATACTTCTTGGGCGGATTCTCGGCGTACTTGAGTGTGCCGTCGGGCCGCCGGTTGAACCACTCCGGGTGCTCCTGCAACCAAGGGTGGTCGGGGGACGTCTGGATCGCGAAGTCGAGCGCGACTTCGACGTTCACAGCCTGCGCGGCGGCGACCATCGCGTCGAAGTCGGCCCACGTCCCAAGCTCGGGATTGATCGCGTCGTGTCCCCCCTGCTCGGAACCGATCGCCCAAGGCGAGCCGACGTCGTCCTTGTCCGGGGTGAGCGTGTTGTTTCGGCCCTTGCGGTTTGTGTGGCCAATCGGGTGCACCGGCGGGAGGTACACGACGTCGAAGCCGAGCGCGGCGAGCTGCGGCAGCACCTCGGCGACGCCGCTGAAACCGCCCCACGAGCGCGGAAACAGCTCGTACCAGGAGCCGAAGCGCGCGAGCACGCGGTCGACGTCGATCTCGTAGGTCTGGGACGTCGCTTCGCCGTGCCGGTCGCCTGCCTCCGAGGCGAGGCCGACCTCAACGGTCACCGCGCGACCGAAGAGCAGCGCGCCTTCGGAGAGCTCGCCGGCGAGATCCTTCTGGCCCGCGTCGACCTTGCGGCGAAGCTCGTCCTGCCAGGTCGCGATCCGGTCGGTCCACGCCGCCACCTGGAACTGCCAGCGCCCGGGACGGTCGGGTGTGAAGGTGCCGCTAAAGCGGTCGACGCCAAGCGGCTGCAACGGCTCCTCGCGCCAGGCCTTGTCGCCCGGCGCCTTGACACGCACCGCACCTGCAAGCGTGTCGTGCCCGTCCTTGACCACGGTCGCGTAGATGTCCACCGGGTCACCGACCGTCCGCTTGACCGGGTAGCGGCCGCAATCGAGGATCGGCTCGACGGCCTGGATCTGAATGCGCGGTTGGGGGGTCTTGGGAAGGGGCATCCTGCGTGAGATTCTCAGTCGTCGGCACGCCCTAAACGTATGAACCTCGAGCGCTCCTCCGGAATCCTGCTGCATCCGACCTCGTTGCCGAACGGGGTCCTCGACGAACACGCGTACCGCTTCGTGGACTGGCTGGCGGAGGCGGGACAGGCATGGTGGCAGGTCCTGCCCCTTGGGCCGCCCGAAGGGATCACCGGCTCCCCATACATGTCGCCGTCCGCGTTCGCCGGCTCGCCGGCGCTCCTAGCCGATCCGAAAGCTTCCGTCTCGCCCGCGGCTGCGCACGCATTCCGAGAGCGCCACACCTACTGGATCGACGACTGGGTTGCGCACGGCGGCTCGCTCGCCGACCAGGTGCGCTTCGAGCGCGAGTGGCAGGCCCTGCGCGCGCACGCAGCCAAGCTCGGCGTCCGCATCTTCGGCGACATGCCGATCTACGTCGCCGACGGCAGCGCCGATCATGTCGCGCACCCGATGCTCTTCCAGAAAGGCTTCGTCGCCGGCGTCCCACCCGACTCGTTCGCGAAGACCGGCCAGCTGTGGGGCAACCCGCTCTACGACTGGACGGCGATGCGCGCGGACGGATACCGCTGGTGGATCGAGCGCTTCCGGCACGCGTTCGACCTTGTCGACCTGACGCGCGTCGACCACTTCCGCGGCTTCGTCGCCTACTGGGCGGTGCCCGCCGGCAACACGACAGCCGTCGAGGGCAAGTGGCGCCGCGGGCCCGGCGCAGACCTCTTTCGCGCGATCGAGCACGAGCTTGGGCCACTGCCTGTCGTCGCCGAGGATCTCGGCGTGATCACGGAGCCGGTCGTGCGCCTGCGACACGAGCTCGGATACCCGGGAATGGTTGTGCTGCAGTTCGGCCTCGGCCGCGATTCGAGCAACCAGCACCTGCCCGCGAACCATGAGGAGCACTCGGTCGCCTACACCGGTACGCACGACAACGACACGACGCGCGGTTGGTGGGAATCGCTGTCGGAGGCCGACCGGGCCTGGTCGGCCCTCGACCCGGCCGATCCTGCGTGGTCGTTGCTCGCGGCTGCGTGGGGCTCGCGCGCTGCGCTCGCGATCGCGCCGTTGCAGGACGTGCTCGAGCTCGGCAACGAGGCACGCATGAACCTTCCCGGCACCGAACATGGCAACTGGCACTGGCGTTACGCAGCCGGCGACCTGACGAGCGAGCGAGCGGCGCGGCTGCGCGCGCTTACTTCGTCATCGCGTCGAGTGCGTTCCGCATGAACTGCTGCAGCTTCGGATCGACGAAGCCGCGCGTCTGACCGGGAGCGTCCGAGAAGTCGTCGAGCCCCCAGGAGAACTGGTGGGAGCCGCTCGCGAAGACCATCGCGCCGGACGGAGCGGTGTAGCGAATCGCGTCGGCGTTGCCGTCCTTGTCACCACCGTTCTCACGGTGGAGGAACACGGTCAGCTCGTGGCCGCACGACGACGCGGCGGTCTGGTTCCCCGGGATCGTGTCCGACTCGACGCTGACGACACCGGGAACCACCTCGCCTGCCAGGAAGCCGGTGCCGCGCAGCCACGGGTCGGCGAGCACGGCGGCCGGCACCGTGTAGTCGCCGGCCTTCCAGTAGAGCGGGCTCGCTCCCTGGTGCTGGATGCCGATCAGGCCGCATTCGAGCCGGCCGACCTCGCGGAACATCGCGGTCTTCTCCACGACCACCGGGTTCGGGTCGTACATCGACTTGTACGTGACCAGCGTACGTCCCGCGTCTTCGAGTCGCACCTGCCAGTACGCGTCGTTCGCGCCCATGAACGCAAGGTTGACGCCGCTGTCGCGGGCACCTTCGAACGCGTCGCGCATCGCCTTCGTCCAGTACTCGTCGTGGCCGGCGACCGCGACGAGCCGATGCTGGAGCAACGAGCTCGGATGCGCGCTGGTGTAGACGTCGGACTGGTAACTGACGTCGTAGCCGCTGCGCTCGACGAAACGCACAAACGGGATCTCCCACCCAAGCGGCCCCTGCCCGCCCGGTCCGGCCCAGTCGTACGGGCGGTCGAACGAGACATGATTGGCGCGCCGGCCAAGCCCCGGGAGGTCATAGGTGCTGCGCCCGCCCCACGGGTTGTAGGCCTGCCACGTGTTCACGGGAACCTGGACGAGCATGCGCGCGTCCGGCTTCGCCGAGTTGACAATCAGATACGTCGTCGCGGACCTCCCGGGCTGCGGCCCGTCGAGGAGCAGCACGCGAATCAGGTAGTAGCCGCTGACCCAGGTCGGGTCGACCGCCAGCGTGTCGGTCGTCGGCCAGCCTGCGTGCATGTCGCCGTCGGTGTTGATCGGCTGCTGCAGCCCGACCTCCGCCCCGCCGCAACTCGGCAGGCATGCGACCTGGCGCGCCCCGGAGCCGCCGTACCAGCCGAGGCGGTAGACGAGCACCCGGTAGCTCGCTCCTCCCGCGGTCGAGATGTGCAGCGCGACGGAGTCCCCCGGCATGGCGTCGGTCGCTGAGGCGTAGACCTCGGCGGCGCGCCCGGTGGCTGCCGGGCCGAGCCAGTCGGCGGTGCCCGGCTTCAAGTTCTCGGTCACGACGGCCGGCGGCGGCGCAGGCGGCGGGGTCTTCTTGACCGGCGGCGGCTTGTGCGGCTTCTGCTTCGACGGCTTGGGCAGCGGCCACGGCGAGGCGCTGCCGGCCTCGCCGGCGATCAGAAAGAGGAGCAGGATCGTGAGGAGCGACAGTGCGCAGGCGCTCGAACGTGACGGCGGCTTCACGGCGCCCACAGTGCCCGATCTCCCGGCTGCCGGCTAGTACGCGCCGACGGAGGCGAACATGTTGTGCGCGAATCGCTGCAGCCGCGGGTCGGCGAGGCCATGGCCCATGTGGCTGTCGCCGGGCACATCGTCGAGCCCCCAGGAGAAGTTGAGCGATCCGGCGGAAAACACGGACGACCCGAATGCCGTCGTGTACCGGACCGCATCTGCGTTTCCGGCACCGTCGCCGCCGTTCTCCCGGTGGAAGAAGACGGTCAGCTCATGACCGCAAGCGGACCCGCGCGATGCCGTGCCGGGAATCGTGTCCACCTCGCGGCTGACGACGCCACGAACCGTGTCGCCGGCCGCGAGCCCGGTGCCGCGCAGCCACGGGTCGCCGATTGCGTCCGCCTGCAGGACGTAGTCACCGTCCTGCCAGTTCAGCGGCCCACCCTGGTGCTGAACGCCCATCAGGTCGCACTCCATGCGCGGTGGCTGCAGTGCGCGAAAGAGGTTCGTCCGCGCCGATGGGTCCGGGTTCGGATCGTCGCCCGACTTGTACGACATCACCGTCCTGCCTCCGTTTTCGAGCACGACCTGCCAGTACGCGTCGTTCGCGCCCATGAACGCGAGGTTCACGCCTTGACCGCGCGCGGCCTCCCACGCGTCGCGCATCCTGCGCGACCAGTACTCGTCGTGGCCTGCGTCGACGAGCACCCGGTGTGAGAGCAGCGAGCCCGGATTCGCATCGGTCGCGACGTCAGACTGGTACGAGACGTCATACCCCTCGCGCTCGATGAAGCGGATCAGCGGCAGTTCCCAGCCGAGCGGGCTCTGCGCGCCTCGCGACTGCCAGTCGAACGGGCGATCGTAGGACACACGCCGCCCGCGGACCCCATCGACGGAGAACGGATAGAGGCTCTTCCCGCCCCAGTTGTTGTAGGCCTGCCACGTGTTGACCGGGACCTGCACAAGCATGTGCGACGTCTGCTTCGGCGCGTTGACAATCACGTAGGTCGTCGCGGATGCGCCCTCTTGCGGCCCGCTGAGCAGCAGGACGCGCACGAGGTAGTAGCCGCTCACCCAGGACGGGTCGATCGTGAGCGAACCCGTGGTGGGCCAGTTCGCGACCACGCGGCCGTCATCGTCGGCTGCGGGCATCGGCTGGGTCGCACCGAACTTGCCGCCGACGCAGCTCGGCAGGCAGGCCACCTGGCGCGCGCCGACGCCGCCGTACCAGCCGAGCCGGTACACGAGTACGCGGTACATGGCGTTCGGCTGGGTCGAGACGTGCAGAGCGACCGTGTCGCCGGGCAGCGCGTCGATCGCGGACGCGTAGACCTCGGCCGCACGATTCGTCGCGTCGGGACCGAGCCAATCGGGGGTGCCCGGGCGCGCGTTCTCGAGCACGACAGGCGACGGATCGACGACCGCGACGGACGGCGGTGGACGCCGCGGCTGGCGCGGCCTGCGCGGCTTTGCGTTGCCGACCTGGCTCGCGCAGAGCACAACAAGCAGAAGCGCGGCCAGCACCGCCCAGAGAGGCCGCAGTCTCATCGGGCTCCACAGTGACCTGCCAACGGTCGGTGCGCAAGTGCCGGGGGAGGGGATCGAACCCCCACGTCCCGAGGGACAACCGGTTTTAAGCCGGTCGCGTCTGCCAGTTCCGCCACCCCGGCAGGGGTGGATCAGGGTAAGCGCCTCATTTGCCGGGAGCGAGCGCGCTCTTCGGGAAGACGCCCGACTCGGGCGCGTGGTAGCGGAACGCCGAGATGAACTTCGAGAACGCCTTGTTGTTGAAGTGCGTGCACTCCGCCCACTGGCCCCACGCCGTCAGCGCGATCTTGTCGCCGAGCTTCGGCAGCGGCGCGACGAGGAGCGCGTTGGAATCCTTCTGCCAGAGGTCGTCGATCTGCGTGACGTCACTGCTTCCCACCTTGGTCCCGTACTGGATGATCACGCCGCCGTGCTCGAGGTTGTGCACCTCTTTGATCAGCGGCTGCGGCTCGGTGTAGTCGCCCCAAAGCACCCACTGGCCGAAGTGCAGGCCGCTCGTCGGCGGGAACGAGTTCCAGTGGGGCGGCGGGCTTGGGTTCAGCGACGTGTAGTGGGGGGCGCGCGGCTGGATGGGGTAATGCTTGTACTGGCATCCCGCCGCTGCGAGCGCGTTCGAGGCCGCCTTCGCATTGCCGTTCCCACCACCCAGGACGACGAGCGCAATCACGGCGATCAACGCGACGACACCCGAGCCTGCGATCGCGTAGAGGATCGCGCGGTGCCGGGCTTCGAGCTCGCCCGGCGAGCGCGTCGTCGCGCGTACCTGCGGCGCCTGGACGCGGCGAGGAGGCGGCGGGGTCTTCGGCTTCTTGTTCGGTGGCATGCGCCGGCCATTCAAGCGGAAACCGCGACACCGCTGCCGAAAAATGCGGCAACCGCGGCCGGATCCTCGGCGACCGGGCACCGTGGCAGCGCCCCCAGGAAGGCGCGACCGTACGGCTTCGTGCGCAACCGCGGGTCGAGAATGGCGACGACGCCCCGGTCGGAATGGCCGCGGATCAGCCGGCCGAACCCCTGGCGGAGCTGCAGCATCGCCGTCGGCAGCGCGTAGTCGCGGAACCAGTCCCCGCCCCCCGCCTCGACCGCCTCGCAGCGCGCTTCATGCAACGGGTCGCCGGGCGCCGAGAACGGGAGCTTGTCGATCACGAGCAGCGAGAGCGACTCGCCCGGCACGTCGACTCCCTGCCAGAACGTCGACGTCGCGATCAGGACGGAGTCGACCTCGTCGCGGAAGCGCTCGAGCAGCCGCTCACGCGGCGCCTCTCCCTGAACGAGCACCTCGTACGGGACACGGCCGCGCACGCGCTCGCGGTAGACGTCGAGCGCGCGATAGCTGGAGGTGAGCACGAGCGCGCGTCCCTCCGACAACGTGAGCAGCGAGACGATCTCGTCGGCGGCGCGCTCGGTGAAGCTTTCGCTGCGCGGGTCCGGCATGTCGCGCGGCACGTAGAGCAGCGCCTGCTCCGCGAAGTCGTACGGCGAGCCGACGACGGCCTCCCGGGCATGCTCGAGCCCGAGCCGGTTGCGCACGAACCGCGCGTCCTCTCCCGTCGTAAGCGTCGCCGAGACGAGGATCGCGGTCGGCCCGTCGTCCCACAGGCGCTCGCTGAGCTCTCCGGAGACGTCGACGGGGGCCCACGCGACCGCGTCCGGCTCCGCCCAGACGACGCGCTGTATCCCTTCAGCCTCGAGACAGGTCGACACCTCACCTGCCGCGACGAGCGCACGCCGCGACAGTGCGTCCAGATCCTCGCCTTGCCCCTGCAGGACGTCGGAGAGATCACCGAGCGCATCGATCAGCACGAGCGCCGGTTCGGCGGGCACCACCCGCAGGCGCTTGCGGCCTGAAGCCGGCGCGACCATGCGCAACAGCCGGTCGCCGGTCCGCTCGACGCGCTCCGCCTGCCGCGCGGGGTACGGCCGCTGCGAGTCGCGGCACGCGCGCTCAATGTCGGCCGTCAACCGCCGCAGGCCCGAGCGCGAAACGCCCCCGCCAAGCCACGACGCCGCCGACTCCTCGAGCCGGTGCCCCTCGTCGAAGATCACCGCGTCGTGCTCAGGCAGCACCGCGCCGCCCGAGGCGACGTGCGCGAAGTAGAGGGCGTGATTGACGATCACCAGGTCGGCGTCGGCCGCGCGCTCGCGCGCCGCCTCCGAGAAGCAGGTCGACACGAACGCGCAGCGACGGCCCGAGCAGCGGTCGGGCCCGACTGCGATCTCAGCCCAGAGCGCATCGGAAGGCTCCAGTGCGAGCTCGGCGCGGTCGCCCGTCTCCGTCAGATCGAGCCACGACGACATCGCCTCCCAGGCGCGCGCGTCCCGGCCCTCCGCCATCAGGAACGGCTGGAAGCCCTGCAGTTGCCGACGGCAGAGGTAGTTCGCGCGCCCTTTCAGCACCTGCACGTTCACCTTGCGGCCGACGGCGGCCGCCGCGATCGGCACGTCCTTCGAGAGCAACTGCTCCTGCAGCGCCTTCGTCGCGGTCGCGACGACGACGCGCAGCCCGGACTCGAGCGCGGGCACGAGGTAGGCGAGGCTCTTCCCGACGCCCGTTCCCGCCTCGGCGACAAGGTGCTCGCCGGTCGCGAGGGCATGCTCCACCGCAGCCGCCAGCGCAGCCTGCTCGCGGCGAGGCTCGTACTCGGTGCCGCTGAACTGCGCAAGCACGTGCTCGAGCGCTCCGCCGGGGGCAAAGACGTCGTCCATCGTCGGTCAGCGTACGGCAGCGAACGGACGTTCCCCCGGGGCGCGCTTTCGCAGAAAAGCACGCTCTTTGCGGAATTCCGGCAGAGCCGGTCTTGACGGCCTCAGAGGCCACGGTTAGTTTGCGCTCGTCGGATCCGGTAGCTCTTCGGAGTCGCTGGATCCGGCACTCAGCTCCTGTAGGTCTTCGGACTCGCGGGAGCTGATTTTTTTGCC
>JANMWB010000273.1:0-18633 GCA_031393705.1 Thermoleophilia bacterium | reverse complement strand
CAACCGCGAGATGGCGTACTCGTCCATGAAACCGTAGCCGCCGTGGATCTGGAGGCTCCAGTTCGCGGCGCGGTGTGACAGCTCGCCGGAGTAGAGCTTCGCCATCGCGGCCGTGCGGCCGAAGTCGCGGCCCTGGTCTTTCTCCCACGCAGCCTTGTAGACGAGGTAGCGCGCCGCTTCGATCTCCGTCGCCATGTCGACGAGCTTCGCCTGCACAGCCTGGAACTTCGAGATCGGCTTGCCGAACTGCTCGCGTTCCTTCGCGTACGCGAAGGCGAGGTCGAAGCAGCCCTGCGCAAGGCCGACGCCCATCGCCGCCACCGAGATGCGGCCGCCGTCGAGAATCTTCAGGAACTGCGTGAAGCCCTCGCCACGCGGGCCGAGCAGGTTCCGTTCGGGGACGCGCGCTCCCTGGAAGCTCAGCTCGCGTGTGTCGGATGCTTTCCAGCCGAGCTTCTCCATCGGCGCCGAGATCACGTAGCCGGGCGTGCCGTTCGGAACGATGATGTTCGAGATCTCGCCCTCACCGGTGAGCGCGGTGATCGTTACGCACGCGGTGATGTCGGTGCCGGCGTTCGTGATGAAGAGCTTCGAGCCGTCGATCACCCATTCGCCGCCCTCGAGCCGCGCGGTCGTGCGCGTCGCGGCCGCGTCGGAGCCGGCATTCGCCTCCGTCAGGCCGAACGCCGCCAGTTTCTTGCCGGAGGCAAGGTCGGGCAGCCATTCGCGCTTCTGCTCGTCGCTCCCGAAGTAGTAGATCGGCAGGGTGCCGAGTGAGTGGTGCGCGGCGAGCGTGATCGCAACCGACGAATCGATACGCGTCAGCTCCTCGACCGTAATCGCATACGACAAGGTGTCGGCGCCCGCGCCGGCGTACTCCTCGGGGATCGTCATCCCCATCAGCCCGAGCTCGGCCAGTTCCGCCACCAGCTCGTAGGGGAAGCGCTTTTCCTTGTCGAGCTCCTCCGCAACCGGCGCAACCTTCTCCAGCGCGAACTGGCGCACGGTGTCGCGCAACAATTCGTGTTCTTGATCGAGGTCGAAGTTCACGCGACAAACCTCTGAGCGAGCTCGACGATCAGCCGCACGCCGTAGCCCGTGCCGCCCTGGTCGAGCGCGTAGTCGGGACGCCTGCGCGAGAGAAACGCCGGGCCTGCGATGTCGAAGTGCGCCCAGGGGCCCTCGCCGGTGAACTCGCGAAGAAACTCGGCCGCGAGCACGGCACCCGCCTGGCGCAGCTCGGAGCTGTTCTTCATGTCGGCGAAATCGGAGTCGACGTAGCGGCGGTAGCGGGGGTGGAGGGGAAAACGCCAGGCATGCTCGCCGCTCGTCTGCGCGGCGGCGTCGACGTTGGCCGCGAACTCTTCGTCGTTCGCGAACCAACCGGCGTACAGGTCGCCGAGCGCGATCGACATCGCGGCCGTGAGCGTTGCGAAGTCGATCACGTGCGTCGCGCCGCTGTCTCGCGCGTAATGGAGTGCGTCGGCCAACAGCAAGCGTCCTTCGGCGTCCGTGTTGATGATCTCGATCGTCTTGCCGTTCGCTGCGCGCAGGATGTCGCCCGGCTTGTACGCCTTGGCGTCCTGGACGTTCTCGGTCGACGCGACGACCGTCAGCACGCGCACCGGCAGTCCGAGCTCGGCGATCGCGGCCGTGGCCTCGATAACCGCAGCGCCGCCGCACATGTCGCCCTTCATGTCCTGCATGCGCAGCAATGGCTTGAGTGAAATACCGCCCGAGTCGAAGGTGACCGCCTTGCCGACGAGGCCGAGCGTCACATCCGCCAGGGCGTCCGGCGGGTCGTAGCGCATCACGATCAGCTGTGGCTCCTCGCTGCTACCCGCGGCGACAGCCGCAAAGCAACCCATCCCCTGGTCCTCGATCCAGTCGCGGCCGTGCGCCTCGACCGTGAGGTGCGGCAGGGCGTGGCTCTTCGCGTGGGCGGAGAGTGCCATCGGGTTCAGGTCGTTGGGCGGGCGGTTCGCGAGATCGCGCGCAGCATCGAGATGTCGGGTGATCGTTGCCTGACGGGTCGCGAGGCCGGTCAGCTCCGCCGGCATGTCGAGCGCGAGCGTCAACTCGGGACGGCGGGCGTAGTCACGCTTGAAGATGCCGGGGTCGTAGGCGCCGAACGCCGTGCCCTCGACGAGCGCTCGGACCTCCATGGCATCTTCGGCGCGCCAGGCGATCGTGCCGCCTTCACTTCGGAGGGAACGGGCGGCCAGAGCGGCCGCGGTGCGGAGCCCGTCCGCGTCGAGCTCGCGCGGCGCGCCGATGCGCAGCTCGCGATCGGTGCGCCGGACGTCCCCGGCGGTGAGGTCGGAGTCGATTGTCGTGCGCACGTCGGAGCCTGACGGCTCCCTGGTCTCCAACCGCATGCCGGGCGCGATGTTAGCTGCGAGGAAGCGGAATCGCCGCGTCGAACTGCGGGGCATGAGCCTGACGGTCGAGTCGCTGACAGCGGAGATCGGACGGATCGTCGCCGAGCGCCAGGAACTGCGGGCTGCCGGTGCGAACTTCGACGTCCTGGAAGAGAACCGCCGGCGTCTCGCCAAGGCGCAGAGCGAGCTGTCGCAGCTTCTGATCGCCCGGTATCTGCCGTCCTCGCAGACGGCCTAGACAATCCAGAATCAGCCGGACTGACGTAGAGGTACCTCTACGTCAGCCTCCCTTTGAGGCCTGACTGATGTTCTCGTTGCGGTAGCGTTGACTCGCAAGTCAACCCCTCTCGACCAAAGGAGCGTCTGCGGTGGCAGCACAGGACTTCTTCGACAGCCTCGAATCGCGCGCGGACGCAGCGAAGCTCGCCGGGATGAGCAACTCATACCTCTTCGACATCGAGGGCGAGGGTCAGTGGCACGTCGACGTTCGCGACGGCGCGATCACCGTGACACCGGGTGCCGGCGAGGCCGATGCGACCATCACCACCTCGGGCGAGACGTTCGAGAAGATCGTCGCGGGCGAGCAGAACCCGACGACGGCGTACATGACCGGCAAGCTCAAGATCAAGGGCGACATGGGCGCGGCCATGAAGCTCCAGAAGATCTTCTGAAAGCCGTCTAGAGTCAGTCGCGTGACGGCCGAGGTGCGCGCGCACTCCGAGGACGACGACGAACGCCCCGCCTGGTCGCTCGCGCGGGAGGCCGTGCCGGGCATTGCGCTCGAGAACCCACTTCCCGACCGCGTCGACCGGGAGTGGGCGCTCGGCGGTGCAACGGGCAAGGGCATCAAGGTGTGTGTCCTCGACAGCGGCGTCGAGCGTGACCATCCGGCAGTTGGCACTGTGGCGGGCGCAACCGCGATCTCGCTCGACGAGGACGGCAACACAATCGCCGAGCTCGATACCGAAGGCGACCTCTGCGGCCACGGCACGGCCTGTGCCGGCGTGATCCGCTCGATCGCGCCCGAGGCGGAGATCTACTCGGTGCGCGTGCTCGGCGCCGGCTTCACCGGCTCGGGCAAGGTGCTGCTCGCAGGGCTGCGCTGGGCCGTCGAGCAGGACTACGACGTGATCAACATGAGCCTCTCGACGACGAAGAAGGCGTTCAGCGAGCTCCTGCGCGACATTGCCGACATCGCGTACTTCAAGCGCACGCTGCTCGTCGCCTCCGCACACAACATGCCCGTCGAGTCGTTTCCGTGGCGCTTCTCGTCGGTGATCTCCGTCGGGAGCCACGAGGAGGACGACCCGCTCGTCTTCTATGCGAACCCCGACCCGCCCGTCGAGTTCTTCGCGCGCGGCGTCAACGTCAAGGTTGCGTGGCTCGGCGGCTCGACGATCACCGCAACCGGCAACAGCTTCGCGACGCCGGCTATCTCGGCGATCGCCTCGCTCGTGCTCTCCAAGCACGCCGGCCTGACACCGTTCCAGCTGAAGAGCGTGCTCTACCTGATCTCGTCCAACGTGGGAGGCCGGCAATGACCGACGAACTAAAAGCGGCCGTGGCGGCGGGCGTTCTGCCGTCGGAAGAGCGCTTCGCCGAGCTGCTCCGTTCGATCGTCGAGGTCGCGCGCTCGATCTTCCATGCGCGCGCCTCGTCGATCTGGCTCTACGACGAGGACACCGACCAGCTCGTGTTCGCGGCCGTCGCGGATCCCGACGAGCAGTCGCTGCTCGGGATGCGGATGCCCTCGTCGAAGGGAATCGCAGGCTGGGTCCTCTCGTCGCGCACACCGCTTGTGATCGACGATCTGCAGAACGACCCGCGCTTCGCCGTCGACGTCGCCGAGCAGACCGGCTACGTGCCGAAAGGGCTGATGGCGGTGCCGCTCCTGCACGACGAGCGCGCGCTCGGGGTGCTCCAGGTGCTCGACCGGCCAAGCAACTCACGTTTCTCCCTCGCGGAGATGGAACTGCTCGGCATGTTCGCGACGCAGGCCGCGGTCGCGCTCGACCTGCTCGCCTCGGCCCGACGCGCCCGTGCTGCACTCGACGGCAAGGGCGACGTGGCAGCGGTCGCGCGGGTCGCCGCCGCGCTCGACCGGCTCGAGGAGGACAAGCGCGAAGCAGGCCTCGCGCTCCTGCGCGAGCTCGAGCGCGTGCTTTCGTAGAACGACGAAGGCCCGGTTTCCCGGGCCCTCGAAACACCACTCTGCTGGAGCGGAGGCTAGCGGCCGGCCTTGACGTGCGCCTCGACGTCGTCGCCGCCGTCGTCGTCGTTCGCCATGCGAACGCCCTTGACGTGCGCGCGAACCTCGTCGTCTCCCTCGTCGGTCGCGCCCCGCGCCTTGACGTGGGCCTCGACGTCCTCGGTGGACTCTTCGGAATCCTCGTTCTCCTTGGCGTGCACCTTGCGATCCTCGTCCGACATCTTGCGTGCCTCCTTCTGGAATGCCCGCGTGTTCGCGGAATGTCGACCACATGACGCGCGTGCTCCCTGAAATCTTCCACCCCCACTTGAAAAACACAAGCGGGAGGGCGAAGCTGCTCCCGTGGGCCGCCGCCTCGCCGAGTCGCTCGCTGCGTTCCGCGACGTCTACCGCAATCCGAATCTGAGGCGGCTTCAGCTCGCGTTCGCCGGCTCGGTGGCAGGCCAGTACGCCTTTGCGATCGCGATCGCGGTCTATGCCTACCGGCACGGCGGGGCCACCTCCGTCGGGCTGATGGCACTCGTCCGGACGATCCCATCCGCCCTGCTCGGGCCTTTCGTCTCGGCACTCGGCGACCGGTTCCGGCAGGAGCGGGTGATGCTCGGTGCCGACGTGCTTCGCGCGATCCTCGTCGGTGCGGTCGCGCTGGTCGTGTTCGCCGACGGTCCGCTCGTTCTCGTCTTCGCCCTTTCGGCGCTCGGCCCGATCTGCGCGACCGCGTTCCATCCCGCCGAGGCTTCGCTCCTGCCCGCGCTCGCGCGGACACCCGAGGAGTTGACTGCCGCGAACGTCTCGACGGCGACGATCGACAGCGTGGGCTCGTTCGTCGGGCCGGCGGTCGGGGGGATTGCGCTCGCCGCGTGGGGCGTGGGGCCGACCCTGTTGCTGACGGTCGCGACCTACGTCTGGTCCGGGCTGATGGTCCTGCGCGTGCATCCCGACCGGGCGGCGGTTGCTCCGAGTGAAGAGCCGGAGACGTCGTCGGCGGTCGGCGAAGCGCTCGCAGGCTTTCGTGCCGTGCTCGCGGATCGCAACCTGCGCGTGATCATGGGCCTCTTCGGCGCGCAGACCGTCGTCGCGGGAGCGATGGGCGTGCTGGTGGTCGTCTCGGCGCTGCAGCTGCTCAACCTGGGAACCGCAGGCGTCGGCTGGCTCTATGCGGCGACCGGGGTGGGCGGGATCATCGGCGCAGGCGTGACGATGGTGCTCGTCGGGAGGAAGCGGCTCGCGGGCGACTTCGGCGTCGGCCTGCTGCTCTGGGGCATTCCCTTCATCGTCATGGGTGTGTGGCCGAACGCGGTCGTGGCACTCCTGATGCTCGGCGTCCTCGGCGTCGGGAACACGCTCGTCGACGTCTCCGGTCTGACGTTGCTGCAGCGCAACGCGCCGGAAGCGGTGCGCTCCCGGGTCTTCGGCGTCTTCGAGAGCATGGTCGCGGGCACGATCGGCCTCGGTGCGATTCTCGCCCCGTTGTTGATCGCCGTGGCGGGAATCCGAATCGCGCTCGTAGCGACGGGCCTCTTCCTGCCGATCCTCGCCGGGCTGCTCTGGCGCCGCCTCGTTTCGCTCGACGCGGGGGATCCGGCGCACCTCGGCCTGCTGCGGCGGCTGCCGATCTTCGCGCCTCTGCCGCCGCAGGCGCTCGAGCGGCTGGCGCGCTCACTCGAGCCGGTCCACCTCACCGCGGGAGCCGTGTTGTTCCACGCGGGCGACGAGGGCGACCGCTTCTACGTGATCGAGTCGGGGGAGCTCGCCGTCGAGCTCGCGACCGGGACGAAAACCGAAGGGCCGGGCCGCGGGGTCGGGGAGATCGCGCTCCTGCGCGAGATCCCGCGCACCGCGACCGTGCGCGCCGCCAGCGACGCCGAGCTGCTCGCGCTCGACCGCGACACGTTCCTCGGCGCAGTCACCGGCCACGAGCCGGCAAACGCAGCCGCGAACGAGATCATCGGGGAGCGGCTCGCCTTGTCTCCTGTCTAGGTTCTGATCGCCTGCTCGATCAGGCGGTCTGTGCGGTCCCAGATCGCGCGCTGCGCGGCGGGGCTCAGGTCGTAGACCGACATGTGGTCTGCGGTGAACCCGTTCGAGCGAATGGTGGCGCCGTGGAGGCGCTTCGCGGGAAAGCCGAACGACAGCAGCCGCTCGGCGAGCTCGACCGCGCCCTGGTTGCCGACGTTCGTGTCCTTGTCGCCGACGAAAAGCCAGATGTTCGTGGTGCGCGGCAGCAGCTTGAAGTTCGTTGGCGGCTCCATCCCCGGGTTGATCTGCCCCGGATAGAACGCGAGTACGAGCTTCGGCTTCAGAAACGCGGCTGCCTCGACTGCGAGCCTCCCGCCGCGCGAGTGCCCGAGCAGCACGAGTGGCACCTTCGGCCGGCCGAGGTCGCCGAGCCCGCGGCCGACCGCGCCGACGATGTTGTCGCGCGCGTCCGGCGCGGGCGGCGGATCCTCGTAGCGGGGATAGATCACGTCGTAGCCGCGGGACGCGAGATGCGACTGCCACGGTTCGAGCTGTTCGCCCGAGTCCTGACCGAGCCCGTGCAGGAGCACGACGACCGCCTTCGGCTTCCCTTTCGCGTGCACGACCCAGTACTGGTGCTGGCCCGAACCGTGCGCCTCGAACGTGGGCTGCCACTTCCCGCCGCAGCCCGCGAGGAGGAGCACGGCGAGCGCGCTAATCGTCCAGTTCGACCAGCACCGCGCCGCCCGCGACACGATCACCTTCCCCGACGTGGATTGCGTTGACGGTTCCGTCGAACGGGGCGAGCAGAGGCGTTTCCATCTTCATCGCCTCCAGTACGACGAGCGGATCGCCTGCTTTGACTGTTGAGCCTTTGCGAACGTTGACCTTGATCACCGTGCCGGGCATCGGGGCGGTGATCGTGCTCGACACGACGCCGGCCCCGTGCGCGTGGGCTTCGGCGTCGATGTCGGGCGGCGGCTGCGGCGCGGGCGGCGGCAAGTTGAGCCGGAACGGCCTGCGCCAGACCGGGTCGGGTAGCGCGGCCGGCGGTGGCGAGAGCGGGGGATGGTCGACGAGAAACGCCGTCGTCGTCTCGCCGGCGCGCAACGCGGGATGCGCAACGAGCCAGCGCAGGAATGGCAAGTTGGTGGTCACGCCGCCGACCTCTGTCTCTGCGAGCGCTGCGGCGAGCCGGTCGAGCGCTTCGTCGCGCGTTACGCCGCTCGCGATCAACTTGGCGATCAGCGGGTCATACGACGTGCCGATCTCATCGCCCTCGGCGACGCCGGCATCGACGCGGATGGACGTGGGAAGGTGCAGCTTCTCGATGCGGCCGGCCTGCGGGAGGAAGGTGCGCGGGTCTTCGGCGTAGAGGCGAACCTCGACGGCCGCGCCGCGCGATCCGGGTTGAATGTCGAGCGCCTCGCCGCGTGCGATGCGCAGCTGCCACTGCACGAGGTCGATGCCCGTCACCGCTTCCGTCACCGGGTGCTCGACCTGGATGCGTCCGTTCAGCTCGAGGAAGTAGAAGTCGCGTCCGTCGAGCACGAACTCGGCGGTGCCTGCGCCGACATAGCCGATCGCCTGGGCGAAGCGCACCGCAGCGTCGCTCATCTCCGCGCGCAGCGCAGGATCGAGCCCGGGCGACGGCGACTCCTCGAGAACCTTTTGATGGCGTCGCTGCACCGAACAGTCCCGCTCGCCGAGCGAGAGCACCGTGCCGTGCTCGTCAGCAAGCAGCTGGATCTCGACGTGCCGCGGGCGCTCGACGTAACGCTCGAGGTAAACGGTGTCGTCGCCGAACGCGGCCTTCGCCTCGCGCTTTGCGGCGTTCACCGCCTCGTCGAGCTCAGCGCGCGAGCGGACGATGCGCATGCCGCGGCCGCCGCCGCCCGCAGCCGCCTTCACGATCAGCGGCGGCTCGTCTGCCTCGGGGATCGTCGGGACGCCGGCTCCCTGTGCGATCCGCTTCGCAGCAAGCTTGTCGCCGCCCGCCCGTAGTGCGTCAGGCGGCGGCCCGATCCAGATCAAGCCCGCGGCCTGCACGGCCTCGGCGAAGTCGCCGTTCTCGGCGAGGAAGCCGTAACCGGGATGGATTGCGTCGGCCCCGACCTGCTTGGCTGCCCGAATGTGCTCCTCGGAGAAGAGGTACGACGCGATCTCGACCGTCTCGTCCGCGGAGCGCGCGTGCAGTGAGCCGGCGTCGTCGGGCGCGACCACCGCGACCGTGCCGAGGCCGAGCTCGCGCGCGGCGCGGAACACGCGCAGCGCGATCTCCCCGCGATTTGCCACCAGCACCTTCTGCACGCGCGGGAGCCTAGCCGTCGACCAGCAGGCCGTTGATCGGCCCGAGGAAACGGCCGGAGCGCCGCGAGATGTGGGGGAGGAGCGCCAGGTGGTCGCCCTGCTCGGCGGTCGCCACCCAGAGCTGGTCGATCACCTCATGAGGCTCGCCGTCGACGTCGTCTCGACGCAGGTGCTCGCGCCACAGTTGTAGTCGCGTGTTGCGTACGAGCTCCTCGTCAGTCGTGATCACGCAGGCCTCGGTGTCGTTGTAGAGCGAATGCTCGTTGAGGTTCGCAGAGCCGATGCAAAGCCAGCGGTCGTCGACGATGCCGATCTTCGCGTGGACGTAGACCTGCTCGACGTGGCCGGGTTGGTAGAGCGTGCACGCGAGCAGCCGTTGGTCACGGTCCGCTTCGGCGAGCACCCCGAGCTGGCCGCGCGTGTCGTCCTTGCCGTTGTTCGGCTTGCGCGGTAGGAGGACGACCAGGCGGAACTCGTCGCTCGGCGGATCCTCGAGCTTCGCCTTCAAAATCGCGACGAGCTCGGGTGACCAGAGGAATTGCGACTCGAGGTAGATCAGCCGCTGCGCCGAGCGCAGCGCGCGCACGTACGCCTCGAGGATCCGGTAGTCGCCGCGCGGTAGGGCGTCGTAAACGCTGTTGGGAACGGTGCGGACGAACTGCGCGCGCACCGCACCTCGTGTCGATTCGTCGCATGCGAGCTCGATCGTCTCGCTGGTCACCTCTCGCCAGCGCAGCGTGACGTGGTCGGCGACGTCGCGCACGAACGGGCCTTCGATGCGCGTCCCGGCGTCGTGCCAGCCGATCGCGCCGCGCGCGGAATGCTCGCTCGAGTCGAGCCGGTCACCGGCGAGCGATGTGAGGTCGATCCCGTTCACGTATGCGACGCGGCCGTCGATCACGGCAAGCTTCTCGTGGTGGCAGTGCATCGGCCGCTCCTTCGCATCGAGCGCCATGCGGATCTTTGTGCTCTTCACCAGCGTCTCGCGTCCCTCGCGCACGTCGGCACGCGACGGCTTGAACAGCGGCAGCGGCGCTCCGGCCCACGCGAGCACACGGACGTCGGCGTGCTCGGCGACGCCCGCGAGCAATTCGCGCAACGTCGGGCCGCCGCGCGTCAGCCGGAACGACGGCTCGAAGTGCCAACCCGCAAGGAACACCGACTCGCGCGCGCCCGCGATGTCCTCCTGCAACCGGCCGAGCGCGTGCTCTCCGTCGACGAGCACCTCGAGCCTGTTGCCGTCGCGCGGCGGTGGCTCTCCCGCGCACCACAGCCCGTCGTCCGGCGGGTCATAGGCGTGCTGCCAGTCGTGCCGCTTCAGGCGTCGCCGGTGATGGGCGACGACGAGCCGTTCGACTCCCGAGCCGATGGAGTCGTCAAGCCGAGCGATGCGTGGAATCGCCATAGGGCGAGAAGCGTAAGTGCGCAGATGCCTGCGAGGGCGAGGTAGGGCACCGCGTCGTGCGTCGCGTGCGCAAGGGCTCCGCCGCCGACAGCCCCCAACGTCTGCCCGGGCGCCCAGGCGAGATTGACGAGGGCCGAGGCATAGCCGACGCGTAGGCCACGAGATTCGGCGAGATTCGAGAGCAGTGTCATCCCGGGCGTGAAAAACGTCCCGAACGACAGCCCGGCGGCAACGACGAGCACTCCGAGCAGGAAGCGATTGTCCGGCCAGGGCAGCACGGCGGCGACGGCGATCGACGCGACGAGCCCCACGAAGATCGGCGGCAGCGGGCCGTGGCGGTCCGACGTGCGGCCGAGCAGCACGTTGTTCACCGCCTCGAACGCAGCGGAACAGAGGAACACGGCGCCGATCGCGACCGCGCCGAACCCGAGCTGCGCGAGCCGGAGCGGCGCCAGGACACCGACGACCCCGAACAGCAGCGCGGGGAGCACGACGAACCAGCCGGCGACGAGGATCCTGCGGTCTCCGAGCGCTCGGACCAGGTGGACGGGGCTCTGCGGCTCATGGCCCGTCTCCCCGGGTGTGAGCGCCGCCCAGGCGACGAGCCCGAACGAGGCGAGGCCGACCGCGCTGAACGTCCAGCGGATCCCCGCGACCGAGGCGATGCCGCCGATCACCGGCCCGAAGAGCGCGCCGACGACGGCCGCGGCGAACGCGTTCCCGATCAGCCGTCCGCGGCGGCCCGCAGGCGCGGCTGCGACGAGCCAGCCGATCGCCCCGGTCCACGAGAACGCGGAGGCGAGACCCTGTGCGAAGCGGGCGAGGTCGAGTTGCCACGCCTCGTCCGCGAGACCGAAGAGGATGGTGCAGGCCGCGACGAGCGTCAGCCCTACGATCGTGGTGGGCTTGACCCCGAGCCGTCCGGCTACGAGGCCACTCGGGATTGCGCCGAGGAACGCACCGGCCGGGTACGCGCCCGAGAGCACGCCTGCGCCGGTCTTGCCGAGCGCGAGCGAGTGGGCGTAATGGGGGAGGAGCGGCGTGAGCGCCGCGAAGAACAGGGTGTCGACGAAGACGACCGCGCCCGTCAAGAACAGAAGTCTCCGCACGGCGCTACTCTGCCGATCCGCGATGAGGGTGTTGGTTGCAACGGTCCTCGCCACACTCGCGCTCCCCGCGGCAGGAAGCGCAGGCACGGTGTTCCTGCTCGACGGTCGCGGTTGGGGTCACGGGGTCGGCATGAGTCAGTGGGGCGCTGAGGGCTACGCGCGCCATGGCTTCGGCTACCGTCAGATCCTGGGTCATTACTACCCGCACACCAACATCGGGATCGCAGCTCCGCGGGACGTGCGCGTGCTCCTCGTGAAGCAGCAGGACGCAGTTCGACTCGGCTCCGCTTCGCCGTTCCTCGTCGTCGACGCGGTCGGTCGAAAGGTCCATCTCCCCGCGGGCTCGGTGGTCGTGAACCGGAAGCTCGTGTTGCGGCACAACCATCTGCGCGCGCCGCTGCGCTTTGAGCCGGGCGCGCAGCCGTTGCGCGTCTCAGGCGCAGCGTACCGCGGCTCCGTGGTTGTGAAGGTGAAGCCGAAAGGACTGATGGCAGTCAACGTCCTGCCGCTCGACCGCTACCTGCGCGGGGTTGTCCCGTGGGAGGTGCCGAAGGGCTGGCACACGCAGACCTATGAAGCGCAGGCGGTCGCTGCGCGGTCCTACACGCTCGCAACCCTGCATCCGAACAAGGACTTCGATCTCTATTCGGACCAGCGCTCGCAGATGTACGGCGGCGCCGGCGCGGAGCGCGATCCGACGAACCTTGCCGTCGGCGCGACGACAGGGCAGGTGCTCGTCTGGCGCGATCGGATCATCCCGGCCTTTTACTTCTCGACGTCCGGCGGCAAGACGTCGTCCGTTCATGACGCGTGGCCGCGCGTGCACCAGGTGCCGTACCTCGTATCGGTGAACGACCCGTACGACTACGTCTCGCCGCATCATGTGTGGCCGACGATTGCACTGCCGGCTGCACGCATCGCACGTGTCTTGCACCTGCACGGCGTGACCGACATGCAGGTCGTCGAGAACTCGTCGGGCCGGGCACTCGCCGTGCGCCTGCAGACAACCCGCGGTTGGAAGCGCTTCTCCGGACAACTGATCCGCAAGAAGTTCAAGCTCGGCTCGACGGACTTCACCGTGCACGTGATGCGGCTCGACACGCCCTCGGCGCGAACGCTCTACGGGGCGCACGTGCGTGTCGAAGGCTGGGTGCGCGGGCTCGGCCGCGCACGCCTCGAGCAGGTCGTTGACCGCACCTGGGAGACGGTGCGCCAGGTTCATCCGGGCCGAAGCGGCCACTTCAGCGTTTCGTTGCCCGTAGTGCGCTCGACCCAGTTCAGGCTCGCCTACAACGACGTCACCGGCGACGCGGTTGCCTTCCCCGTCACGCCGCGCGTGCTGCTGCAGACCGACGGCACGAAGCTGCATGTCTTCGTGGCGCCCCGGCTCCTGCTGGAGGTGCAGCGGCTCTCGCAGCGCACGTGGCATCCGGTCGCTCGCTCAACCGGCACCTTCGACGCCGCACTCCGTCCGGGCAGCTACCGGGTCGAGATCATCGGCGGCTCGTCGTACGTCTCGTCGGTCACGAAGCCGGTCGCGCTGCACACGAAGCAACTCGGCCCCTAGTTCAGCGCTTTACTCGCGCCAGTTCGGCTTGCGCTTCTCGAGGAACGCGCGCAGGCCCTCCTGACCCTCCGGGCTCGTTCGCTGCGTGGCGATGCGCTGCGCCGTGTCCTCGGCGGAGTGCGGCGCGCGAGCGAGCTCCTTTGCGGCCCGCGCTGCGTTCGGGCCGGCGGTCAGCAGCTCGCCGAGAATGTTCTCGACCGCCGCGTCGAGATCGTCCGCGACCTCGTGGATCAGACCGATGCGCAAGGCAACGTCCGCGGTGAAGCGTTCGCCCGTCACAAACCAACGGCGTGCCGCGCCCGTTCCGATCTTCGCGAGTGCGAACGGCGAGATCACGGCCGGCACGATTCCGAGCTTCACCTCGCTGAAGGCGAACAGCGCGGACGGTTCCGCGACGACGATGTCGCAACATGCGACGAGCCCGCAGCCTCCGCCGAGCGCATGTCCTTGTACGCGAGCGACGACCGGGGCAGGGCAGCCGTCGATCGCCTCGAGCATCGCGCGCAGACGCAACGCATCCGCCACGTTCTCTTCCAGCGAGAGCTCGACGGACGAACGCATCCACTCGACGTCGGCGCCCGCGGAGAACGACGGGCCGTCGCCCGTGAGCAGGACCGCTCGGGCGTCACCTACATCTGCGAACGACACGGTCAGCTCGTCGATCAGCGATGCGTCGAACGCGTTCCGGCGGTCGGGCCGCGCCATCGCGATGCGCAGCACAGCCCCGTCGCGCTCAGTGCGCAGCGCGCTCACTCGAACGCCAGACCGAGCCGGCGCAGCTCTTCGGCGGCGGACACCGACGCTTCGAGATCGAACACCTCGACGACGTCCGGGTGCTTCCCGATCAGCTCGCGCGCCCGCGATGGCAGCTCCTGCTCCGACGCCTCCTGTGACTCCCAGACGTACACGGCGCCCCAGCGCTCGCTCACCTCGTCGGAGAACCAGCCTTTGAACAGCAGCCCAGACACCTGCTCGAACGCCGGCACCGCCTCGTCGCGCAGGTAGCGGCGAAGCTCACCGATGTTCGTCTGCGAGTCAGCGAGGTTCCAGATCACGAGGCGCAGCACCATCCGACTGCGCACCCTAAACGAGGAACGGCGCGCCCAGGAGGACGCGCCGCCTCGCAAGTCAGAGGAGGACTTGCTTCGTTCTGCGCAACCTCAACCTACGCCTGGGTCGATTTCGCTGCGTCGTCGCACAGGACGATCTGCCGTCCTCCGCAAGAACGACGAATGATCGGAAACTCACATTCGGAAAATGCCGAACGTGCTTTCCGGGATCGGGGCGTTCAGGGCGGCCGAGATCCCGAGCGCGAGGACCCGCCGTGTGTCGAGCGGATCGATGATCCCGTCGTCCCAGAGGCGTGCGGTCGAGTAGTACGGATTGCCTTCCGCCTCGTATTTGGCGCGGATCTCGTCGGGGTCGGAATCGCCGACCATCGACAGCACCGTCGCCGCTTGCTCGCCGCCCATCACCGAGATGCGGGCGTTCGGCCACATCCACAGCTGGCGTGGGGAGTAGGCGCGCCCGCACATGCCGTAGTTGCCTGCGCCGAAGGAGCCGCCCGTCACGACCGTGAACTTGGGCACGTCGGCGCACGCGACCGCCATCACGAGCTTGGCGCCGTCGCGTGCGATCCCGCGCGCCTCGTACTCCTTGCCGACCATGAAGCCGGTGATGTTTTGCAGGAAGACCAGCGGAACGCGCCGCTTGCACGCCAGTTCGATGAAGTGCGCGCCCTTCTGGGAGCTCTCCGCGAAAAGCACGCCGTTGTTCGCGAGGATGCCGACCGGGTAGCCCTCGATGTGAGCCCACCCACAGACGAGCGTCTCGCCGTACAACGCCTTGAACTCGTCGAACCGCGAGCCGTCGACGACGCGGGCAATGATCTCGCGCGCTTCCATCTGCGTGCGGTGATCGTCCGGGATCAGGCCGTACAGATCGGAGGGGTCGACGGCCGGCGGCTCCGGCGTCGCGCGCGTCCACGGCGGCTCGGGCCTGCGGCCCTGCGTGTTCGCGACGATGCGCCGTGCGATCGCGAGTGCATGCTCGTCACTCGTCGCGTAGTGATCCGCGACGCCTGACTGGCGTGTGTGCACGTCGGCGCCGCCGAGCTCTTCCGCGGTGACGTCCTGGCCGGTTGCCGCTTTCACGAGCGGTGGGCCGCCGATGAAGATGGTGCCGGTGCCGCGCACGATCACCGTCTCGTCGCTCATCGCGGGCACGTACGCGCCGCCGGCGGTACACGAGCCCATCACGACGGCGATCTGAGGGATGCCTTGCGCCGACATGCGCGCCTGGTTGTAGAAGATGCGCCCGAAGTGCTCGCGGTCCGGGAAGACGTCGGCCTGGAGCGGCAGGAACGCGCCGCCGGAGTCGACGAGGTAGAGGCACGGCAGCGCGTTCTGCTCGGCGACCTCCTGCGCGCGCAGGTGCTTCTTCACGGTCAGCGGGAAGTACGAGCCGCCCTTCACCGTCGCGTCGTTCGCAACGATCACGCACTCGCGCCCCTCGACGACGCCGATCCCCGTGACGATCCCTGCGCCTGGCGCCTGGCGGTCGTACAGCTCCCACGCCGCGAGAGCGTTCAGCTCGAGAAACGCTGTGCCCGGATCGACGAGGCGGTCGATGCGCTCCCGGGCAAGGAGCTTCCCGCGCGAATGGTGCCGTTCCACCGACTGCGCGCCGCCCCCGGCCGCAACGAGAGCGCTGCGCTCCCGCAGTTCGTCGACGAGCGCCCGCAGCTGAGCCTGCCTGCGGGCGAAATCGTCGTTCTGCTCGACTCGGCTCTGGAGCTGCGCCACGAGCAGTGAGCCTAACGGTGGCTCCGAACGACGCCGCGGAGCGACTGGTCAAAGCCAAAATACGGGTCTATATTGAGCTTTTCGCTCGCGCTTTCGTGCGCCGGGCTATCGATGTCAGGGGAAAGGGAGAGAGAACATATGGCGAAGTCAAAACTTGCTCTGTTCACCGCTCTGCTCGCTGCGATCGTCGCAGTGGTCGTGGCGACGGCATCCGGGGGAGGTGCCACTCCGATCGAGCCTCAGGTTGTCGACGACTCGACACTGAAGGCAATCAGCACGACCGAAGGTGGGGCGAGTGTCCTGCCGACGACGCGGACGGTGGCGCACTGGTTCGGTCAGACGACCGATCCGCACAACGGTGTCACGTACGGCTACAACATGGTCGGCTCCGATCCGAACGCGTGCTCGGGCGCTGCATGCTCGACGACGATCGAAGCGGACATCACGCCGATCATCGTGCACGTCGGCGGCTGGACGTTCGACGGCACGAGTGTTGTCGGCGCGACGCTCGCGTCCCCGCAGTTCGCGAACAACGACTACGGCTCGACACCGGCCGCGACCGCCGCAGGCGCGTTCCCGGCTGCACCGGCGTTCATCCGTGGGCCGGGCGGTGCGCTCTCGCAGAACGATGCGGGCGTGCCGTTGCAGGTCCAAGACGCGACGATGCGGGCCCAGTTCAACAAGACCGGGCCGAGCAACTATCACGTCAAGCTGCATGCCAACGTGCTCCCGACAGTCACGATCGATGTGCCGTCGAACCAGGGCACGGTTCTGGTGAGCGGCCGCGGCGTCGTCGCGGGCGACATCAATATCAGCTGGTGGTCGGCGCAGATCAAGAACCTCGAGACGACCGCCGATCCGACGCACCTGCCGATCTACCTGACCGACAACGTCTACCTGCACATCGGTCCGAACGTCCTCAACTGCTGTGTGCTCGGGTATCACGGCACGAAAGCGTCCGGTGCCGGGAACGGCAGTGCGAACAGCAACGGCAACGCGCCGGTGCAGACGTTCGCTTGGGCGTCGTATGTTCGGCCGGGCTTCTACTCCCGTGCGAACGGCGGCACGGACTGGGCGCTGCAGGACATTCACGCGCTCAGCCACGAGATCGCCGAGTGGGGCGACGACCCGTTCGTGAACAACTGGGTCGAGCCGTGGCTGACGCCGACGGCACCGCAGTACGGCTGCACGAACATCCTGGAGACCGGTGACCCGGTCGTCGGGATCGGCTTCGCGAAGGGCTCCAATACGTTCGCGCAGGGCCCGAACCCGAACGGCACGCAGAGCGCAGATGGGTACTACCACCCGGAGGACGAAGCGCTCCTCCCGTGGTTCCTGCGCCTGCCGAGCAGCAACACCGGCTCCGAAGCGAACCAGTCGGGGGTCGGTGGTCGTTACACGCTGATGGGCGACCTGAATCCGTTCCCAGGCTTCCGCGCTCCCGCAACGGGCTGCTAGGAACCACCTTCGGATCGCGAACCAAGAAGGGCCCGGGAAACCGGGCCCTTCGTTTTTCGGCATGCTGGCGGCGTGAATCGCAACCGTCTGATCCTCGTCGCGGCTGCTGTGGGAGCCGCCGGGCTCCTCGCCGTCGTGTTGATCCTCGTCGTCGGCAAGACCAAGAGCTCGTCGTTGACTCCGACGACGACCGCAGCGACGACACCCCGGACCGCGGCGAGCGTGTTAGCCGGGATCCCGCAGCACGGGGACACCCTCGGCAAGTCGAGTGCGCCCGTTAGCTTGATCGTCTACGAGGATCCGCAGTGCCCCTTCTGCCGCAACTGGAACGTCGAGACTCTTCCGACCGTGATCGACGAGTTCGTGCGCACCGGGAAGATCAAGCTCGTCTACCGCGGCGTTGTGATCGTCGGGCCCGACTCGGTTCGAGGGCTGCGCGCGATGTACGCGGCGGCGAAGCAGAGCAAGCTGTGGGATCTCGTCGACGCGGTGTATGCGCGTCAGGGCGCCGAGAACAGCGGCTGGATCACGAACGGCCTGATCCTCGCGGCCGCGCGTGACGCCGGGGCGGACGGGAGAGCGATCATCGCGGGCATGGGGGCGCCGGCGGTCGACGCTGCCCTGCGCATGGCACAGAAGCAGGCCACCGCGGACCACCTGCAGGGCACGCCAACCTTCATCATCCAGCGGCCGCCGGCCGTCGCGCATCAGCTCCCGGTTCCGGGCCTCGACCCGGCCTCGTTCGTCGCGGCGCTCTCGGCAGCGCTTCAGTAGTGAACCTGAGGGCTGCGATCGCCGGCACCGCCGTCGTCGGTGGTGCGATCGCCACGTATCTGACCGTCATCCACTACTCCCACATCTCACCGATCTGCACGTCGGGCGGTTGCGAAAAGGTGCAGCAGTCCAGCTATGCGATGGCCGGCGACATTCCTGTCGCCGTGCTCGGTCTCGCCGCGTACATCGCCGTGTCGCTCACGGCAGCCGTGCGTGGGGTTTCGGCCGCTCTTTCCGGGGCGGTGATCGCGCTCGCCGGCGCCGCATTCAGCGGCTACCTGCTCTGGGTCCAGATCGCGCGGATCCACGCGATCTGCCAGTGGTGCGTCGCGAACGACGTCGTCATTGCCCTGCTGGCATTGCTCTGCTTGGCGCGCGTGCTGACCGAGCCTGACCCGGCATGACGTGGCGCCGTCGATGACGCGGCGCGGCGCGCTGCTCTTCGCAGCGATGTGCGTGATCTGGGGGATCCCGTACCTCCTGATTCGTGTCGCGGTGCGCGAGCTGGCGCCGGTTACGCTCGTCTTCGGTCGCACGGCGATCGGCGCGCTGATCCTGACCCCGGTGGCCGCCTACCGCGGCGAGCTGCGACCGCTCATTCGCCACTGGCGGCCCCTGCTCGCCTACACGGCAGTCGAAGTCGCAATCCCGTGGGTG
>JANMWB010000272.1:0-3749 GCA_031393705.1 Thermoleophilia bacterium | reverse complement strand
TCACGCTGGCCTTCCTCGGCTCCCGGCCCGCCGGGGAGGTGCCGGCGATCATCGACGGGCTCCGCGCGGCGAGTGCCGCGGCGGGCCGGCTCGAGTTGCAGCCCCTCCGCTACCGCGAGGCCCGGAGCGTCGGGATGATCGTCCTCAAGGACGTGACCGGGGCGGCGACGGCCCTGGCCGAGGACCTGGGGGCGCGTCTGGAGCGGCTCGGCGTCTACCGCTCCGAGCGGCGGCCGTGGCTCGCGCATGTGACCGTTTTACGGTTCAACGAGCGGGCAGGACTCACTCCGGAGGTCACGAACATACGTTCTATTCATGTCGTCCGGTCGGCTCTCTACCGTTCGGTTCTCGGCCGAGGTTCTGCTGAATACAGCGGGGCAACGTACGACGCACTGGAAACGGCAGCCCTAGGAGGTAAGTAGACAGATGGATCGTGAGCAAGCACTGGATACGGCGCTTGGACAGATCGAGCGCCAGTTCGGCAAGGGCGCCGTGATGAAGATGAACGATGCGGCCCAGGTCGCAATCGGCGCCGTCTCGACGGGGTCGCTCTCGCTCGACATCGCGCTCGGCGTTGGCGGCCTGCCGCGTGGCCGGGTCTGCGAAGTCTACGGGCCGGAGTCGTCCGGTAAGACGACGCTCGTCTACCACGTGATCGCCGAGGCACAGCGCCGCGGCGGGATCTGCGCGTTCATCGACGCGGAGCACGCGATGGATCCGAGCTACGCCAAGTAGATCGGCGTGACCCTGGACGAGCTGCTCGTCTCCCAGCCCGACACGGGGGAGCAGGCGCTCGAGATCTGCGAACTGCTCGTGCGCTCCGGCGCGCTGGCCGTCGTCGCGATCGACTCGGTCGCCGCGCTGACGCCGAAGGCCGAGATCGAGGGCGAGATGGGCGACTCCCACGTCGGCCTGCAGGCCCGCCTGATGAGCCAGGCGCTGCGCAAGCTGAACGGCACGCTTCATCAGACCGACACGATCTGCCTGTTCACGAACCAGTTGCGCGAGAAGATCGGGGTCATGTTCGGCAGTCCGGAGACGACGTCCGGCGGTCGCGCGCTCCGCTTCTACGCGTCGATTCGGCTCGACATCCGGCGCATCGAGACGCTCAAGGAAGGCGTCGAGGCGATCGGCAACCGCGTCCGGGTGAAGGTGGTCAAGAACAAGGTCGCGCCGCCGTTCAAGCAGGCCGAGTTCGACATCATCTACGGCGACGGCATCTCCTGGGAAGGCTCGGTGCTCGAGGTCGGGCTCGAGCGGAAGGTCGTCCAGAAGTCCGGCTCGTACTTCTCCTACGGCGACGAGCGCCTCGGCCAGGGCCGCCAGAACGCGACCGCGTTCCTCCGGGAGCACCCGGACGTCGTGCAGGCGATCCTGCGCGAGATCCAAGCGGGCGCTCCTTCAGAGCAGGTGATCTCGGCCCGGCTCCTCCCGCAGGGCGAGGTGTCCAAGGAAGTCGTCCCGGTGCTCGACGAAGAAGACGTCGTGGACGCCAAGAAGGAGAAGGCGACCTCGCTCGCCTAGGAAGCACCGGATGGGGCGCAGTTGAAAGCAGACGACGACCCGATCGAGATCGCCGCGCGGGCCCTGCAGCATCGCGACCGCTCGCGACGCGATCTCAATCAGCGTCTAGCTCGGGCGGGGATCGACGAGGACCGGCGGAACGACGCGCTCGAGACGCTCGAGCGCGTCGGATACGTCGACGACGAACGGTTCGCCGGTGCCCGGGCGAGGGCGCTGGCGGACCGGGGCTACGGGGACGAATGGATCCGGTACGACCTGGGCGAGCACGGCGTCGCCGCCGACGCGGTCGGCGAGGCGATCGGGGCCCTGGCGCCAGAGGCAGAGCGGGCGACGGCCCTGGTGGAGCGGCTCGGGCGCACCCCGAAGACGGGCGCGCACCTCGCTCGGAAGGGCTTCGGGCAGGACGCCCTCGAGGCGGCCCTCGGAATCGACGTTGCGGAATGAGCGGTCGGAGTTGTAGAGTTGAGCTTGTATTCATTCCAATTTTGCCTGCATAACGCATATTCCGCTGGTCTCTTACGCTCCTTGAACCTTTTTCTGTCACCTCGATCCCACAGGCTCCATCCCCAGGGCACAGCGCACCTGAGCATCCATCACCCAACGACCCTGACCTGAGATCGATCCGGCGCGACGGCTGCTGAGGCAGCGGCGGCGCCGGTAACGCCAAGCGGCGGACATGCGGCGTGCGGGCGACCAGCCCGTAAGGAGTGTCCATGGTCGTCGTCGTGGCAGTCGTGATTGCAGTCGCCGCCGGAATCGCCGGCACGCTCGTCACGCTGCGCGTGATCGGCGGCTCGCGCCTGGACGCGGCGCGCCGTCAACGGAACCTGCTCCTCGACGAGGCGAAGCGCGACGCCGAAGTGACGCGGCGCGAGGCCGGCATCGAGGCGCGTGAGCAGGCGATCAAGCTCCGCGGCGAGCTCGAGGCGGAGCTTCGGGGGCGACGCGACGAGGTCGTCAAGATCGAGGAGCGCGTGATCGCGAAGGAGGACGACATCGACCGCAAACTCACGGAGCTGATCCGCCGCGAGCAAGGCGTGTCCGACCGCGAGGTCCACCTCCGCCAGCTTCAGGAGGACATGAAAGAGCTGAAAGACGCGCACCGCCTCCAGCTCGAGCGCATCGCCGGCATGACGAGCGGTGAAGCGCGGCAGCGGATCCTCGACGAATCGCAGGAGCAAGTGCGGCACGAGCTTGCAGGTCGCGTTCGCAAGATGGAGGAAGAAGCCGCGAGCGAGGCGAAGCGGCGCGCCCGCAACCTCGTCGCCGACGCGTTGCAGCGTGTCGCCGCAAGCGCAGCGGCGGAGACGACGGTGACGCTCGTCGAGCTCCCCTCCGACGACATGAAGGGGCGGATCATCGGCCGGGAAGGGCGCAACATCCGCTCGCTCGAGCACCTGACGGGGGTCGACTTCATCATCGACGACACGCCGAACGCGGTCGTGCTTTCGTCGTTCGACGGCATCCGCCGCGAGATCGCGCGCATGACGCTGCTGAAGCTGATCGAAGACGGGCGCATTCACCCGACCCGGATCGAGGAGATGTACTACCTCTCGAAAGCCGAGCTCGACGAGCACATTCGGCAGGCGGGCGAGCAAGCCGTCTTCGAGGCGAACTGCGGCGACTTCAGCGAGGAGCTGGTGAAGATCCTCGGCCGGCTCCGCTACCGCACGAGCTACGGCCAGAACGTCCTAAAACACACGCTCGAGGTGGTCCAGCTCGCGGGGATCATGGCGGCCGAGGTCGAAGCGTCGGTCAAGACCGCCAAGCGCGCGGCGCTGTTGCACGACCTCGGCAAGGCGATGACCCACGAGGTCGAGGGCTCGCACGCGCAGATCGCCACGCAGCTTGCGCGGCGTCACGGCGAAAGCCCGGCCGTGTGCCACGCGATCGAGGCACATCACTACGAGGTGCAGCCGCAGACCGTCGAGGCCGTGCTCTTGATCGCTGCGGACGCCATCTCCGCGTCGCGGCCCGGCGCGCGCGGCGAGGGCCTCGAGCACTACGTCAAGCGGCTCGAATCGCTCGAGAAGCTCGCTTCGAATCACCCGGGTGTCGAGAAGGTCTACGCACTGCAAGCCGGTCGCGAGATCCGCGTGCTCGTGAAGCCGCACGAGATCGACGACGACGGCGCGGTGTTGCTCTCCCACGAGATCGCGCGTGAGATCGAAGAGCATCTCGAGTACCCGGGGCAGATCAAGGTGACGGTGATCCGTGAGAGCCGT
>JANMWB010000238.1:0-2042 GCA_031393705.1 Thermoleophilia bacterium | reverse complement strand
CAGGAGCCCCGCGAACGGCAGGCCGCGGTCGTGGTTGCAGATCGCGACGACGAGGAACGCGCCCGCGGGCACCGCAAGGAGCCTGATCGCCACGAGCAGCGGGCTGCGAACCCGGACGCCGTGCCGGCGTTGGCCGAGCAGCGAGCCGACCACTCCCGCCACATAGAGCAGGCTGAGGAGCGCCGCGATGATCCAGCCGGCCTCATTCGAGAAGAAGTACTGCGCCGTGTAGTTGATCCAGCGGCTCTGGATGATGATCGGGCCGCCCGCGCCGAGCACGACCTGCACGACGCCCTGCCACGCGAGCAGACCGGCGAGCGTCACGACGAAGGCGGGCACGCCGATGATCGCGATGAACGAGCCCTGGAACGCCCCGATCAGCACACCGGCGGCGACGGCCACGACGATCGGGAGGATGCCCGGCAGCACATGACCACTCCCTGGCAGCTGCAACTCGGCCGCCACGACGCCGGAGACCGCGCTCACGTACGCGATCGAGAGGTCGATCTCGCCGAGCAGCAGGACGAACACGACGCCGTAGGCGAGCAGCGTCGTTCCGGCCATCTGGGTGATGACGTTGTTGAAGTTGACGGCGGTGAAGAAGTTCTGGGCGGTCAGACTGAAGACGAGAACGATCAGCGCCAGCCCGATGATCACGGGCAAGCTGCCGAGGTTCCCTCCCTTGATGTTCTCCCAGACCCGGCGCCCGAGGCTCTCGCCCTCGTCGCCCGGGGCGAGCACCGGCTGGGCCGCCGGAGCGGTCACGCGGGCACTTCCGTCGAGGGAATGCCGGACACCTTCGTCGGCGTCCCGGCCGTGATCGCATGAACGAGCTCCTGTTGCGTCGTCTTGGCGACCTCGAAGACTCCTGCGTTCCGTCCGAGGCGCAGCACCGTGACCCGGTTCGCGGCCTCGAAGACGTCATGGAGGTTGTGCGAGATCAGCACCACCGCCTGGCCCTGCTGCGCGAGACGCTTCACGAGGTTGAGCACCTGCTCGGTCTGCGCAACGCCGAGCGCCGCCGTCGGCTCGTCGAGGATCACGACGCGCGAGTTCCACATCACCGAGCGTGCGACGGCGACGGACTGCCGCTGGCCGCCCGAGAGCGTCGCGACCGGCTGCCGGATCGAGCGGATCGTGGTCACGGCGAGCGACTTCAGCGTCTCCGCGGTCCGCTGCTCCATGACCGGCTCCTTGAGTCGCTGGAACGAATCGTGCTCCTCGCGGCCGAGGTACATGTTCTGCACGACGTCGAGGTTGTCGCAGAGCGCGAGATCCTGGTACACGACCTCGATCCCGAGCCGCGCTGCGTCCTTCGGGCCGGAGATGCCGACCGGCACGCCGTCGAAGAGGATCTCACCTTCGTCTGCCGTGTGGATCCCCGCGACGGTCTTGATCAGCGTCGACTTGCCGGCGCCGTTGTCGCCGACGAGTGCCATCACCTCGCCTCTGCGCACCTCGAAGTCGACGTCCGTGAGTGCCTGAACGGAGCCGAACGACTTGGAGATTCCGCGGAGTTCGAGTGTTGGCGTCTCGGTCTCGGTCATCTGGACGTTGCGTTCCTACCAGAAAAGACGATCGGAGGCGCCCCGAAGGGCGCCTCCGATCGGAGTGCTTCTTCGCTTACTTGCAGTACTTCGCGAAAGCGCCGTTGCAGACCTCGCTCTTCTTCACGTAACCAGCACTGAAGAGGATCTTGTAGTTCGCCTTCGTGATCGCCTGCGGCGCGATGATGAACGCAGGCTCCTTCTTCTTCCCGTTCGGCACGGTTCCCGTCGTCTTGAGCGGGGTGCCCTTCAGCAGCGAGATCGCCGCACCGGCCGCGGCCGTTGCGAGCTGCCGCGTGTCCTTCCAGACGGTCATCGACTGCCAGTCGGAAATGATGTTCTGCACGCCCTGGGGCGTCTCATCCTGGCCGATCAGAGGAACCGGCTAGAGTCCGAGGGCCATGAGAGCAACCACGACGGCGTTAGCAAGCCCGACGATAGCACCGGGAAAACCGAGCCTCGATATTCGCCTCGTACCGACGAGATGATCGAAGT
>JANMWB010000219.1:0-22073 GCA_031393705.1 Thermoleophilia bacterium | reverse complement strand
GAACTTCGCCGCGCGGTCGTGGTTCGGGTTCGAGCACGTCGGCCCAGGCCCGTTCGTGTAGCCGGGATCGCTGCTCAGGCCGGCCGCGTCGGCCCAGCCGCCCGCGTACCAGGCCCAGTCGATGCCCTTCGCCGACAGCCGATCGCCGATCGTCGCGTTCGTCTGCGTGACGAGCTTGCGGCCGAACGTGCCCGACGGCTCGCTCGCCGGCTGCATCGTGTTGACCGCGAAGTTCCCACACGCGAGGTTCGGCACAGGTGCGGGACACGTGACGGTGAAGTCGCTGTCCTTGTATGTCGCCCCCACGAGCGGCGTGTAGAGCGGGTAGGTCTTGCGTGGGAAACCTGCACTGTCCACCAGCGAGTGCTGGCTCGCCGGCGCGTTCGCGTCGCTCGGCGGTTGCGCGGCGATCAGGTACTGGTGGTTCAGGAAGGAGCCGCCGAAGGCCGCCTGGAAGAAGTCGTCGGCGATCACGTAGCTCGGGTGGTTCGTCTCGTGGAGCCACTTGTAGACCGGCAGCTGCGTCGTGTCGTACTGGCCCATCGTCAGGCCGATCGCGTCGCTTCCGACCATGTAGCGGTTCTGCGCGCCGCCGTTCAGCTGATACTGCTCCTGGTAGAACTTGTGTACCAGGTCGCGCGTGCAGCCACCGGGCAGCCCCTGACCGTTCAACACACCGTTCGGGAACGCAAATGCCTGCAGCGGCCGCGGGCAGGTCGTCGCGGTCGCCGGGATCAGCGGGTCGATCATGAACCACGTGTTCGCGAACGCGCTCGAGAACGAGTGCGCGCCGTCGGTGCACGTGGACGGCAGAGCAACCAGGTTCACGTCGTTCTGCTTGAGACAGCTGTACGGAGCGCCGTGCTGGTCGACCTGCGTCGTGTGGGCGGCGTCGGCGTTCGCACGTCCGTTCACGCCCTCCCAGCCACCGTAGAGATTGTCGAAGCTGTGGTTCTCCTCGTAAACGACCACGATGTGGTCGATCTTGTCGAGTGGAGTCGTCTTGACACTCGGACGAGCCGAGCCTGCGAAGGCCGCGGCCCCCACGAGCACCAAGACAACCGCGATGCCGGCAAATGCCGCCGGCCTGAATCCCCTGATCATCGAACCTCCCCCTTGTTGCGGACGGCGGCATCTTCGCCCATCTGGCTGACGTACGCCAGCGAGGCCTATGCCGCCTATCCTTGAGTGGATGAGGATCTGCCTGGTGACGCCGTTTGCGTGGTCGCAGCCGCACGACGTCAACGAGCACGTCGCGGGGGTCGCAGGCGGATTGCGCGCGCTCGGGCACGAGGTGACGGTGCTCGCCCCCTCGACGCGGGCCGCCGACCTGCTCGCCGGCCGCCGGGCGCTCCTGCGGGGCGAACAGGCAGACGTGATCGCCGTCGGGCCTGCGATCCCGGTCTCGCGCCGCTCGCAACTCGGGGTGCCGGTCGGCGTGCAGGCGAACCTCCGCCAGGCGCTCGCGCAGGGCTCGTTCGACCTGGTTCACGGCTTCGAGCCGGGGCTGCCGTCACTCTCCTACCTCGCGCTGCGCGACACCGACGCGCTCGGGGTCGCGACTTTCGTCTCCGCCGCCCGGCTTGGCTATCCGCCTGCGCGTTCACAGCGGGAGAAGCTGCTCGGGCGGCTCGACGCGCTGGTCGCGCTCTCCGAGGAGACGCGAGAGGCAGCCGAGGAGCGATTCCCCGGCGACTACCGCGTCGTCTCACCGGGAGTCGACGCCGCCCTCTTCTTCCCCGGGCAAAAACAGAAACGCATCGTTGTCGAGCTGCGCCCGACCGAGCGCGAACTTGCCCGTGGGGTGCTGCACGCGGTGCGCGAGCTGCCCGAGTGGGAGGTCGTGCTCCTCAGGACACGTGCGCTGATCGGCCGTCCCGCGATCCCCCGCGATCTCGCGCCGCGCGTCCGACTGCGGACAGCGAAGGACGCCTCGTCGCGTGCCGCGTTGCTGAACGAGAGCGCGATCTTCGTCCCGGGGGTGGAGGGCCTGCGCCGCGTGACACTCGAAGCCGCCGCTGCGGGCTGCGCAATCGCGAGGCCACGCGGGATCGAGACCCAGCCTGAGCTCGCGGCAGCCGCAGCCGCCCGCCTCGCCGAGGATGACGGTCTACGCGAGCGTGAAGCCGCCTCGGCCCGCGCCGGCGCCGAGCACCAGACCTTCGACCACGTTGCCCGCGAGCTCGAAGCGATCTACAACACCCTCGGGGGCCGGCGGCGCAAGGGCCGCCAGGCAGAGCCGCTCGCCGACCGCCCCTGGATCGTCGCCGACCTGCACATGCACACCTCGTGGTCGCACGACTGCAGCATCGATGCGGCCGAACTGGTCGACCACGCAGAAGCCGAGGGGCTCGGCGCGATCGCGGTCACCGACCACAACGTCTTCGGCGGCGCGCTCGAAACGGTCGACTACGCCCGCGGGCGCGACCTGGTGGTCATTCCCGGCGAGGAAGTGAAGACCGGCGATCAGGGCGAGGTGATCGGCCTGTTCCTCGAGCACGAGATCCCGCGTGGGCTGAGCTTCGGCGAGACGATCGCGGCGATCCGTGAGCAAGGCGGCCTCGTCTATGTTCCCCACCCCTTCGACCGTTTGCACGCGATCCCCGACCCGCGAACGCTTCACCGGCACCTGGCGGACATCGACGTGCTCGAGGTCTACAACGCCCGGCTGCTCTTCGAGGCCTACAACGACGAGGCGCTGAGATTCGCCCGGAAGTACAACCTGACGATGGGGGCGGGCTCCGACGCCCACGTTCTCCAGGGGGTCGGCACCGGGGCCCTGCGGATGCGCGCGTTCCGGGATCCGGAGGAGTTCCTGATCTCGCTGCGCACCGCCGAAGTCCTGCGTCGCCCGAAATCGCTCGCTTATCTTCAGTCACTGAAGTGGGTTGCCCAGGTGAAGGAGCGGGTCCGCTAGAGGCTGGGTGCGGAATGGCCTGCTTTTGGGGATGCTCCAGACCAAGCAGGTCGGTCACGGCGGTCGCAGTTCATAGCCGTAGCTACGGGCCAGACCGACGGGGCCGAGATGCGCCGTGTCGGGTGCACCATCCGGAAGTAGGTGAATTTCGCACCCAGCCTCTAGGAGAAGGTCCGCGGGTCCCGAAAGGTCCCCCTGCCGCGTGGGCTCCACCGTGACCACAGACGAGATCTATGAGCGCTACCTCCGGAAGGCGATCACCGAGATCAATCGCCTTTCGCACGAGATCGCGCAAGCCGCAGATGGGGCTCCTACAGCGCTGCCCACAGGGCATCCGCTCGCGAATGTCTTCCTGCTCAAGTACGGCCCCCAGGCCCAGGAACTGCAGGAGGGTGTCGCCTTCCACGGCCGGGCCGGGAACGCGCTGATCAAGTCACTCCAGCGCCTGCATGTCGACCCGATGGAGGTCTACGGAACGAACGCGGTCAAGTTCGCCGGCGCCGACCTCGAGGTCTCCGCGGAGTGGCTCCGGCGCGAGCTGCGGATCGTCGAACCGAAACTCGTGGTCGTGATGGGCGACGACGCGCTCGAGTTCCTGAACGGGATTGGTTTCCAGCTCGCCCAGCCGGTCGAGGATAAGGTGGGCGAGCTGCAGCGCTTCACGCCGACGATCGAAGCGCTCGCCGTCCCCGACATCGACCTATCCCTCGACGAGGCTCCTGCGAAAACTGCGTTTTGGAACGCGTTCAAAACCGTGGGCCCCTGGTGGGCCGCCCTGCCGCCCTATTAGGGCTGTTCGCGCTTCTCGTTCTCTACTACGAGGTCGCACCCCACCTTTGGCGCGCCTCCGTCTGGTGGGACGTGGCCTGGCTGGGGTTCGTCGTGATCCCGGCGGTGTTCGGGCTGGTGCTGATCGCGCTCCCGCTGCGGCAGGCACGCGGACTGTTGCCGGTCGGCGTCGCGTTCGCGGTGCTCGCGGCGGTGCTGACGTACGCAGACATCGACGTGTTTGCGAACTTCGCGCGCCTCGGTGCCTGCACGCTGATCGGCTGGTGGTTCCTCGGCTACTTCGAGACAATCAGCTGGGTCGTGCTCGTCGCGGCGATCATCCCGTGGGTCGACGCGTACTCCGTCTGGCGCGGACCGACGAAGCAGATCGTCGAGCATCACGCGAACGTCTTCGGCGTGCTCTCGTTCGCGTTCCCGGTGCCGGGCTCGCACGCAGCGGCGAACCTCGGCGTGCCGGATCTGCTCTTCTTCGCCCTCTTCCTGGCCGCGGCCGCGCGCTTCGGCCTGCGCATCTACTCGACCTGGGCGGCCCTCGTCGCAGCGCTCGGGCTGACGATCGCCGCAACCGTGTGGTGGGACCTGAACGGCCTCCCGGCGCTCCCCGGCATTGCGCTCGGCTTCCTGCTCCCGAACGCCGACCTCCTCTGGAGGCGCTGGCGCCGTCCGGAACGGCCACTTCTGGGGTCAGACCCGGGTGATGGCTCGGAGGGACAGGCGGCGACGGAGTAATGCGGTTTTCCGCGGCGGCCCGTCCACGACGGCCGTGACCCGGCGCGCCACCAGCGGGGTCAGACCCCGGTTGTCGCTTTAGGACTGTAGGCCGGGCTCGGTGATCGCGCGCACATACCGCTCCGCCGAGCGGCGCACGACGTTTGAGCCGTCGGCCTCGATGAAGCGGTCCCACCACGCGCCGTAGATCGTGTCGAACTCGAAAGGGGCAAGCGCAGCGGCGATCTGCTGCACCTTCGACGCAGGCAACGGGATCAGGTTCGGATACGAGTACATGAAGCTCACGTAGCGCCTGTCCGGGATCACCATCACGATGTCACCGGAGAGCAGCGCGCGACGCTCACGCCAGTGCAGCACCTGCCCGCCCTCGTAATGACCGCCGCAGCGAATCAGCGTCAGCCCGCCGCCGAGGTCGTGCGTCTCGCCTTCCCAGAAGCGGATCGCCGGATCAGGACGTAGCACCCACTTCCGCTCCGCCTCGTGCAGGTAGATCGGGCAGCCGAACGTGTGCGCCCACTCAACCATCGTCGAGTAGTAGTGCGGATGGGAGATCGCGATCACCGCAAGGCCGCCCTCCGCCCCGATCCGCTCGACGATCTCGTTATCGAGATACGGCAGGCAATCCCAGAGCACGTTGCCCGCGTTGCTCTTGACGAGCAGCGCGCGCTGACCGATCGAGAACGACGGCGTACACCCGATGCCGAGCAGTCCGTGGTCGTCACGGATGTCCGCCTCGTGATCGTCGAGGAACTCCTCGAACGTCAGCCAGACCTGGCCTTCGTCGTGCGGGATGTACTGCCGCGGGTCCTCGCAGATCGGACACGCCGCCGGCGGCTCGTCACTCGGCGGGTACTGCGTCCCGCAGGCCTTGCAGAGGTAGGTGGTCAACGCTCCAACAGCGCAACGCACTCGACGTGCGGCGTGTGCGGGAACATGTCGACGGGACGGGCGCGCACGAGCCGGTAGCCGTACTCCTCCGACAAGCGCTTGAGATCGCCGGCAAGCGTCGTCGGGTTGCACGAGACGTAGACGATGCGCGGGGCCGCAATCTCACCCAGGCGCTTCAGCGCCTTGCCGGCAAGACCGGCGCGCGGCGGATCGACGACGACCACGTCGGGATCGCCGGCGCGCGTCCGCAGGTCCGCCAGCACCTCTCCGACGTTGCCTGCGAAGAACGCTGTGTTGCCGATCGCGTTCAGCTCCTGGTTCTCGATCGCACAGGCGACCGACTCCTCGCTGATCTCGATCCCCCACACCGTCATCGCGTCCTTCGCCATCGAGAGACCGATCGTGCCGATGCCGCAGTAGAGGTCGTACACGGTCTCGCTGCCCGTCAGCCCCGCGAACTCACGCGCGATCGCGTAGAGCTGCTCCGCCATCTCCGTGTTCGTCTGCAGGAACGCGTTCGGGCGCACGCGGAAGCGCAGGCCACCGATCTCCTCTTCGATCGCGTCCTCGCCCCAGATCAGCTCGGTCGGCAGCTCGGTCGTCTCGGCGACGCCCTCGTTGATCGACCAGTGGATCGACTTGACCTCCGGGATTGCGGTCAGCACCTCGATCAAGCGCTCACGGTCGAAGCGCTCGCCGCGGTTCGTGACGAGCTGCACCAATGCTTGGCCCGTGTTACGCCCTTCCCTGATCATCAGATGCCGGAGGTAGCCCTCGTGCGTCTCCTGGTCGTACGCGGTCAGCTTCTCCTCGCGCCCCCATTCACGCATCGTGTTGCGGATCGCGTTGCCGACGTCGCTCGTCAGCCAGCACTTCTGAATCTCGAGCACCTCGTCCCAGCGCCCGGCCTTGTGCAGGCCAAGCGTCGGACCGTCCTCTAGCTGGGTGAACGAGTACTCCATCTTGTTGCGGTAGTGGAACTGCGACGCGGCCGGGACGATCTGCTCGAGCGGCGCGTCGGTCAGGCCGGCGATTCGCTGCAGCGAGTCCGCGACCCACTGCTGCTTCGTCGCAACCTGCGTCTCGTAGGCGAGATCCTGGAAGCGGCAGCCACCGCACTCGGGGTAGTGCGCGCACGGCGCCTTCACGCGGACGGGTCCGGGCGTGACGATCTCCGTCGCGACCGCTTCGGCGTGGCGGCGCTGCACCTTGGTCACGCGCGCCTTCACCGTGTCGCCCGGCAGGCCGCGGCGCACGAAGACGACGAAACCGTCCAGGCGTGCGACCCCGTTCCCGCCGAAGGCAAGAGATTCGATCGAAAGCTCGAGCTCCTGGTCTCGCTGAACGGGGGCGGCCACGCAGGGACGTTAGCGGGATCGTCCTGGACGGCTGCGAGGCTTCGCTCGGATGCTGCATTCGCTCGAGCTCGTCGGCACGTTCGCGTTCGCGCTCTCCGGTGCGCTCGTGGGTGCGCGCAAGCGGATGGACATCTTCGGCATCGTCGTGCTCGCGGTCGCGGCGGGGCTCGGCGGCGGGATCATCCGCGACGTCCTGATCGGCGCCACGCCTCCGCGCGCGATCACCCACTGGGCCTACCTCGCAACCGCCGCCGCGGCGGGGCTGGTCGGCTTCGCGGCGCCGGCCGCAGTCGCGCGTGCCCGCCGGACCGTGCTGATCGTCGACGCGGCAGGGCTTGGGGCGTTCTCCGTCGCCAGCACGGCGAAGGCGCTCGACCACGGAGTGCCCGTGGTCGGAGCGGTCGTGATCGGCGTGATCGCCGCAATCGGCGGCGGTATCGCACGCGACCTGCTCGCAGGCGACGTGCCGGTGATCCTCTACAGCGACATCTACGCGACGCCCGCGGCGGTCGCATCGCTGATCGTCGCGCTGTGGTCGCGGTCGGCGCCGGTGGAGATCGGCGCCGCAACGCTCGCCACCGGGATCCGCCTGATCGCGCTCAGGTACCGCTGGTCGGCACCCCGACCGCGGATCTAAGAAACCTTGACGGTCGCCGTCGTGATCAGCCGGACGAGCGTGCCGCTGAACGGCGCCTCGTCGACGATCAGCAGCACCCGGTAGCTGCCCGCCTTCGAGAACGTGTGGCCGGCGAAGTGCGGGGGCGTGCCGCTGCCTTCGTTCGTGAGGCCGTCGCCGAAGACGAGCTGCCAGTGACGCACCGCCTTCGGGAGGTGCGTCTGGATGCGGAACGACACCGCGAGCGGTGCCTTGCCGCCGGCAGGCGCCGCCGTGAGGACGACTGGCGCATTACCCGTCCCGACCGTCACCTTCGCCGTCGTCAGGAACCGGATTGCGGTGCCGGTGAACGGTGGGCCTTGATAGACGATCAGCACAGCCTGATACACGCCGTCGTCGGCGTAGGTGTGTGTGACGGAGTCCGGCGGCTCGCCCTGGCCCGACTGCGTTGCGCCGTCGCCGAACACGACCTGCCACTGCACGATCGGCACCGACAGCTTGGCAGTGATCGAGAACGTGACGTCGAGCGGCGCATCACCAGAGTCCTGGTCGGGCTCGAGCTTGAGTGCGATCTGTTTCGCCGACCCGGGCCCGCCCTGCGCCCACGCGGGCAACGCTCCCGCGAGCGGCACGATGCAGCGCTTGTAGACGCCGCGGCTCCCCGGCTTGTCGCCGAGGTCGAAGATCGAACCGGGCTTGCTCTCGTAGAACGCCTCCAGCTCGGTCACGTGTGACTTGAGGAAGTCACACATGTGCTGCACGAACGGCGGATCGTCGACGCCGAAGAGACCCCACTCCGGAACCGTGAACGGCTTGCCGTGTGCGCGCGCAAACGAGAACAGTGCCTCGAACTTCGCCCACGGCGGCTCCCGGCCCGCCTCCTTGTAGATGTCTGCGCCGCCGACGTCGACGAACGCGTCGCCGGGCCAGTACGGCGCGGCATCGTCGCCGCCTGCGAGCGGGCTCCAGAGGACGCGGACGCGCGGGAACGCATTTGTCGCGAGCGCCGGGCCTCTGTAGGCAGGCAGCCCGAGCGCAGCGAGCTTGGCAGCGACGGTCGGCCCGCCGTGAACGATCACGAAGATGCGCGCGAACGCCTTCCGGTAGGAGGCGGGCGTGCAGCACCACGGGTTGCCGGTGTTGTTCATCTCGGCCAGCGGCCTGATGTAAATCGCCTGCCCCCATGCGGCGATCCCAAGATTGAGCGCCGCGAGGTACGAGTCGCCGTTGCCGGCGGCAATCGTCGCGACCGTCACCTTCGGCTTGGCGCCCTTCTTCGCGAGGCCGAGGTGGAGCATCGGGACCGGCCCGAGCGACTTCAGCAGCACGGAGAACGGCGCACCGAACGTCTGTCCCTGCCCCCAGCTGAGGAACGCCTGGTGCACGATCGATTCCTGCGTCGTCTGCGCCTTGAAGCGCGCGTGGTTCCCCGTGATGCCGAGGATCGGCTTCCCGAGCGCTCCCGGGGTCGCCGCGAGCACGGCGACCAGAACGGTGGCAACGACGACGCGGCGCATGACCGCTCCAGTATCCGCCTACTGCAGCACAGTCACAAGCACCGAACGGGTGCGTGGGCCGTCGAGCTCGCAGAAGAAGATCCCCTGCCAGGTGCCGAGTGCCAGCTCACCGTCGTCGCGCAGCGGGATCAGCACCTGCGGGCCCATCAGGGCGGCGCGGATGTGCGAGGGGGCGTTCTCCTCGCCCTCCTCGATGTGCTGCCAGCCCCAGCCCTCGGGCGCGATCTGCTCGAGCGCCATCTCGAAGTCGCGGGCGACGAGCGGATCGGCGTGCTCGTTGATCGTCAGGCCCGCGGTCGTGTGCGGGACGTAGACGAGGACGGCAGCTCCCGAAGCGCCGCGAACCGCCTCGCGCACCTGTGCGGTGATGTCGAGCAGCTGCGTGTGCCGCTCGGTGGTGATCTGCAGCTCTTGCACGGGGCCGTATCCTAGGGACCCGTGTCCATGACCCCGCCGACAACGCGCGAGCTCGACCAATTCCGGGACCGGGCGGACGGGTTCATCCGCGACCTCGACGAGGAGTACTACCAGCACTTCGCGGGCCTCAAGGAGACGCTCGACGTCGAGCAGGTGTACGAGCGCTACGAGGAGCTGACGACGCTCGAGACTGCGCAGAAGCTGAAGGACGCGCCGACCGAGCTGTGGCGCTTCGCCTGCGAGGGCTTCCTCGGCAACTTGACGCGCGCGCATCAGGCGCACCTGGCGAAGGCGGAGGCGGAGCTGGAAGCGACCGTCGACGGCGAGACGATTCCCTACCGCATGTTGCGCGTCGCGATGTCCAACGAGCCCGACCGCGATACACGCAAGCGGCTCGAGGAAGCGCGGATCCGGCTCCTCGACGAGCACCTGAACCCGATCTACCTCGACGCGGTGCAGATCGACCAGGAGGCGGTGCGCCGGCTTGACGAGCCGAACTACTACGAGCTCTACAAGCGCTTCGGGTTCAAGCTCGACGAGGTCGCCGCGGAATGCCAGGAGGTGCTCGACGAGACAGAGCGCCTCTGGGAGCGCGAGGGCGACAAGCTCTTCCGTTCGCGCCTCGGTATCGGCCTCGACGACGCGCGGCCCTGGGATGTCGCCCGACTGTTCCGCGCGCCCGAGCTCGACAAGCTCTATCCGAACGACCAGATGCTGCCTGCGCTCGAGCACACGCTCACCGACCTCGGGATCGACCTGCGCTCGCAGGCGAACGTCCACCTCGACCTCGAGGCGCGGCCGAGCAAGTCTCCACGCGCGTTCTGCGCGCCGATCGATGTGCCCGGAAAGGTGATGCTCGTCATCCAGCCGATCGGCGGCAAGGACGACTGGGAAGCCCTCTTCCACGAGGCCGGGCACACCGAGCACTACGCGAACACGAACGCCGACCTGCCGATGGAGGCGCGCCGCCTCGGCGACATGGCCGTCACCGAAGGCTGGGCGATGCTGATGCAGCACCTCGTCACCGAGCCCGCGTGGCTGAATCGCCGCCTCGACGTGCCGCGCGTCGAAGAGCTCGCACACGACGGCGCCGTCTCACTCCTCTACTTCGTGCGCCGTTATGCCGCGAAGCTGCTCTATGAGATCGAGTTCTTCCAGGCAGAGGACGTGACGACGATGCGCAGCCGCTACGCGGAGATCCTCGGTGACTCGCTGAAGCTGCCCGTCAATCCGGAGAGCTACCTCGACGACATCGACGGCAGCTTCTACGTCACCGGCTACCTCCGCTCGTGGGCGTTCGAGGCGCAGCTGCGCGACTTTCTGCGCAGCGAGCTCGGGAACGACTGGTTCGCGAAGCGCGACGCAGGCGACCTGCTGCGCGAGCTGTGGTCACTCGGCCAGGGGCCGACGGCGGATCAGCTCCTGCGCGACGTGACCGGCGCGAAGCTCGAAATGGCCTCCGTCGCGGAACGTATCCGCGAGGGCCTCGGCTCGTAGCGAACCGCCTAGGTGACCTTGATGGTCAGCTTCAGCACGTTGTCCGGGCCAAGGGTCTGGAGCCCTTGCTGCTCGGACGTCTGAAGGTTCACCCCGCGCAGCACATACGTCCCGATCTTCTTGAACACGAGGGTGCGCGACGTCCCAGTGTGGAACGTCGGGTCGCCGAGAGCGAGCTTCGGGCCGCGTACCTGCGTGATCTTGAAGTCCATCGGACAGTTCACTCGGAGAACGATCTTGCCGCCTGCCCGCAGCGCCAGGGTTCCGCTCGGCCCGAGGGTGTGCGTGGTCTGCCAGACGTGACAGCCCGAAACCGCATGAATGATGTTGAGGGTCACCGTCTTCGCTGGGGTTGCGACGGCGAACAAGCTGGCGGCGATTGCGAGGACCTTCATCTCGTCACGTTATGCCGTCTTGCTGCGACCCGAAACAGTAGAAGCCACGGATAGGCTGCGTGCGTGCCGGCGCGCTGGACTCGCCTCGTCCTCCGTTTCCGCCGGCCGATCGTCGCTGCGTGGCTGGTCGTGCTCGCCGCCGGCGCGCTTGCCTCACCGCGTCTGACTCCGCTCCTCTCGAACTCGTTCGGTGTCCCGGGAACCGACTCGGAGCGGGCCTCGGCACTCCTCACCCGCAATTTCGGTGAGCGGCCGGACGGGACGTTCACCGTCGTCTTCCGCGTCCGACATCCCGGCAACAAGCTGACGCAGGACCGGCTGGCGGCGCGCGTCGCCACGGCGGCGCGGTCGATTCCGCAGGCGAGCCTCGGCGTGGTCCACACCGGCGGTGGCGTGGTCTTCGTCGACGTGCGCACGCCGCTCGACCTGCAACACGCGAAGCGACACACGGACGCGTTGCGCCGCGCGCTCGTAGGTTCGCCGCGCGCGTACGTCACGGGACAGCCGGCAATTCAGCGCGACGTGGACCGCGTCTTCGTCGCCGATCTGCACCGCGGCGAGGCGATCGCAATTCCGTTGACGCTGCTCGTCCTGCTCTTCGTCTTCGGCTTTTCGCTGGCGGTCGTGGTCCCGTTCCTCGTCGCAGCCTGCGCGATCGGCGGCACGCTCGCAGCCGTCTATCTGCTCGCGCACGAGGTCTCGATGGTCTCCTACGTGCGCAACCTCGTCGAGCTGATCGGTCTCGGCCTCGCGGTCGACTACTCACTGCTGATCGTGCACCGGTTTCGTGAAGAGCTTGCTGCCGGCGGCACGCGCGACGCGGCGGTCGAACGGACGATGGCGTCCGCCGGGCGCGCCGTCGTCTATTCCGGCGTGGCGGTCGCCGTCGGCCTCGGGCTGTTACTGCTTGTGCCGGTGCCGTTCATCCGCTCGATGGGCCTCGGCGGCCTGCTGATCCCGGTCGTCTCGGTCGCAGCGGCGCTGACCCTCCAGCCGGCGCTTCTCTCGCTGCTCGGCGCGCACGCGGTGGGCCGGCGCCGGGAAGGGCCGTTCTGGGGCCGGCTCGCACGCGCGATCATGCGCCGGCCGCGCGTCTGGCTCGCGGCCGGCACCGTCGTCCTGCTCGCACTCGCCGTCCCCGCCGTTCACCTGCACGTGACGCCGGGGTCGCTGACCGGCGTTCCGTCGTCGACGGACTCCGTGCAGGGCTACGACCTCTTACGCAGCGGTCTCGGGGGCGGGATCATCACACCGACCCATGTCGTGATCGCACCCGCGGCGCCCGCCGCGGCCACCCGCCTCGTCGACACGCTCACGCACGAGCCCGACGTGCTGCTCGTCGCGAGCGGACGAAGACCGCCCTACGTCGGCGGGGGCGACCAGCAGGTGGTCGTGGCGACGCGGCACGAGTGGGGCGACGCAGGTTCGCGGGCTTTCGTCAGCAGGTTGCGCGACCTATTGATCCCGGCTGCGCATTTCCCGACGGCGGTCCGGGTCTATGCGGGTGGCGCTCCGCCGCAGGGCGTCGACTTCGTCGACCGCACCTACGGCGCGTTTCCCTGGCTGATCGGAGCGGTCCTGCTCCTCACGTATCTCGTCCTCCTGCGCGCATTCCGCTCGCTCTTCCTGCCGCTGAAGGCGGTAGTGCTCAACCTGCTCTCGGTCGCCGCGACCTACGGCATCCTCGCCGCGGTCTTCGACAAGCCGATCGAGGCGTGGATCCCGCTCTTCCTGTTCGCAACCCTGTTCGGCCTGTCGATGGACTACGAAGTCTTCATGGTCTCGCGCATGCGCGAGGCGCACGACGCGGGACGATCGAACGCCGATGCCATCGCCTACGGGCTCGAACGCAGCGGCCGGATCGTCACGGCCGCGGCCGCGATCATGGTCGCGGCGTTCTCGGGCTTCGCAGCGGGCAGGATCGAGGGTCTCCGCCAGTTCGGGTTCGGGCTCGCCGTCGCGGTCGCGCTTGATGCGACGCTCGTGCGCGCCGTGCTCGTCCCTTCGATGATGGGCGTGCTCGGCGACTGGAACTGGTGGCTGCCGAAAAAAAGGGCGTGAGGGAGAAGCGCCGAAGCGCCTCCCCCTCACGTGCCGGGACCACCTACCTGACGACCGTAATCGCCAAGCGCATCGCCGGCAGCTGATACCCGAGCGCAAGCCCGGGCAGGTCGCTTGCGTACGAGAGCATCGGGATCATCCCGTACGGCGTGTTCGAGTAAGAAGGCTGCTGCGTGTAGAGCAGCGGGTACATGTCGATCAGGTGCGTGCCCGGCGCACCACTCGCGACCATGTCGAGCACGACATCGCCCTGGCTGTTGAACCCGCAGCCGTAGCCGACGTAACCGTTGTCGTAGTCGACAGCAATCGTGTTGTCGAGCTGAGTCCAACCGACGCCCTTCAGATGGATCGTGAAGTGCTGGCCCTGGTGAAGGGTCAGGTCGGACACAGGCTGGGCCTCCGCGAAGCTGCGCTTCACGAAGAACGGCACCTGCGCCATCGTCGTTCCGCCCTGGACGAGCTGCACTGCATGCCAGCCACCGAGCCCGTCGGGCACGGTGATGTTCGTCTTCAGTGTTCCGTCGGCGGCCGCGGTAGCGGTGCCGAGCGGGATGGACGAGTACACCCAGCAGATGCCGGTGCAGTTGACGCGGTTTCCGACGACGGTCGCCCACTGGAGCGTGACCGGCGCGTTCGGCGTGAGGTTGCCGGCCGAAACGTCGACCTTCGTGAGGATCTTGCCGCTCGTGACGCTCAACGCGGCGGTTGCCGTGGTGGCGCCTGCGACCGACTTCACTGCGTCGAGCGTCGTGGTCGGGGACACCGTCGGCGTCAGGTTCAGCGGCCAGTCGATGCGAGCGGCAGGCCGCCCCGCATCCTTGGTCACGGTGAAGATGAACTTCTTGCTGACCGCCCACGGATTCGGCGACTGCGGAATGTTCATGTAGCCGAAGTTGACGGAGTCGTCGAGGTAGATCACGTGCTTGCCGGCAGGACCGGACGCGCGGATGTGCGCAACGGCGATGCCCCGTGACCAGTTCGCGGTCAATTGCCCGGCGAAGTGGTTGTCCCAGTTGAGCGCGACCGAGCCCTCGTAGAGCTGGGAGCCCAGGCCGGAGTACGTGATCGTGATCGGCGTGCCGATCGGGCCACTCTTCGGTGTCATCGTCGCGTGGCGGGCCGTCAGGAAGCCGCCCTTCGCAACCTGAAGACCGTCGACGACGGCATAGATGTCGTGCAGTCCGCCCCAGTCCTGCGGGACGGCGAGCTTGACCGTGAACGCTCCGGTCGCATCGGTGTGCGCCGTCGCGAGCAGGACGGGGAACTTCGTGGCCTTGCGGCCGAGGTAGTCGACGCTGTCGGGACGCGCGTCGAGCACCCAGTCGATCGTTGCGGTGCTCCAGGTGAGGTTGACGTCCTTGTTCGCCGGAAGCCCGGTGCCGGAGATCGTCGTCTGCGTGCCGGCGACGGCGATGTCCGGGGTGGTCTTGAGCGTGAGCATCGTCGCGGCGGGCTTGCCCGGGTCGACGAGCGGCCCCGGCAGAGCCGCGGCTCCCGGGATGGCCGGTGCTGCCACGGGTCCCGGCGTTGCGAGTGCGAGGCCGGGCACGAGTAGCGCAACGAGCGCCACAGCGATGCCGACGACGCGCCTGGTGGAGGTAGTCATGGTAGGTGGTCCCTTCCTGCTGCCTTAGGGGGTGATCGTGACGACGTGGTCGTACGTGCCGGTCTTGCCACTGTCGGTCTTGAACGTGATGTGGATCGTCATGTCACCGAGCGGGAAACCGACGGGGACGATCCAGGGCGACGACCAGAACCAGACCTTGGCTCCGACTGCGCCGTGGGCGCCGTAGTTCAACGTGCCGGGTGCTGCCAGACCCGGGATCGTGTACGTGGCGGTGTCGACGTTGTCCGTCGAGAGCACCGTGGCTGCTGCGAGATCGAAGCCCCAGATGCGGAGAACGACCTGCTCGCCGCGCTTGTAGACGTTCGTCTGCGTGCAGCCGACAGGGCGCTTGGGCGCTCCGACCGGCTGGGTGCCGTTGACGGTGTCCACGTACAGCGCGACGTCGGAGCTCGACGCGGCGGCGGCGGCGGTGGTCGTCGGCGCCGGCCCGCTACCGAGCGTGGCCTGCGGTGTCGGAGTGATCGTCAACATCGCGGACGCGACCGGCATCTGCACGAACTGGCCGCTCCGCTTCCACTGTGTCTTGACGAGCACCTTGAACGCGACGAGTCCGCTCGGATAGGTCGCGGGGATCACCCACGTGCCGGTCCAGGCGAGCTTCCCGTCGGCGCCCGGCGCCTTCGGGTCGTACTTCAGCTTGACGTTCGGCTGGTTCGGGATCGTGACGTAGAAGTACTTCGCGTCCTTGGCCGCGACGATCTTCTTGGTCTTCGAGTCGACCGCGTACGCGCGGAAGATGACGCTCGATCCGGGCGCGAACTGCGCCTGCATCGCTCCGGTCTTGTCCACGGTCTGCGCGGCCACGAACACCGGGCCGAGCGTCGGCGCCGGGAACGGCGTCACGGTCGGGGGTGCGGGGTCGGCCGCGGATGCTGCTGCGACAAGGCTCGCGAACGCGGCCAGGGCAGCAGCGAGAACGACGAGCTTTCTCATGCTTCCTCCTTGATGAGTCGTTCGCGGGGTCATTTGATGAGGCTCCCGCTGAACTTGACGGCGAAGGCGCCGCTCGAGCGGTCATAGGTGCCCGTCATCTTCAGGGTGCCCTTGGCCTTCGCGAGCTTGCCGGTCGCCTTGAGGACTGCTGCCTTGCCGGTGATGCTGAACAACTGCCCGGAGTCGTCGCCGCAACCGGCACTCCCGGGGTTGACCTTGAACGTGATCACGCCGTAGGGGCCTCTCATCGAGCCCGTGCCGTTGAACGGCACGCAGGGCCGGACGGAGGTGTCGCCCGCGCCGAGGCCCGTGACCTTGCCGGCGCCGATGAGCGTGGCCTTGCCGGTGCCGTTCGCGGTGATCGCGACGTTGTTGTCCGTCTGCTTGGTGACGGCCATGCCGGTGTACTTCGCAACAAACGGCACGGTCGTCTTGGTGACCGTCGTCGCAGCGAATGCGCCGGTAACGAGCACGGTGACGGCAAGTGCCGCTCCGCCGCTCAGAATCCAGAGTTTTCTCATCGAGCAGCTCCCTTGCTGGTGGTCTCGGTTGTCTCTGCATGCTCGATTCCCGCAGAGCGACCGGCATCCGGGGAGCCGCTGGCAGCAGTTGCGGGAAAGTCCCCACCCGCTTGCGTCAGGCCGGCGACGTACGATCGCGCCGTACGCGACGCCGATGCTGCCGCTCTTCGACAACATTCCGACCCGCCGTTTCCCGCTCGCGACCTATGCGCTGATCGCCGCGAACTTCGCAGTCTGGTTCTGGGAGCTCGGGTCGCGCGCGGGGCGCATCGACCACTACGCGTTCTATCCGTGCGCTGTGAGCGGGCCGTGCCTCGGGCCTGCGCGCGACCACGTGCCGTGGCCCGAGGGGACGCTGACCTCGATGTTCATGCACGCGAGCTGGCTGCACATCCTCGGGAACATGCTCTTCCTGTTCATCTTCGGGAACAACCTCGAGGACGTGATGGGGCGGATCCGGTTCGTCGTCTTCTACGTCGCGGGCGGTTTCGCGGCCGCGCTGACGCAGACGTTCGTCACGCTGCACTGGACCGGCACCGCCGCCGCGAGCATCCCGAACGTCGGCGCGAGCGGCGCGATCGCGGCCGTGCTCGGCGCCTACCTCGTCCTCCTCCCCCGGGCACGGATCACCGCGCTCCTCTTCGGGTTCCTGCCGTGGCGGATCTCCGCGGGCTTCTTTCTGATCGTCTGGTTCCTCTTCCAGCTCTGGCAGTCGAACTTCTCGATCACACACCCGAATCAGGGCGGCGGCGTCGCCTTCGCGGCCCACGTCGGCGGCTTCGCCTTCGGCGTCGTCGCGGTCAAGGCGTTCCAGGTACGTCCCCCACTCGGGCCCCGGCAGCGCCGGTGACCTTCCTCACGTTCCTGACCCGTTCCTGGGGCCGCACGGCCGGAGGGCACAGTGCTCTGCACGGGCCCGTAAGGCCGGGTGGTTCCAGGGACGGGAGCCTTCGGCGGAGCCCGGCTCCGCCGGGCGGGAGCCGAAGGCGGTCAGGGGCGTGAGGTTTGAGGAGCATGTTCGGCGGGCGTTGGACGAACTGCCGCCGCAGCTCGCGAAGGCACTGGAGAACGTCGCGGTGGTCGTCGAGGAGGAGGCTCCCGGCGATCCGGATCTCTTCGGTCTCTGGGAATCCGCCGAGTACCTGCCGGACAAGATCACCATCTTCCGCAAGCCGCTCGTGCAGGCATTTCCCGACCCGGCGGAGCTGGAGGAGGAGATCCGGATCACCGTGCTCCACGAGCTCGCCCACTACTTCGGGATCGACGAGGACCGGCTCGACGAGCTCGGGTATTCCTAGGAATATCCGACCCCCACGCGGCGTTTGCATGGACATGAGAACGCTGAACGAGATCAGAGACGAGATCGACCGTCTCTCCGCCCGTCGCGGAGAGGTGATGCGTGCGCTGTCCGAAGGGTTTGACGCAACGCTCAAGAGCGAGCACTTGGAGCTCGAGGAGCAGATTGCGGAGCTGTGGGACGAGCAGCGCCAGGCACGCGCCTTGCTGCGGTTCGGCGACCGAGACGTGATCATCCAGAAGGCCCGCCAAGAAGAGCGGCTTTCCCGCGCGGCCTAGGTAAGGCCCGCTTCCTCAAATCCGCGAGGCGTCCCTCAGGGGGCGTCTCGTGCCGCGCAAAAGACGCGCGCAAAAGAGAGCGCGGTACTATTCGCCGCGCTCGGGGCGTTAGCTCAGCTGGGAGAGCGCCGCCTTTGCAAGGCGGAGGTCATCGGTTCGATCCCGATACGCTCCACTCTCGCCGTCGCAGGTGCGGGAAACCCGCAGCCAATCTACGGCCCACCCTCGTCCCGGCTGGGCGCTGGACGCCCTACCGTCGACGTGACAACGAGTCACGGAGGAGCTGCGCATGGCCACCTATTCTTCGCACCGCCCAGGGACGCCCGGATCCGATTCGGGGATCTTCTGGATGGTCGCTGCACTACTGCTCGGTCTCGCGACCGCCGTCGTCGGCTTCTTCACCGTGATGATGTGGGCCGACAATCGCGACGCGCACGACGCGACGCCCGCGGCCGCAACCTCAGCTGCGGCCGACATGACCGGCGGTGCGACCGGTTCCCTGCAGAGCTACGCAGATGCCGCCCCCGCCAACGCGGACGAGCTCGCGACGGCGCACAAGCCGTACCCCGCGGCGCTGCCCGCAGCGCCTGCAGGCCCTGTTGCGAACGTCGATCTGAAGCTGACCGACATCACCGTGCAGATCGCCCCGGGGGTCAAGTACGCCGCCTGGGCCTGGGCCAAGGGCGCGCCCGGGCCGGTGATCCATGTCCGCCAGGGCCAGCTCGTGAAGATCACGCTGACGAACAACGGCGCGATCCCCCACTCGGTCGACTTCCACGCTGCGCGTATCGCACCGAACAAGGCGTTCACCGACGTGCTGCCGGGCAAGTCCGTCAGCTACACCTTCCGCGCGAACGATCCCGGCGTGTTCATGTACCACTGCGGCACCAAGCCCGTGCTCATGCACATCGCGAACGGGATGTACGGAGCGATCGTCGTCGAGCCGAAGCCCGGAGTGCTGCCGAAGGCGGACAAGGAGTACGTGCTCGTCGCAAGCGAGTGGTATCTCGACTCCGACGGCCTCTCCAAGCCGGCGCACTTCAACATGACGAAGGCTCACTCACGGCAGCCGGACTGGATGACCTTCAACGGCTACGCAGGCCAGTACGTCAAGCATCCGCTCACCGCGAATCCCGGTGATCTCGTCCGCTTCTGGGTCGTCGACGCAGGCCCGTCGCTCGACACCGACTTCCACATCGTCGGCACGATCCTCAACACGGCGTACGCGTTCGGCGACATGAACCCGGCTGACGCGCTGCACAACGTGCAGACGGTCACGGTTCCCGCCGGCGGCGGAGGCGTCTTCGACGTGAAGATCGACGAGCCGGGCCTCTATCCCTTCGTCTCGCACGCGTTTGCGGCGGTCGACCAGGGCCAGGTCGGCCTGCTCAATGTCGGCAACGTGCACGGGACGATGTCCCACTGAGCGAAGCACGATTTGCGGCACGATGTTCCCGACGTTCGATGAAGAAGCGACTCACTGAGCGCGGGGTAAAGCGGATGAGGAACCGCGAGGCGTCGGTCGGGCTCGAGCCCGACGACGCCGCCGGCGAGTGGCTCGCCGCGCACGACCCACCTCCGCCGCCGAAGCCGCCGAAGTCCTTGAAGAAGTCGGTGACGCTGCACCGCTTCAAGCAGAGGCGCGACCGCCCTTAGAGCACCGTTGACCTGACGCGACAGCAGTGGGACACTCACCTCTACGACCCCCTGCGGCGGTCCAGAGACCCTCAGCACAGGGAGCGGAACATGTCTCAACTCAGCGAGCGCGGCGCTCAGTTCATCGGCCACTTCGAAGGCTGGAAGCCCGCGCCGTACAATGACCCGACGAACAATGCGACGATCGGGTTCGGGCACCTGATCCACATGGGCCCCGTCACGGCCCACGACAAGACCGAGTGGGGAACGCTCAGCCCGGCTGACGGCATCCAACTGCTCCAGCGCGACGCCGCGTTGGCGTCGAATGCGGTCGACCACTACATCACGCACCCGCTGACGCAGCCGCAACGCGACGCCTTGATCTCGTTCGCGTTCAACTGCGGCGGCGGCGCACTCACCGGCTCGGTCGGCAAAGCCGTCAACGCGGGGCAAGACCCGACCTCCGACCTCGAGCAGTGGGTCCACTCCGGCAAAACCCTCCTCCCCGGCCTGGTCGAACGGCGGAAGAAAGAAGCGCACCTGTACATGACCGGGGACTACGGCGACGGGCAACCGGCCGTCGTCGAGCGCCAGACGACCTCGGCCACAGGCGGCGCGGAGGTGCCGAACCCGGTCCCGGCGTGGGCGTGGCATTGGGTCGAGTGGAAGCTCGGCCGCGCAGCCTTCGCCGGTCATGCGGCCGACCCGGCCCTGCGCGCCAAGACGGGCGCGCCCGACACGATCCCCGCCTGGGGCTGGACGTTCCTCCAGCGTTTTCAGTAGCTGAGGAGCGCGTCAGCCGATCGGGCCGCGCAGCACGATCTCGTCGTAGAGCGTGCGGTAGCCAAAGCGCCGGTTCAGCGCGAGCATGCCTTCGAGCCGCACCTCGTTCGCGGTGCGGAGCGTCGGGACACCGTTCGTCTTCGCCCACGCGATCTGCGCGCGCTTGATCGCGCCCGCGATGCCGCGTCCGCGCGCCTCGCGGGCAACTGCCGTGAACCCATTCTTCCACTGACCGTCACCGCTTTTCGAGCGCTCATGCTCAAGGTAGCCGTAGCCGAGCACCTTGTCGCCGTCAAGAGCGATGAAGTACGACTCCGGCGGATTCGCGGTGAGCCCCCACTGGTACCAGGCGTCGCTGATCGTCGATTCGCTGCGGCCGGGCTGGTCTGCGTGCGCGATCTGCGCGAGCGCGAAGAGCTGAGGGGCGAGGTCGGGCCGCTCGGCGAACGTGACGAGCGCAAACGCCGGCGGATCCGGATCGGGCGCGGCTGCAACGTCGAGCTCGGAGATGACGTAGCGGCGCACCTCGCCGTAGCCGCGCGTCTCGAGGAACGCAACGACTTCCGGCGTGCGGTCGGTCGTCCACACCTCGAGGCCGGTCTTGCCCAGCTCGCGCGCTTGCTCCGAAGCCGCGCGCCAGCGCCCGTCGTCGATCTCGTGGAACCACACCTCGGCGTACGGGAGTTGCTCGAGGCCGGGGATTTCAATGACGTGGATCGGCTTGACCTCCATCCCCGTATTCTCTCTGCTTAACCTGGTTAAAGACCGGTCCAGGGCTGCTGCTAGCTTGACCAGGTGAGTAGGCGTTTTCTCTCCGTCGATCCTCCAGATCTGAGCCTTTGGCCGACGGCGAAGGGGCTCGCCAGGCTATGGCGCGAGCAAGGACGGCTCGTGATCCTCGGCCTCGTGTGCGCGTTCGTCTGGACCGGGCTTGCCTTGGCGATCCCGATCACGATCCAGCGGGCGATCGACCACGCGATCGCGCCGAAGAGCGGGCACCGCGCCGCGCTCTGGCCGTATCTCGCGATCGTGGTCGTGCTGGCGATCGCACGCTTCTTCGTCAACTTCACGCGCCGCTACGCGACCGCGCGCACCGGCGTGCGCGTCGAGGCGCGGATGCGCGAGCTGCTCTACCAGGCCTACCTGCGCTACCCGCGCGCGTTCTACGACCGGCACGCAACCGGCCAGGTCGTCTCGCGCGCAACGAACGACCTCTACCCCATCCGGTACTTCATCGGCTGGGGCATGACGCAGGGAATCCAGTCGGTGATGATGATCGTCGGGATCGCGATCGTCCTGTTCCTCGTGAACGTGAAGCTCGCGGCGCTCGCGCTGATCGCGATGCCGTTCGTCGCGGTACTCGCGTTCAGCTTCGGCCGCAAGGTGATGCCTGTCTCGCGCGAAGTGCAGCAGCTCAAGGCGAACGTGACCGAGGCGGCGGACGAGGCCGTGGTCGGGATCGAAATGGTGCAGGCATTCGGCCGCGAGGATGACGTGCAAGCGCGCTTCGGCGAGAAGGCCGAGGCGGTACGCGACGGCGTGCTGCGCCAGGCGCGCATCGAGGCGGCGTTCCTCCCCGGGCTGCTCTTCCTGCCGACGCTCTCGATCGCCGCCGTCGTCTATTTCGGCGGCCGCGACGTGATCGGCGGCGCACTCACCTACGGCCAGTTCTTTCTCTTCTACCAACTGCTCCTGCAACTCGTCTGGCCGCTCGAGGCGCTCGGCTGGATCCTCTCTCTCGCGCAGCGCGCAACCGCGTCAGCCTCGCGCAGCTTCGCCTGGCTCGACGGGATCGAATCGATCCCCGAGCCGAGC
>JANMWB010000210.1:0-3368 GCA_031393705.1 Thermoleophilia bacterium | reverse complement strand
AAGCCGGCGAGCGTCTGACCCGCCCAGTCGCAGTCGAGGAGGACGTCGCCGATCATGCGTTGCTCGTCGGCGATCGTGTGCAGCGGCAGCAGCCCAATGCCCGGCTGCTCCTCACCCGCGACGTCACGGTAGTACCTGCCGAGCAGTTGGTAGCCGCCGCAGACTGCGAGCAGCGCGGCGCCCGCTTCGACCGCCTCACGCAGCGCGGAAGCCTTAGCGGCCAGGTCGTGCGCGACGAGCGCCTGCTCGCGATCCTGGCCGCCGCCGATGTAGAAGAGGTCGATCTCTCCGGCCAAAACGACGTCGCGCATCCCGATCGCGGTGACGTCGAGCTCGTGACCGCGCAGCCGTGCCCGCTCTGAGAGCACCGCGATGTTGCCGCGGTCGGCGTAGATGTTCAGGTAGTCCGGATAGAGGTGACCAACGCGGATCTTCAAGCGGCCGTCTCCCAGTAATTCGCGACGTGACCGCGCGAGGCGACGATCTTGCGCAACGCGAGCATTGCCGTGTACGTGGGGAGCAGGGCCAGATCGGCACCGGGGGGCGTCAGCTCGAGCCCGCGGTCGAGTGCGTCGTCGAGTGACGGCACGACTTCGATCCGGTCGCGTGGGAGACCGCCGTAGGCGAAGCGCAACGCCAGCTCGGCCGCACGCTCGCCGGTCGCGACGAGCGTGTCGAGCCCTGCGAGGAGCGGCTCGAAGTCGACGTCCCAGATCCACGACACGTCCCGGCCGTCCGCTATCTGGTCGTTCAGTGCCACCACCGCGACACGCGGGGTGCTGCCCTCGACGAGTGTGCGCACAACCTCGTTCGCGCCGGCGGGGTTCTTGATCAGCAGCATCAGGAGCTGCCGGTCGCCGATCGAGATGCGCTCGAAACGACCGAAGGCCGCCGAAAAGCGCTCGAGCCCTGCGGCGATCTCCTCGACCGGCACGCCGAGCGCGAGCGCGAGGGCCGCCGCGCCGAGCGCGTTGTAGACGTTGTAGAGGCCCGGCAACGCAAGCTGGACGCGCGTCTCGCCTTCCGGCGCGTGCAGCGTGAACGAGGCGCCGTCGAGGCCTTCCAGCTCGATCTCGCGCGCCACCACGTCCAGAGCGGGGCGCGCATGGCCGCAATTCGGGCACCTGTAGTCGCCCAGATGGCCGACGTAGGCGGCTGCGTAGTCGTACGGCGTGCCGCAGCGGACGCAGAACTTCGAGTCGGCCGCGTGCTGGAGCGCAGGCCGGGCGCGGCGCGGATCGTCGAGGCCGAACAACCGCGCGCCGCCGTGTGCCAGCGCGAGATCGCCGACCTGCGGATCGTCACCATTCAGGACGAGCTGGGCGGCGGGCAGCTCCGCAACCGCGGTGCGCCACCGCGCGGCGACGGTCTCGAGCTCGCCGTAGCGGTCGAGCTGGTCGCGAAAGAGGTTGCCGAGCAGGAGAGCCTTGGGCCGGACTCGGCGTGCGACCTCGGGCAGCGCGGCCTCGTCGACCTCGAAGAGCCCGAGCTCGGCACCGCCCGCCCGGAGCAGGGTGGAGGCGACGCCCGAAACGAGGTTCGCGCCCGAATCGTTGTGCGCCACCCGCAACCGAGGGCGCAGGATCTCCGCGACCATCGCGGTCGTCGTCGTCTTGCCGTTGGTCGCCGAGATGAGCACCGATCCCTGCGGCAGCCGGCGTGCGAGTAGGTCGATCGCGCCCGGATCGAGCTTCCAGAGCAGCTTTCCCGGCAGCGTTGTACCGCCACCACGGCCGAGGACGCGGGAGAGCTTCCCGGCAGTTCGAAGCGCGGCGGATTCGGCCGTGAGGGGGATCGGAAAGCGCACGAATGCGAACCGTAGCCGCGTGTCCCTCTTTCGAGTGAACTTGCGACCTCGTCACCCATCGGGGGGAGGGACGCAACCCGTTCTGTGCGTAGGTTCCGACCTGTTCGGACGTTTCCCCTGCGGCAATCAGGGGGCGTTCGGCTCAAAAGTGTTTCTGCGGCTACACGCCTTGGCGTGAAAAGGAGAGTGAATGTCTCAGTTGAACGAGCGTGGTGCCAACTCGGAGCGCAACAGCGCTTTGTGGGGCACCGGCGGTCGGGGCGGTGACCGCTCCAGCGTGCTCTGGGGCAAGGGCGGCCGCGGCATGCTCGTTGCAACGATGGTCGTCGCGCTCGCGGCGCCGCTCGCTGCTACGGCATCGCCTGGTAAGAGCCCGGTCCCTGCTCCTGTTCCCACGGTCGCGCCTGATCCTGCGGCGCCGTCCGGCGGTCCGGCGAACAGCCCGGACGGGAACACCTGGATTGCGAAAGGCCTGAGCGACAAGGCCAAGAGCAAGCCGAACGACCGCGTCAGTGTCATCATCCAGAGCGCAGACGGCACCACCGGTGCCGACAAGGCGTTCAAGTGGCTTGCCAAGCTGGCGGACAAGTCCAACCAGCAGGGCGACTTCCAGGGCAACAACCAGCGCAGCCTCGACCTGATCGGCGGCATCGCGGTTTCGGTTCCGGCGAAGTGGCTGGACAAGCTCCAGAAGGTCCCGGGCCTCACGGTCACGCCCGACGCCCTCGTGCGGGTGCAGGCTGTCTCGAGCCTCAAGTCGACGCAGCTCTGGCCCTACGAGTCCGGCAACAGCGAACTGTGGGCGGGCGATCTCGCCCTCTACAGCGCGTCGACGCCGGCGATTGCGATCGTCGACTCCGGGGTGCAGCAGCGCTCCGACTTCGGCACTCGCATCCGGGCAAGTGTCAACCTCTCGACGATCGACGGCAATACGTCGCTGAACGATGAGCGCGGTCACGGCACGTTCGTGGCGGGCATCGCAGCGGGCGCTGCCGGCGATCTGGCGGGTGCCGATCCGGTAGCCCCGATCGTGTCGATCAAGGTGATGGATCAGAACGGCCAGGCGAAGACGTCTGACGTCATCAACGCCTGCCAGTGGATCCTCGACAACAAGGCGCAGTACAACATCCGTGTCGCCAACTTCTCCCTGCACTCGAGCTACAGCACGAACTTCTATCGTGATCCGCTCGATCGCGCAGTCGAGAAGCTATGGTTCGGTGGCGTGGTCGTCGTGGCTGCGGCAGGCAACTACGGTGTCGCGACAGGCCCGTCCGGCGTCAAGTACTCGCCGGGCAACGATCCCTTCGTGATCACCGTCGGTGCCGTCGACCTCGGCAACTCGGCGAGGGCAAACGACGACTTCGTCCCGTCGTGGTCGGCGTACGGCTACACCAACGACGGCTTCTACAAGCCCGAGGTTGCGGCACCCGGCCGCTACATGGTGGGCCCGATCGCTCCCGGCTCGACGATCACGACCCTGAAGGCCGGAAACATGGTCGGCTCCGACCGGATCCAGCTCTCCGGCACGTCGTTCGCGGCGCCGGTGGTCTCCGGGACAGTG
>JANMWB010000105.1:0-4027 GCA_031393705.1 Thermoleophilia bacterium | reverse complement strand
GGTCGCATGCGCCGCGCCGGCGGCGCCGCCGCAGTCGTGTCAGCGCCCGGCACGGGCACCGAGGTCGAACTGACGCTGCCGAGGGCCGCCCAGTGATCCGCGTCGTGCTGGTCGACGATCACGAGCTGTTTCGCGCGGGCGTGCGGGGCGAGCTCGGCGCGGCTATCGAGATCGTCGGTGAGGCAGGCAGCGTTACCGAGGCCGTTCCGCTGATCCGCGACGTCGATCCGGACGTCGTGCTGCTCGACGTGCACCTGCCTGACGGCGGCGGCGAAGCAGTGATCGCAGCGGTCGCACAGGAGCGGCCGGGCGTGAAGTTCCTCGCCCTGTCGGTCTCGGACGCCGCTGAGGACGTGATTGGCGTGATCCGCGCCGGCGCCCGTGGCTATGTGACGAAGACCATCTCGAGCGACGAGCTCAACGATGCGATCGTGCGTGTGTCCGAAGGTGACGCCGTGTTCTCACCGCGCCTCGCCGGGTTCGTGCTCGACGCGTTCCGAGACGGCGCCCGGGTCGGCGACGACGCCGAGCTCGAGAACTTGACCCCGCGCGAGCGGGAGGTTCTGCAGCTGATCGCCCGCGGCTACAAGTACAAGGAGATCGCCGCCCGGCTGCACCTCTCGGTCAAGACGGTCGAAGCGCACGTCTCAAGCGTGCTGCGCAAGCTGCAGCTCTCTTCGCGCGCGGAACTGACGCGCTGGGCACACGAACGGCGACTGATCTAGCAAAGCGCCTAACGCGCTGCGACGGACGCGCGCGCCTCGGCGCTGACCTCGGCGACATCGACGACCCGGTTGCGCCCACGCGCCTTCGCCTCGTACACGGCGATGTCCGCCGCATGGACGAGACCCCTCGCCTCCAGCGCGTCGCGTGGGTACGCAGCGACCCCGATCGACAACGTTGCAGACAGTGGTTCGCTGACCGTCTCCTCGTCGAAGCGCGCTGCCTCCACGGCGCGCCGGATCCGCTCGGCGATCTCGAGCGCCTGCTCGGGCGCTGTCGAGGGGAGCAGCACGCTGAACTCCTCTCCGCCGAATCGCGCAGCGATGTCGTAGCGGCGCAACTCGCCCCGGATCACCCCGGCGATCCCACGAATCACCGCGTCACCGGCGAGGTGGCCGAAGGTGTTGTTGATGTCGCGGAGGAGGTCGAGGTCGGTCATCAGCACCGAGAGCGGCGCCCCGGTGCGCGCCGCGCGGTCAAGCTCGTCATCGAGCGAGAGCTCGTACTCGCGCGCGTTCAGAAGCCCGGTCTTCGGATCGATCCGCGCTTCTTCCTGCAACTGCGGCACGTGAAGCGAACGGTGGATCAAGAGCAGCGGCATCACGACAAACACGATCGACCAGCGGTTCGCGTCCCACGCGACTGACACGCCGACGCCGAGCGCCGCCAGGGTGAAATCAGTGGAGAGGCTCTCGAACGAGAAGAGGCCCGTCTCCCACAGTGACTTCCCGGAGTTGAAATGCAACATGAGAGCGAGGATCACGTGGATCACCGCAACGAACACGAGACACGCAGCGGCGCCGGCAACGAGATAGCGCACGTCGTCCGAGTGCCGGAGACCATGGAACGCGAGCCACGCCGCGAGTGCCGCGATCGTCGTGTTCGAGACGTTGAAGACGCGCACCACGTTCTTCTTCTTGTGCCGGAACCAGCTCGGAACGTAATGAGCCGCGCTCAGGAGCACGACGAACGGCGCCGGCAGCAAAATCGCTGCGGCGATGATGAAGACGATCGCTGTGCGGTACGACTGCCCGCCGGGCTTTTCGACGATGAAGAGCTGCGCGACGGTCGCGAGGGCGAGCAGCAGCGCAAAGGTGCCCCAGTGGTCTGCGGTGAAGCTCAGCGTGCGCAGCACGGCGACGCCCAGCACTGCTGCGCCAACGACGGTCGCCGCGAGGAACGCGGCGGCAGAGGGCTTCAGGTTGCCGAGCCCGAGCACGCGCCGGACACCGGACGCCTCGCGAGGTGGTGCTGCCACAGCCGCCACCGAGTCTAGCTCCGCCTTCGGCCTGAAAACGGCAATGGCGGCCCGTCGGGCCGCCATCTACTCGTCGAAAATCGTGGATGATTGAGCGGCGGGCTCATTCCGACCAGTCGGTCTCGCTCCAGTCCGTCTCCGACCAATCCGTCTCGCTCCAGTCGGTCTGCGCCCAGCCGGTCTCGCTCCAGTCGGTCTCCGACCAGTCGGTCTCGCTCCAGTCGGTCTCCGACCAATCGGTCTGCGAGGCGACCGTCGCCATCCAGGCATCGCCGTTGAATTGGAGTTGCCCGTTCGAATCCGCCGCGATGAACTTGTCGAGGTTCTTCTGCGGGTTGGGCGCGGAGTTGAGGGCTGCCGCGGCCGCTGCGTTCACTTCGCCGACGCCGCCGGCGTAGTTGCTGACCGCGGGGAGCTTGCTCGCGGTCTTCATCAGCGCACCCTTCACCTGGTCGGGTGTCCAACTCGGATGATTCGCGAGCACCTGCGCAGCGGCACCCGCCACGATCGGCGCTGCGAGCGACGTGCCCGACATCCACATGTAGCCGGGTGCAACAACACGCTCGGGTACCGTCGTCGGAAGGGTCGAGCCCATCGGCACGGTCGAGATGATCATCCGCCCCGGAGCCGAGATATCGGGCTTCGAGAACCCGTCGTAGGTGTGCCCGAACGCCGAGAACGGAGCAAGTGTGTCGTCGGCCGCGGTCGTCGTGCTCTGCGTCTGGGTCGCGCCGACAGTGATCACGAACGGGTCGTTGCCGGGGGCGAACCGCATCACCTGAGGCGTGTTCGCGACGCCGAAGTTGCCTGCGGCCGCGACGACGACCACGCCGTTGAACCAGAGGCTCTCGACGGCCTTGTCGAGCGGGTCGAAGCGGAAGCTGGACGGCCGCGCGCTGCGCATGGAGTAGTTCGCGACCTTGATCCCGTACTGATCCTTGTTCTGGAGGATCCAGTCTGTTGCAGCAAGCACGTCGCTTGTGCGCGACGCGCCGTCGGCGCGGGTCGTGCGCAGGTCGACGAGGTTTGCGTTCCGGGCGACGCCGGGGTACAGCGAGCCTGCGCCCGCAGCGAGCCCGGCGACCATCGTGCCGTGGCCTTCGAGGTCGCCCGTCGAACCCGCGGGGCAGAGCGAGCAGAAGTCGACGTGCGCGACGACGCGCGTGCCGAAATCGGCGACCTTGCTCGAATCGATGCCGCTGTCGACGATCGCGATCGTCGGCGCCTGGGGCGCGACCAGCAGGCCGAGCGGATTCGGCGTGCCCCAGAGCTTGGAGACGCCGGTCGTGTCACGCCACACTTCCTGGCTCGAATAGTCGGACGAAGCGAGCAGAACGTCGGACGTGATCGCGAGCACGTGGTTGTTGGTCGAGAGCTTGACGAGCTGCGCACCGGTGAGAGACCCCGCAACGCCGTTGATCGAGTAGAACGCGCGCTTCAGCTTGCCGGCAGCGCCACCGAAATCCTTGGCGATACTCGCGCTGTTCTGCCCCGGGCGGCCCTGGACGACCACGTCGAACGACGCCGTCGGACTGGCTTGCGCACTGGCCATGAGCTGCCGGGGAACGTAGGCGCTCAGATTCTTCGCAGCGGCGGCGGCGGGGAACACAACAATCGCGGCCAGCAAGGCCGTGATCACGGCAAGGCGCAGTCCGGGTTTCGCGGCACGGGGGTCGTCGCCGCGCGAACCGGTGCCCCAGAGGGCGCTCGTCCGTGCGTCGCTCGTTCCGTTGTGCCGAACCTGCCGCATGTCCTTACCTCCCGGCGAGTTCCGCCGCATAGGGAGAAGACCTCCCGGTCACCGTAGGCCCGGTGTCGGGTTAGTACCCTCCCCCCTTAGGGGCACACGGCACGATTCACTCGATCGAGGGACTGGCGGCGAACCTGGGGCGCAGAAACCTGAAACTCAGAGCTGAAGCTCGACCTTGCCTTCGTTGCGTCTGATCGACTCGACGCGCACCTCGATCGGATCGCCGAGCCGGTAGGTGCGCCCCGTCGAACGGCCGGCGAGCGCCGTACCGAGGTTGTTCAGCTCGAAGAACTCGC
>JANMWB010000132.1:0-9677 GCA_031393705.1 Thermoleophilia bacterium | reverse complement strand
CAACGAGACGATCCAGGCGCTCGAGGCGATGGGGATCGGGATCGAGTACCACCATCACGAGGTAGCGCCGTCACAGCACGAGATCGACATGCGCTACTCGAACGCCCTCGACATGGCCGACCAGACGATCACCTACCGGTTGATCGTGAAAGAGGTCGCCGCGAAGAACGGCGTCTACGCGACCTTCATGCCGAAGCCCCTCTTCGGCGAGAACGGCTCGGGGATGCACACCCACATGTCGCTGTTCAAGGACGGCCGCAACATGTTCTTCGACGGGAGCGACCAGTACAACCTCTCCGCGACCGGCAAGGCGTTCATCGCGGGTCTGCTCCGCCACGCGCGCGAGCTCGCGCCGATCTTCGCGCAGTGGGTGAACTCCTACAAGCGGCTCGTTCCGGGTTACGAGGCTCCCGTCTACGTCGCGTGGTCGCAGCGCAACCGCTCGGCGCTGATCCGGATCCCGCTGTACAAGCCGGGCTCCGAGCAGGCGACGCGCGCCGAGATCCGTTGCCCCGATCCGGCGTGCAACCCCTACCTCACCTTCGCGGCGCTCCTGCATGCCGGGCTCGAGGGGATCGAAAAGGGCTACGAGCTGGAGGCGCCGATGGACAGCAACCTCTACCACCTCACCTCGGAGGAGCGGAAGGAGCGGGGGATCGTGTCCCTGCCGGAAACGCTCGGGGAGGCGGTCGACGAGCTGGCCGCGTCCGAGCTGATGCGGCGTGCCCTCGGCGAGCACATCTGGGACGCCTACGTGCGGATCAAGCGCAAGGAGTGGGACGAGTACCGGATCCAGCTCACCCAGTGGGAGCTCGACCGCTACCTCGGCGTTCTCTAGCGCCGCGGGTTGTGGGGGCGCGGCGAGAGGCGTAGTCTCGTCGTGCCCCAGCGCGGCTTTTGACCCGGCCGCGCTGCTGGCGGCGGATTGCGGGGCGTTCTTACGAGCGCCCCGCGATCTAAACAGGAAGAGCGGAGCGGTCTAGAGGAAGCGCGGGATCGAGTCGCGCTCGACGCGCAGCCCGATCACCTTGGAGCCGTCGTCGATCTGCTCGATCGACTCGGCCGGAACGATCCGCCGGCGGCGTGCAAGCCAGCCCGAGCGAACCGAGAGCGCATCGGGTGTTTCGGGGCTCGTGCCGTACATCGGGCACTCGACCGTGCCGACGACGCGGCCCCGCGCATCTGCGACGAGGAAGCCGGCGGTCTGGCGGAGATCGATTGCGAGTGCGCTCATTGGTTCGAACCTATTCCCCGCATGCGAAGAAAATCCCCCTGCTCCGGTAAAGCTTCTGTTAGCCCCACTTTCCTGACATCGCGAGCCACGCGATCGCCAGCAGTACGAGGTAAACGGAGGAGAGCGCGGCGACGATACGGCCGGCCACCGGTTTCGCACTGCGGCGCCACCAGAAGGCGACGCCGATCGTGACCAACAGGAGCAGCAGCCCCAGGTCGGCGACGCCCAAGCCGACGCCGAGCCAGGTGGGATCGTTCTTGCCGGAGAAGCCTTCCTTCGAGTAGATCCATTGCCCCGCGAGCCGCATCACGAGGTAGGCGGGAAGGGCGACTGCGATCAGTGCGCTCCACGCCGCACGGCGCAGGACGGGGAGGTCGGGCCGCCGCCAGGCGATCCACGAGACGAGCGCGACCGCGAGGAGTGCGCCAACGAGCGTCATCGCACCGAGCACGTGCAGGAAGAGCGGCAAGTCGAAGCTGGTCGGGCGCGCTGACATCAGGAGCCCGGCTTCCAGATCATCAAAACGAGGATCCCGAGCGTCGCGATGCCCGCGAGCCAGGAGAGGGCGTTGCCACGCGGGTCGCGGAGAAGCGCGCGCAGCTCGTCGGTCATTGTGTCGCCCGCCGCGGCGAGCTGCTCGGCCAGCTTGCGGGTGCACCCCTGGTGCTTGCCGCCGATCCCGCCGAGCGCGTTCGCGATCACCCAGAGGACGAGCGAGGCCCAGATCCAGTACGTCCCGATGCCGTAGCCCTGCTGGTGCCAGAGCCAGATCCCAAAAACGAGGGTCGCGGCGACGCCGACGCCGATCACGATCACCACCGGCCTGATCAGACGGAGCAAGAGGGCCGTCTCGCTCGGCCGCTCGGCGCGAGTCGCGAGAATGTTGAGGACACCGGCTGTCACGGAGCCGCTGACAAAGAAGAACGCTCCCGTCATGTGGAGCATCAGAAGCCACTGAACCGTGGACACGGGCCGAGCGTACGCTTGCAGGCGGATGGACACACGCGAACGTCACCTGCGCCTGTTGATCGAGACGATCGGGGCGGTCAACTCGAGCCTCGACCTGCAGGAGGTCCTGTCGCTCGTCGCGACCAAGGTCGCCGACGCGCTGCGCGCGGATGCCTGCTTCGTCTACCTCTACGACGAGCGTGCCGACGAGCTCGTCCTGCGGGCCACGCACGGAACGCCGATCGACGAGATGTCGCGCCGGCCGCGGATGCGCCCGGGTGAGGGCATCACGGGCTCTGCCGCAGCAGCGCGCGCACCGGTGATGCTCGCCTCGCAAGCGCACCTCGATCCGCGCTTCAAGAACTTCCCGAACTTGCCGGAGGACGAGTACCAGTCGATCCTCGCCGTGCCGATCCTCACCCGTGACGGCACACTCGAAGGTGCGCTCAACGCGCGGACGCGCGAGCCGCGCGAGTTCTCGACGGACGAGGTCGACCTGCTGCTCGCGATCGCGGCCCAGGTCGCGCAGTCGATCGAGCACGCGAAGCTCTACTCCGAGGCCCAGCGGCGCGTGCACGAGCTGGAGGCGCTCGCGCGCATCTCCGAAGCCGTGTCGGAGTCGCTCTACCTTGAGGAGTCGCTCGAGGCGATCGTCAAGACGACAATGGATTCGCTGCACGCGACGGGCGCGGCGCTCGTCCTCGAAGACGGGAACATTGCGTGGCCGGAGGGCGTCGCCGACGAATATGCGATCCGTCAGCCGCTGCGCTGGCGCGGGCGGACGATCGGCGAGCTTGTCGCAGACCGGTCGACACCGTTCAAGGACGCGGACCGCGAGCTGCTCGCTTCGATCGCGACGCACGCGGCGGTGGCGCTCGAGCACGGACGCGCTGTGATGCGCGGCGTCCTCGCGCAAGAGATCCACCATCGCGTCAAGAACAACCTGCAGACGGTCGCGTCGCTGTTGCGGCTGCAGGCGCGGTCGTCCGACAACATCGATCCGCGCGAGGCGCTCGAGCACTCCGTGAACCGCATCCTCGCGATCGCAGCCGTGCACGAGCTACTGACCGAGCGACGCGACGAGGACGTCGAGCTCGCCGATTTGATCGACCGGTTGCGCGCGATGCTCGTGCAGGGCGTAGGCGGTGGCAAGGACGTGACCGCTGAGCTCGAGCCGGTGTCGCTCCAGGGTGCACGCGCGACGGCGCTTGCGCTCGTGTTCGCAGAGCTGTTGCAGAACGCACTCGAGCACGGCGGCGACCGCGTTCGGGTCGAGCTCAGCCGGCGCAACGGTGACGTCGTGCTCGCGATCGCCGATGACGGTGCCGGCCTCGGTGACGAGGCGCCGACCGGAACCGGGCTTTCGATCGTGCATGCGCTCGTCCGCGATGAGCTGCGCGGCACACTCGAAATGCAGTCGGGCCCGGGCACCCGCGCCGAGGTCGTCTTCCCGGCCTAAAGAGCCCGCTGGACGAGGCGGCCACGCGCGGTCGGCCGGTAGACGGTCGACGGCGGGCGCGTGTCGCGCACTTCGCGGTCGAGGTAGCCGGCGGCCTCGAGGTCCTGGAGCGCGAGTGCGAGCGCGCGCGGCGTAATGCCGGTCAGGCCACCGCGCAGCTCGGTGAAGCGGCGCTCGGCGCCCAGTTCGGCGAGGACGGGGACCGACCACTTACGGAGAAGCGCATCGGCATCGCCGACCGCGACGATTCCGGTCGCGATTCGCGCAACGCGTCGTCCCTTCGCCGTCAACACGTACTCGGGCCGGAGCGGATGTCCGTAGCCCTCGTTGCGACGCACGAGGCCGCTACCGATCAAGGCGTCCAGCGCGCGCCGGAGCGACTCGCGTCCGACGTCGAGGCGGCGCTGCAGCTCGACGAAGCGCGCACCACCGCGCTCGCCGAGGAGCGCGAGCGCGGGCGCCGCCCAGCGGTGATGAAAAAGCTCGATCAGTTCGTCGGTTGACACAGAAGAATAGTTAGTATACAAACAGCACATGACGATCCAATACAACACCGACAACTGCGTCATCTCGGTCGGCGTCAGCGACTACGACCGCTCCGTCGCGTGGTATCGCGACGTGCTCGACTTCCCCGTCGTCTACGAGCTGAAGGAGTACGGGTGGTGCGAGCTGAAGACGCCGTTTGGCTTCAACATCGGCGTCGGCCAGACCGAGACCGTCACGCCCGGCAATGTCACCCCGACGTTCGGCGTGCGCGACATCGACGCGGCGATCGCTCACCTGCGTGAGCACGGAGTGAATGTCGAGGACTGGCACGAGATCCCGGGGATGGTTCGCCTTTCGACGTTCTACGACCCCGATGGCACGTCCTGGATGCTGGCGCAGACGCTTGATCAGAAGGACGCGCGCGGCTAGATGGACTTCGCGTCGTACGCGTTCGTCCTGCTCCGTCGCCCGGCAGACGCGCCGGCGTTGCCTGACGACGAGCTCGAGCGCCTCCAGGAGCAGCACCTCGCGCATCTCGCCGCGATGGGGGAAACAGGCAAGCTCGTCGCGGCCGGCCCGTTCTCGGACCAGCCCGACGAGTCGCTCCGCGGCTTGTGCATCTACGCGACGAGCGTCGACGAGGCGCGCGAGCTCGCGAACCGCGACCCGGCGGTCAAGGCGGGCCGGCTCGCGGTCGACGTGATGACCTGGTGGACGGAAAAGGGGTCGGTGAGCTTCCACCGACCGTAAAGCCCCGAACCTGATTCGGTGTCAGCCGAACCAGATTCGAGCGTTTCGTTTCAGATCGCCGGAACGGCCTAGGCCGGCTCTTGGTCGTCGAAGCTGAAGTGGAAGTGGTCGTCGTGCCCGTGGATGCCCAGCACCTGGTCATCGAGGGCGCTTGCCGCCACCGGATCGAGGTACACCTTGACGCCGTCGCGCTCGACCAACTGGTCGCCCGCGGCAGGCTCGGCGGCCTCTTCGATTTCCAACTCGACCTCGCCGTCGGACTCGATTCCGCGGATCCGGAGATCGCCGATCTGGCGAAGTGCCTCTACTGCTTCATCATTGATTTGCAACATCGTGCGATTCTACGGACCGTGAGGATCCTCATTGCAGAAGATGAAACGATCATCCGGCTCGACTTGCGGGACATCCTCGAGCGGTCCGGGCACGAGATCGTTGCCGAGGCGCGCGACGGAGAAGAGGCGGTCGCACTCGCGCGCGAGCACGACCCCGAGCTTGCGATCATGGACGTGAAGATGCCGAAGCACGATGGCATCGAAGCCGCGACGCGGATCCTTGAGGAACGGCCGATCCCGATCGTGATGCTCACGGCGTACGGGCAGGAGGAGCTCGTGAGCCGCGCCGTCGAGGCCGGCGTCTTCGGCTACCTCGTCAAGCCGTTCCGCGAGCAGGACCTCGTTCCCGCGATCGCGACGGCACGAGCACGACACGAGGAACTGGCCGCCGTTCGCGAGGAAGCGGAGTCGCTCGCCGACGCACTGGCTGCGCGCAAGGCGATCGAGCGCGCGAAGGGGCTTCTGATGGACAAGGAAGGGCTGTCGGAGGCAGACGCATTCGCCCGGCTGCGAAAGGCGAGCCAGGTCTCCGGGCGGCCGCTGAAGGTGATCGCCGAAGCGGTCGTCGCTACCCTCGATCCCTGATGACGCACACGCTGACACCGCCGAAGGTCAGGCCGCGCCGCACGAGCGGTTCGGGCACCGGCGACGCGTGGCGCGTGATCGTGCTCAACGACGACCACAACACGTTCGAAGGTGTCGCGTTCGCGCTCGCGCAGACAATTCCCGGCGTCGACTACGACAAAGGCATGGCGCTCGCGAACAAGATCCACACGACCGGACAGGCGCTCGTCTGGTCGGGGCACCGCGAGCTCGCGGAGCTCTACCACTCGCAGCTCGAGGCGTACGCGCTGACGCTCGCGCCCCTAGAGACTTGAGCCGTTGAGCCATCCGAACGCAGAGCTGCTCGAGCGGGCGTTCAGCGCCTTCGGCCGCGACGCGCTCGTCGTCGCACGCTCGCTCGCGGACGACATCGTTTGGCGCGTCCCGGGGACGAACGCGATGAGCGGCGAGTACGTCGGCCGTGACGCGACGTTGCAGTTCCTCCGCCAGACGCTCGTCCTCTCCGGCGGCACGTATCGCACCGAGTTGAAGTACGTCGTCGCCGACGACGAGCGCGCAGTCGCCGTCTACCGCGCGCGCGGTGAGCGCGAAGGACGCACGCTCGACATCGACCAGGCGCTTTTCTGCGAGATTCGCAACGACCAGATCGCAGACGTGACCGCGGTACCGCTCGACTTCCCGGCGTTCGACGCGTTCTGGGCCTGAAATGAAGGTCGGCGTCCAACTGCCGGAGGTGGAGCGCGTCGTGCGGCGCGACGAGCTCGCCGCAATGGCGCGCGCAGCAGAGGAGTGCGGCTTCGACTCGCTCTGGGTCGGCGACCACCTGCTCTACCGCGGCGACGATCGTGGCGAGCGCGGGCCGTGGGACTGTTGGACGACGCTCGCGTGGCTCGCCGGGATCACGTCCCGCGTCGAACTTGGGCCGCTTGTCGCCTGCACGGCGTTCCACCCTCCGGGCATCCTCGCGCGCCAGGCTGCGGCGGTCCACGAGCTGAGCGGCGGCCGGCTCGTCGCCGCGCTCGGGTCCGGCTGGAACGAAGAAGAGTTCCGCGCCTTCGGCTTCCCGCTCGACCACCGCGTCTCGCGCTTCGAGGAGGCGTTCACGATCATCCGCCGCCTGCTCGCCGGCGAGCGCGTGACCTACGACGGCCGTTTCCACTCGGTGCAAGACGCCGTGCTGCTGCCGCCGCTCGCGCGCGCACCGAAGCTGATGATTGGCGCGAACGCACCGCGCATGCTCTCGATTACGTTGCCGCACGTCGATGCATGGAACACGTGGTTCACGCACTACGGCAACACCGTGGAAGGCTTCGCGCGCCACAACGCCGAGATCTCAGCAGCGGCAGAGCGCGCCGGCCGTGACCCGTCCCAGATCGAGCGGAGCGCCTGCGTGCTCGTCGAGGTGGACGGCGGCACGGGCGAGCGCCCGCGCGACGTGCCCGCGGTTCCGGCCGCCGACCTCGCGGCTCACCTCCGCGGGCTGGCCGAAGCAGGCGCCGACGAGGCGATCCTCGTCCTCGACCCGATCACGGAGTCGTCGATCCGGGCCGTCGCCGCTCGTCCTTGAGTAGTCCCCAGAGGAGGAGGTCGACGCGACGGCCGCGTTCGAAGTTCCGCTTGCGCATGGTTCCCTCGTAGGTGAAGCCGAACGACTCGACGATGTGCGGGACGTTCTCGTTCTCGGGAAGCGCGGTGATCTCGATCCGCTCCAGGCCGAGGTCGTCGAAGGCCCAGTCGAGCAGCAACTGGAACGCGGCCGAGCCGACTCCTCGATCCCGTGCGTGTTCGGCGATCCACGCGCCGATCTCGGCACGTCTGTGGCGCCAGTTCAGGGAATGGAACATCATCGTCCCGAGAAACTCGTCCGACTCGGCGTCTGCGATCGCAAACTCCCACACGCTGAGCTCGGGCGGGTCGACCCAGTTCTCTGCGAACCAGCGCTCGGCGGCCTCACGATCTGGGGGCTTTTCGAAGCCGACGAGGTTGAGCAAGGGCTCGCCCTCGGCGAATGCGCCGAGATACCGGTCGAGGTCTTTCTCCTCCAGGGCACGCACGACGACGCGCCCATCGGTCAGCCGCGGCGCGCTCATCCCTGCAGCTCCGCGAACAGCGACTCCCACCGCTTCAAGAGCGCTTCCAGGTCTTCGCGTGCCGCCTTGTGCGAGGCGAGCAGATCAACGTCACCCCAGTCCGCCGCGAGCCTCTGCTCCAGGTCGGCGACGCGTCCCTCCGCGCGTTCGACCTCTCCCTCGACGAGCTCGAGTGCGGACGGCTTCGCCTTGGTGGGCCGCTTCGGCTTCTCGCGCTTCTCCTTCGGAGGCGGCGGAGGCGGCGCGGCTCCCGCTTCCTGAGCTCGCGCGTAGTCGGCCCAGCCGCCGGGATACGACGCGATCACCTGGTCTTCGACCGCGAGCATCCGGTCCGCGACTGCGTCGAGCAGCGCGCGGTCGTGTGAGACGAGCAGCACCGTTCCGGGGAACGCCTCGAGTGCGGCCTCGAGCGCCTCGCGGGATTCGAGGTCGAGGTGGTTCGTCGGTTCGTCGAGCACCAGGAAGTTCGCACCCGAGGCGACGGCGATCGCGAGCGCCAGTCGCCTGCGCTCACCGCCCGAGAGCACCGCGACGCGTTTTTCGTGCTCGTCCCAGCCGGAGAAGAGAAACCGCCCGAGCAGGTTCTGCGCTTCTGGCCGTTTGAGGCCGGTACCGGACATCGCCGCGTCGAGCACCGAGCCGCGCTCGTCGAGCTCCGCCTCGTGCTGCGAGAAATAGGCGGCCTCCACGCCGTGACCGAGGCGTAGCTTGCCGCCCGCCGGCTCGCGCAGGCCGAGCAGCGTCTCGAGCAGCGTCGTCTTGCCGGAGCCGTTCGGCCCGACCAGCGCAACGTGCTCGCCGCGCTCGATTGCGAACGAGGTGTGCTGCAGCAATTCCTTGTCGCCCGCGCGCAACGAGAGGTCATCGACGACAGCGACGTCGCGTCCCGAGCGCGCAGGCTTCAGGAACTCGAAGCCGAGGCCCCGCTTGCGCTCCTCCGGCTTGTAGACGCGCACCGCTTCGAGCTTCTTGATCTGCTTGATCTTCATCTGCGCCTGCCGCGCCTTGCTTGCCTTGTAGCGGAAGCGCTCAACGAAACGTTCGAGCCGCTCGATCTGCTCCGCTTGCTTGATCGCCGTCTTCGCCTGGTGGATCGCGCGCGCCGCCGCTTCGCGGCGCCACACGTGCCACGCGCCCGGGAAGTAGACGGACTTGCCGCCTTCGAGCTCGAGCACCGCGGTCGTCACGGCTTCGAGGAACCAGCGGTCGTGCGCGACGAGGATCACGGCTGCGTCGAGCGTCTTCAACATCGCCTCGAGCCACTCGAGCGACTCGATGTCGAGGTGGTTGGTCGGCTCGTCGAGGAGCAAGAGATCGGGCTGCGACGCGAGCGCGCGTGCGAGCGAGGCGCGCGTCAGTTCGCCGCCCGAGAAGGTCGAGAGCGGCCGGTCGAGGTCTGCGTCCGTGAAGCCGAGGCCGCGGACGACGGCCGCCGCGCGGTCGCGCCAGTCGTAGCCACCTGCGTGCTCGAGCCTCGCCTGCGCTTCCGAGTAGCGCCTCATCGTCGCGGGCTCGTGGTCGCCGGCCGCCATCGCGTTCTCGAGCCTGCGCAGCTCCTCCTCGACGGCCGCGAGGTCGGCCGTCCCCGACAGCACGTATTCGCGCAACGGCCGCGGGCTTAGCGCCGGCGGGCGCTGGTCGTGAAGCGCGATCCGCGTCCCCTTCTGCAGGGCCAGCTCGCCGCCGTCAATCGAGACCTGCCCCGCCAATTGGCGGAGCAGCGTCGTCTTCCCGGCGCCGTTCGGCCCCGCGAGCGCGAGCCGGTCCTTGCGTTCGACCTTGAAGGAAACGCCGTCGTACAGGACGTCGCCGGA
>JANMWB010000103.1:0-7234 GCA_031393705.1 Thermoleophilia bacterium | reverse complement strand
CGGTGATCAAGGCGGGCCGGACGATCGGTCTCGTCGAGGGGCGTGTCACCGACGAGTCAGGCGCGCTGGTCGCCTACGCGACCTCGACCTGTATGACGCTGCGTGGCGACGCGGCGAAAGGGCGCTAGAGGGTTAGGATCGTCACATGGAGCTGCGTGACACCACAGACGAGGCGGCCTTCCGGCAGGAGGTGCGCGATTTCATCGCCGCCAACCTCCCGGACGGCTCGGCGAAGCGGGGTGCCCGCCGCTTCGAGGACGCGGACCGCGACTGGAGTCGCAAACTCGGCGAGGCCGGCTACGCAGGCCTGACGTGGCCCAAGGAGTACGGCGGCGCCGGGGCGCCGTACAGCCACCAGGCGATCTTCCTCGAGGAGCTTGCGCGCGCCGAGGCGCCGTCGCACCTCGGCGTGATCGGGCTCGGCATGGCCGGCCCGACGATCATGGCCTGGGGCACCGATGACCAGAAGGAGCGCTACCTCTCGAAGATCCTGATGGCCGACGAGATCTGGTGCCAGGGCTTCTCCGAGCCCGACGCCGGCAGCGACCTCGCCGCCTCGCGGACGCGCATCGAGGACAAGGGCGACCACTTCCTCGTCAACGGACAGAAGGTCTGGTCGTCATTCGCGCACATCGCCGACTTCTGCATCCTCGTTGGGCTCGGCGATCCCGACGCGCCGCGCTACAAGAACCTGACATACGTGATCATCGATATGCACGCGCCCGGCGTCGAGGTGCGGCCGCTCGTACAGATCACCGGGCACCCGGAGTTCAATGAGATCTTCTTCACCGATGTGAAGGTGCCGAAGGAAAACATCCTCGGCGCCGTCGGCGACGGCTGGCAGGTCGCGATGACGACGCTGCTGCACGAACGCGGCACGCTCGGGTTTGCGCTGTCGGCGACGCTCGACGTCGCGGTACGCAAGCTGATCGCGCTCGCCAAGGAGCGCAAGGTGACCGACGCGGTCCTGCTCGACCGGATCGCGCGCGAGTGGATCGAGCTGCAGGCGCTCAAGTACACGAACTACCGCTCGCTGACCGCGCTGCAGAAGACGGGTGTCCCCGGTCCGGAGGGCTCGGCGTCGAAGCTCGTCTGGTCGGAGAACAACCAGCGCCTGACGAAGCTCGCGCTCGAGATCCTCGGCTCGCACGCGCAGCTGACAAACGGTGGCGGCTACGCGGACGGCTACTGGCAGTACCAGCAGCTCCGCTCGCGCGGCAACACGATCGAGGCTGGCACGAGCGAGATCCTGCGCAACATCATCGGTGAGCGTGTGCTCGGATTGCCAAGGAGCAGGTAATGGATTTCTCGTTCAGCAGCGAACAGGACGACCTACGCCGCGAAGCGCGCGCGTTCCTCGAGGCGAATCCGTCGCCGTCGATGGAACAGCTCGCCGAGCTCGGTTGGGTCGGGATTCTCAAGAGCGACGACTTCACGTTCCTCGACGCAGCGGTGATCTTCGAGGAGCTCGGCCGCGCGCTCTACGACGGGCCGTACGTGCTCAACGAGGTCGCGGGACAGCCGGGTGACGAGGTCTGGTCGATCGAGATCGACGGCTTCGTCCCGCACCTCGACCAGGTGACGCGCGTGCTGACCGCCGACATGCAGGGCGCCGGCGCGACCGGCGAGACGCTTGCGACGGTCGACGAGTCTCTCCACCTCGGGAAGCTCTCGCGCAACGGCACGGAGCCGGCCGAAGGGAACTGGGACGACGTGCGCCGCCGGCTGCTCGCCGCGCTCGCGCTCGAGTCGATCGGCATCGGCTCGAAGGTGACGGAGCTGGCGCTCGCCTACGTGAGTGGCCGTGAACAGTTCGGCAAGAAGATCGGCACGTACCAGGCGATCTCGCACTCGCTCGTCGACGCGTACGTTGCCGTCGAGTTGTCGCGCTCGCTCGCGTACTGGGCCGCGTGGTCGGTTGCCGAGAACGACGAGCAGGCCGACCTGGCGGTCGCGGCGGCGAAGTCGCAGGCGTCCGAGGCTGCCGTCCTCGCGTGCGAGAAGTCGATCCAAGCCCACGGCGGCGTCGGCTTCACCTGGGAGCACCCGCTGCACCGGTACTACAAGCGCGCACTGTGGCTCGAAGGCGCGCTCGGGTACGGGCGCGAGCATCGCGCGGAGATCGCGCAATCGCTCTTGGCCGGATAGCCATAGGCGTGGTCGCGGGGATGGCCCAGACCAAGCCAGGTGGCGCGATCGGCCGCAGTGCATACAGGGCGTACGGTCAAGGCCGAGCGTGACGCCTGGCGACGTGTCTGGGCCACCATCCGCGGGGGCGGTTATGGCTATTCGGCCGAGGGTCCTCGTAACGGGCGCTTCTACCGGGATCGGCCGCGCGACGGCCGAGTTGCTGCGCGAGCGCAGTTGGGAGGTCTTCGCCTCGGTGCGACATGCCGGAGAGGCACCGGAAGGGACGATCGAGGTCGTCTTCGACGTCACCGATGCGGAGGGAATTCGCCATGCTGCAGCGCGGATCGACGAGCTCGACGCGCTCGTCGACAACGCCGGGATCGCGATCGCAGCGCCGCTCGAGTTCCTGCCGCCGGAGGAGCTGACGCGCCAGTTCGACGTGAACGTCGTCGGCCAGCTGCGGGTGCTGCAGGCATTTCTGCCGGCGCTGCGCCGTTCACAGGGCCGGGTCGTCCTAATGGGGTCGATAGCCGGCACGTCGGCATTGCCGTTCCTCGGCGCGTATGCGATGTCGAAGTTCGCGCTCGAGGCGATGGCGGATGCGCTGCGCGTCGAGCTGGCGCCCTTCGGGATGCACGTGGCGATCGTCCAACCGGGAACGATCGCGACGCCGATCTGGACGAAGCCGCAGCGCACCGTCGACGAGTTTCCGGCCGAGGCCGCGGAGCTCTATGGCGCGCGGGTCGAGAAGTTCCGTCGGCTCGCAGCCGAGCGCGCGGGCAAGGCGGTCCCGGCCCTGGCCGTCGCGAAGGCGGTCGAGCATGCGCTGACCTCCTCGAAGCCGAAGACGCGCTACATCGTCGGACCCGATGCGAAGCGCCGCGCGCGGGTGGAGCGGCTGCCGGACCGGCTGCGCGACAAGCTGCTCGCACGGTTTCTCTTCGGTTCGTGACTCCCGCTTCCGTCCGAGCGGCCATGGCTCCAAGCGCCCTGGCCGGTGGCAGCCACCGAGAAGTGCGCTTCACAAGAAAGCCATGGCTTCTAGTGACAGGGCGGTGAACTACGGCCTAGGATCACGCCATGGGATATCAGGTCAGTTCACTCGATGAGCTCGGCGAAGGCTACGGCTTTCGCAAGATCCGCACGCCGCTCGGTGTCACGGCGTTCGGGGTCAATGCACAGGTCTTTCCCCCGGGCTTCGACGGGCCGGCGCACTATCACGACGAGCAGGACGAGCTGTACTTCGTCCATCGCGGGACCGCGACGTTCATCGTCGACGGCAACGAGATCGAAGTGGGCGAGGGCGGCCTCGTGCACGTCGAGTCGACCACGCATCGCAGCGTGAGCAATCGAACCGATGGTGACCTCGTGATGTTCATCGTCGGCGGCAAGGGCGGCTATATCGAGCGCGACGGCCAGCTCGTCAACCCCGAGGATCTCGAGAAGCGGCAAGCAATGTCGAAGGGAGAGCTGCAGTGAACGGGCTGATGATGGATTACCAGCTGACGTTGCCGACGCTCTTGCGCCGCGCCGAGTCCTACAACGGTGCGAAGGAGATCGTCACACGCCTGCCCGACAAGAGCTTCCATCGCATGACCTTTGCGGAGAGCTGTCGGCGCGCCCGTGCGCTTGGAGTCGGCCTGCAGAACCTCGGCCTGAAGCGCGGCGACCGTGTTGCGACGCTCTGCTGGAACCACTATCAGCACCACGAGGCGTACCTCGGCATTCCGTGTGGCGGTTTCGTCCTGCACACGCTGAACCTCCGCCTGCACCCGAACGACCTTGCGTACATCGCGACGCACGCGCAGGACAAGGCGGTGATTGTCGACCGCAGCCTGATGCCGCTGCTCGAGCTGTTCCTCGACCGCACACCGATCGAACACGTGCTGGTGGTCGAAGACTCGTACGAAGACCTGCTCGCCTCGGCGAACCCTGACGACTGGCGCGACCCCGAGCTCGACGAGAACGAAGCAGCGGCCATGTGCTACACGAGCGGCACGACCGGGATGCCGAAGGGCGTTCTCTATTCGCACCGCTCGACGATGCTGCACACACTCGGCGTCGCCGCCGGCAACCCGATGGGGCTCGGCATCTCCGAGTCGGACTCGATCCTGCCGGTCGTGCCGATGTTCCACGCGAACGCGTGGGGCTACCCGTACCTCGCGACGATGATCGGCGCGAAGCTCGTCTACCCGGGCCAGCATCTCGATCCGGAGAGCCTGCTCGAAGCGTTCGTGCAGGAGCGCGTCACGTGGACGGCAGGCGTGCCGACGATCTGGCTTGGCATTCTCGGGATGCTCGACGCGAATCCCGGCAAGTGGGATCTCTCCGCGATGAAGGGCATGCTCGTCGGCGGCTCCGCGGCGCCGCGCTCGATGATTGCCGGCTTCAAGGAACGCCACGGCATGAATGTCGTGCACGGCTGGGGGATGACCGAGACGTCGCCGGTCGCGTCCACGTCGCAGCTGCCGGGCGAGCTCGGAAACGCGGACGCCGACACGCAGTTCGACTACATCGCAATGCAGGGGCGGCCGCTCCCGCTCGTCGAGCTGCGCAACCGCGACCTCGACGGCAACATCTTGCCCTGGGACGGCGACTCGATGGGCGAGCTCGAAGTTCGCGGCCCCTGGGTGGCCGCCGGTTACTACGACACCCCCGAGCAGGCAGAACGGTGGACGGACGACGGCTGGTTCAAGACCGGCGACGTCGTCTCGATGCACCCGCGCGGCTTCATCATGATCAAGGACCGCTCGAAGGACGTGATCAAGTCGGGCGGCGAGTGGATCTCGTCGGTTGAGCTCGAGAACGCACTGATGGCGCATCCGGCGATCGCCGAGGCCGCCGTGATCGCGGTGCCCGACGCGAAGTGGGACGAGCGCCCCCTCGCAGCGGTTGTGCTCCGCGAGGGTCACACGGCGACTGCAGAGGATCTGCGTGCGTTCCTCGAGCCGAACTTCGCGAAGTGGTGGCTGCCCGACCGCTACGAGTTCATCGCCGAGATCCCGAAGACGAGCGTCGGCAAGTTCCGCAAGACGGAGCTGCGCGACATGTTCGCGGGGCAGCCTTCCGATCCACAGCCTGCGGCGGTGACGTCGAAGTGATCGAGACCGTTTGGCTCGACAACCCGCCGGTCAACGCCGTCAACGCGGGGATCATCGAGACGTTGTGGAACACGTTCGAGAACCTGTCGGCCGATGTGAACGCGGTCGTGCTGCGCGGCCAGGGCGACCGCGCGTTCTCCGCCGGCGCTGACATCACCGGTTTCGTCGGCGGCGCGGCGGAGGGCGAACGGCCCGCCGGGATCCAGCCCGTCGCCGATCTGATCGAGGCGGCGCCGGTTCCCGTCGTCGCTGCGATCCACGGCTACTGCCTCGGCGGCGGGCTCGAGATAGCGCTCGCGTGCGACTTCCGCATCGCGACCCGCGACGCCCAGCTCGGCTTCCCCGAGGTGAACCTCGGGCTGCTACCGGGAGGCGGCGGCACGCAACGCGCGCCGCGGTTGATCTCACGCGGACGTGCCGCGTGGCTCGTCATGTCCGGCGAACGGATTTCCGCCGAGACCGCGGAGGCGTGGGGCCTCGTCGAGTTCGTCGTCGACGATCTCGAGGCGGGCATCGCCCAGTACGTCGAGCCGCTCGACAAGCAGAGCCCGCACGCGCTTCGGCAGATCAAGGGTCTGCTGCACGACACGCGCGATGCGAGGAGCGACGAGCGCGAGGTGCACGCGTTCGCCGCGTGCCTCAACTCCGAGGACGGACAGGAGGGCGTCGCCGCGTTCCTCGAGAAGCGGCAGGCCAACTGGACCGGTAGATGAGAGCGGTCGTATTGCGCGAGGTGGGAGGGCCACTGGCGCTCGAGGATGTGCCGGAGCCCGACGGTGGAAGCGTCGTCGACGTGCGCGCCGCCGGCGTCAACTTCGCCGACATCCTGATGCGCCGCGGGATGTACCCGCAGATGCCAGAGCTGCCGCATGTGCTCGGCAACGAGGTAGCGGGTGATCTCGATGGCAAGCGCGTGCTCGCGCTGCCGCGTGCGGCCGGGGGCTATGCCGAACGGGTGGAGGTCGATCCGCAGTGGACGTTCCCGCTGCCCGACAACGCGTCCTACGCAGCGGGCGCGTCGTTCCTGACGACGTACTTGACGGCGTACATCCCGCTCGTGCACCTGCAGAAAGCAGAGAGCGTGCTGGTGCACGCCGGCTCGGGCGGGGTGGGGTCGGCCGCGATCCAGATCGCGAAGCGTCTCGGTGCCCATGTAGTCGCCACCGCGAGCTCGGACGAGAAGCGTGCCGTTGCGCGTGACGCCGGCGCCGACGACGCTCTCGGCTACGACGAGATCGACGAGCTGCGTGTCGACATCGTGATCGATCCAGTAGGCGGTGACGTCTTTACGCGTTCGCTGCCGTTGCTCAACCCGCTCGGAACGATCGTCGCGATCGGATTCGCGGGAGGGTTGTGGCAGGACCCGAGCGTGCAGTGGCTCGTCGGTCGCAACGCGTCGGTGTTCGGTTTCTACCTCGGACGGCTGATGAAACTGCGGCCCGACTATGTGCGCGAGCGCGCCGAGGAGTTGCTCGCGATGTGGGCGCGCGGTGAGATCGACCCGCTCGTCGGCGCGACGTTCCCGCTCGGTGACGCCGACGGCGCGCACGCGCTGATCGAGGCACGCAAGCACGTCGGCAAGGTCGTGCTCGAACCATGAAAAGGGTGTTGTTTTGAAGGCAGTGATTACCGGGGGCGAGGGCGGGCTCGGCCGTGCGATGCGCGCGCGCCTCGAGCGCGAGGGCTACGAGGTGGAGTCGCTCGATCTTGTGAATGGCTTCGACGTCACGGACCCCGCGGCATGGGAGCGCGTCGAAGCGGTCGACCTCGCCGTCCTCAACGCCGGAATCCTCACCGCGGAGATCGACCTCACGAAGCTCAGCACCGAGGACTATCGACGTGCCGTCGCCGTCAACGTCGACGGTGTCGTCTTCGGCGTGCGCCGGCTCGCGCAGGTGATGGACGGCGGCACGATCATCGCGACAGCATCACTCGCCGGTCTCGTCGGGATGCCGCTCGACTCGATCTACTCGCTGACGAAGCACGCGGTCGTCGGCTTCGTG
>JANMWB010000095.1:0-20761 GCA_031393705.1 Thermoleophilia bacterium | reverse complement strand
CGCCCGCGCTCGCGCGGCGCGAACGTCGCGGCGATGATCGAAAGCGTCGCCGGGTTCATGAGGGCGCCGCCAAGGCCTTGCACGATGCGCGCGCCGATCAGGAAGCCACCGTTCGGCGCAAGACCGCAGGCGAGGCTCGCGCCGGTGAACACCGCGAGGCCGACCATGAAGATCAGTCGGCGACCCATGAAGTCGGCCAGCTTGCCGCCGACCAGCATGAACGCGGCAAACGTGAGCGCGTAGCCGGCGACCACCCACTCGAGCTCCGACAAGGACATATGCAGTGAACTGCGCATCGAGGGCAGCGCGACGTTCACCACCGTGTTGTCGAGCATGATCATGAACAGCCCGACCGACACGGCGGCGAGCGTCCACCACTTCTTGTTCTCCGGCGTTACGAACCGCGCGAGCATGCGCACTCCTTCTCTAAGTTAGTGCGCGCTAAGTTACCAAACGCGTAGGGTTCCGCGGATGAGTGAACGCATTGCACTTGTTACCGGCGGCGGACGCGGAATCGGTGCGAACGTCGCCCGGGCGCTCGCTGCCGACGGCTGGAGTGTCGTTGTCGCCGCGCACTCGCTCGATCAGGTCGAAGCGGTCGCACGCGAGATCGGCGGACGCGCCCTCGAACTGGACGTCACGTCACGCGAATCGGTCGAGCGGGCCGCCGCCGAGGCAGGCCCGGTCGAACTACTCGTTGCGAACGCGGGCACCGGAAATCAAGACGGCCCCACGTGGGAGCTCGACCCGGCCGAGTGGTGGCGAACCTTCGAGGTGAACGTGCTCGGCGTGAATCTGTGCTGCAGCGCCGTCATTCCGGGGATGCTCGAGCGCGGCGCGGGCCGGATTCTGATCACCGGCAGCGGCGCCTCGTACCTGCCCGGCGCCGCGAACACCTCGTACACCTCGTCGAAGGCGGCGGTCGGCCGCTACGCCGAGACGCTGAACAACGAGCTGGAGGGGCGCGTCCCCGTCTTCCTCATCTCGCCGGGGCTCGTGCGTACCGACATGACGGCGTCGTTTCCCGACGATGCACCGTGGACGCCGCCCGAGCTTGCGCCCGAGCTCGTTCGCAAGCTGGCGAGCGGGAAGTACGACCAGCTCGCCGGTCGCTACCTGCACGCCGAGCACGACGACATCGACGACCTCCTGGCGCGGATCGACGACGTGCGCGCGAACGACCTGAACGCCATCCGCGTCCAGCGCTGATGAGGACGGTGCTCTGCTTCGGTGACTCGAACACGTGGGGCTACGTACCGGGGAGCGATGGTGAGCGCTTCTCGGCCGAGATCCGCTGGCCCCGCCGGCTCGGCGAGGCGCTCGGCGACGGCTGGGAGGTGATCGCCGAAGGCCTGAACGGACGGACCGCGACGCTGGACAGCCCCGTTGCCGACGGGCGGAACGGGCTGACGTATCTCTTGCCGTGCCTCAACTCCCACATGCCGCTCGACGTGGTCGTCATCTACCTTGGGACGAACGACGTCGGCGACCGCTACTCGTTGCCTGCGGAGACCGTCGCGGGCGCCGTCGGCCGGCTCGTGAAGGTCGTGCGGACGAGTGAAGCGGGCCCAAACGGCGGCGCGCCCGCCGTGCATGTCGTCTGCCCGCCGCCGTTCGGACAGCTCGACCCGGACGGCTCGTTCGCGAACGCGGGCGCCAAGTCACGACAACTCGGTAGGTGGTTCGCGGAGATGTGCCGGGAGCTCGGTTGCGAGCTGATCGACCTCGATGGGATTGCGGCCTACAGCGATCTCGACGGCATCCATCTCGACGCGGACGGCCACGCGGCGGTCGCAGGGGCCGTCGCACAGCGCCTGCTCGTGTGACCGGCTAACGGGCGGTGCCGTACCGCTCGGCGAGCTCGATGACCTGCTGCGCGGCCCCGAGCATTGCCGCGTCGACGAACGCGCCGCCCGCGAGCGCTCCCGCCCCCGCGCCTTCGAGTTGCGCGATCGTCGCGCGCGCGGCCTCGACTTCGTTCGACTTCGGGAGGTAGGCCTCCTCGATCACGGGCAGCTGGTCCGGATGGATCGCCGAGCGCCCGAGGTGGCCGAGCGCCCGGCCGCGGTGACACGAGCGAGCGAGGCCTTCGAGATCGCGCACGTGCGGATACACGGACTGCGGCGGCCGTGGCAGCCCCGCCGCCACGGCCGCGTTGACGATTCGCCCGCGCGCCCAGTCCAGACCTACTTCGAGCGCACCCGTCTGCGAGCGCAGGTCGGCCTCACCAAGTGAGATCCCGTGCACGTCGGGGTGCGACGCGATTGCGTACGCGTTCTCGAGGCCGAGCGGCGACTCGATCAGCGCGTGCACGCTCACGCGCACGTCGGCCGGCACATCTTCGGGACGCTCGACCTTCGGCACGATCACGCCGGCGATCTCGAGCTGCGCAACGGCTTCGAGATCGGCTGCGCTCCCGGCGTTGACGCGCACATAGACCGGCTTCACCCTCCGCTGACCGAGCAGGTCGGCGAGATTCGCGCGCGCCTGGTCCTTCGCCTCGGGCGCGACCGCATCCTCCAGGTCGACGATCACCGCGTGCGCGCGCGACGCGATTGCCTTCTCGACGCGGTCGGGACGATCGGCGGGGACGTACAGCCAGGTGAGCGGCGGCACACTCACACGACGCCTCCCGCGCGCAACCGCTCGAGCTCAGCAGCGTCCACCCCGACCTCGGCGAGCACCTCGGCGGTGTCCGCGCCGTGCGACCGCCCCGTCCGCTCGATTCCGCCTGGTGTGTCGGAGAGACAGCTGATCATGTTCGTCATCTTGACCCTGCCCGAGCTCGTCGTGGTCGGTGCAGTCACCGTAAACCACGTTACGCGGTCGATACCGAATCGGCCCGCGCCGCCACAGACGAAGGCGACTCGACGGTTCGGCTCGATACGGCGGGTTTCGACACAACGGCTCGACTGGTCTAACTCGGCGATACTGCCGACGCATGAAAGCGAACGTCCTCCGCGTGTACCTGATCGGCGCGCTCGTCATTGCTGCGGTGATCAGCGTGATCGGCAACAAGCGACACTCGCCGTTCATCGGCTGGCTCAGCTTCGCGGTGTTCCTGACGGCGCTCGTGATCTACGTCAGCTGGCGTCGCGCCGCGCTCCGAGAGCGCCGTGGTAGAGTTTTCGACCGAGAGGCGAAAACTACCGATGAGACTGGCACTCGCTCAGATCAATAGCGTCGTCGGCGACGTCGACGGCAATGCCGCGAAGGTCGTGGAATGGATGGAGCGGGCGCGCGGCGAGAACGCCGACCTCGTCCTGTTCCCCGAGCTCGTCGTCACGGGCTACCCGCCGGAAGACCTGCTCCTCCGCCCGGGGTTCATTCGCGCGGCGAAGCGCGCGGTCGAAGACATCGCCAAGGCCGCGCACGGCATTACGGTGATGGTCGGCGCGCCGCACCTCGACACCGACCTCTTCAACGCGTGCTTCGTGCTCGCCCGCGGCGAGATCCGTCGCGTCTATCGCAAGCGGTACCTCCCGAACTACGGCGTCTTCGACGAGGACCGCTACTTCGCGCCGGGCGAGAATGACCTACTGGTCGACGTGGCAGGCGTACGCGTCGGGCTGACGGTGTGCGAGGACATCTGGATCGAGGGCTCGCCCGCGTTCGGGCTTGGGCGCCTCGGCGCCGAGCTCGTCGCAAACCTCTCAGCGTCACCGTTCCACGTCGGTAAGGACATCGAGCGCGAGGAGATCGTGCGGCGCTGCGCCGTCGCGAACAAACGCGTCGTCGCGCTGTGCAACGCCGTCGGAGGCCAGGACGAGCTCGTATTCGACGGGCACTCGATCGTCCTCGACGGAAGCGGCGAGGTGCTGGCGCGCGCCGCCGGCTTCGAGGAGGAGTTGCTCGTCGTTGACCTCGACCTCGCCGCGCCGAAGCCGGCACGGATCGCACCGCAGCTCAACGACCTGGAGCAGATGCGGCTCGCACTGGAGCTCGGCCTCCGCGACTACGTGACGAAGAACGGGTTCGGCGACGTGGTTCTCGGGCTCTCCGGCGGGATCGACTCGGCGCTGACCGCGGCGCTGTGCGTCGAAGCGCTCGGTCGCGAGCGGGTGCACGGCGTCTCGATGCCGTCCCGCTACTCGTCGGACGCAACGCGCGGCGATGCGCAGAAGCTCGCTGAGTCGCTCGGCGTCGACTTCCGCGAAATCGCAATCGAGCCGATGGTCGAGACCTACAACGCGGCGCTTGCGGAGGCATTCACCGGCCGGGAGAGCGATCTCACCGAGGAGAACCTGCAAGCACGCATTCGCGGCACGCTGCTGATGGCGCTCTCGAACAAGTTCGGCTGGCTCGTGATCGCGACGGGCAACAAGTCGGAGCTGTCGGTCGGATACTCGACGCTGTACGGCGACCTCGCCGGCGGCTTCGCGCTGATCAAGGACGTCTACAAGACGGACGTCTTCCGGCTCTCGAAGTGGTTGAACGAGCGCGCGGGCCGCGAGCTGATCCCAACCTCGATCATCGAGCGGGCCCCGAGCGCCGAGCTGCGCGCCGACCAACTCGACGAGGACTCGCTGCCTCCGTATCCGAAGCTCGACAAGGTGCTCGAGGCCTACGTCGAGCTCGACCGCTCGCGCGAGGAGCTGTCGCAGGACGGCTTCGACAGCGACGTCGTCGATCGCGCACTCGCAATGATCGACCGCGCCGAGTACAAGCGCCGCCAGGCGCCTCCGGGCGTGAAGCTGCGCCCCAAGGCCTTCGGCCGCGACCGCCGCACCCCGATCACCAATCGCTGGCCCGGCTAGCCAGTGGTGACGTAGAGGTACCTCTACGTCACTCGGTCCGTTCGGGACTAGTCGACGAGGCGCTGGAGGGCGACGCCAAGGATCGGCAGCGAGAGCGTCAGCGAGTAGCTGAGCCAGCCGACGATCACGAGCGTCCGCCTCGTCTCCTGCTCGCGCTCCTCGCGGATCTCTGCCTGCAGGCGCGGGCCGAGGACGAAGTTGTGGAAGTACGACGCGACGACGAGACAGAGGAAGAGCACGACCTTCGTCCAGAAGACGATCTGGAACGCCGTGTCGTGCCGCCACTCGCGCGCGGCCAGCACGACGCCTGTGATCGCCGCAACGCCGAGCGCGCCGTAGCCGAGCGGGCGCCAGCGCAGGCCGAGCTCCTTCATCGCCCGTCCACGTGGCTCACCGTCGAGGATGCGGATCGCGGGCACGCCAACGAAGATCAAGGCCGTCGAGCCGCCGAACCAGATGCCGGCGGCGAGCAGATGCACGGTGACGAGGACGGCGGTCATGCGCTGAGGATCGTACGCACCAGCTCGACGAAGCCCGGCGGGGTGAGGCGTTCGTCGGTTCGCGCCAGCTCCTCGAGCGCCCACCACCGGTAGCCGCTCACTCCCTCCTCGGCAAGATCGATCGTCGGTCGAGGCTCGTGCGCTTCGACGCGAACGAGATAGATGGAGTTGTGCTGCTGGGTCAGACGCCGGTCCCAAGGAAACACACGCTCGTGCTCCGAGATGAGTGGCCCGAGCTCGAACTCGTGCAGGCCAAGCTCCTCTGCGAGTTCCCGGCGCAGCGTGTCCTCATGACTCTCGCCCTGCTCGATTCCGCCGCCCGGCGTTGCCCACCACGTGTCGTGCGTCGCGGGATTCTCGAAGCGAACGAGCAGCACTCGGTCGTCGGCGTCGACGACCAGCGCGCGAACGGCGCTGCGCGGCGCCGGAACGGTCCACTCATTCAGCGCGCGGAACCAGCGAAGCCGCTCGTCGTAAGGCACCGCGGCGTTCGCCGGGGAGGTCGATGGAAGCACGAAGAGGCCTGTCCTACCGATTGTGCGCAGCTGCGGCCCGAGCTCAGGCCGTTCGTCGAACAGCCCGCGGTACGCCTCTTTGCCGACGAACGCGACGACATGCGGATCGACGCCAACGATGCGCTCCTCGAACTCCGCGCAGTCGAAGTCGCCGCGCCGCAGGTCGCCCGAGCCGGGCGTCGTGCGGTACGCCGCATTCGTCACGCCGATCCCGAGCTCGAGCAGCGCGAACTGCTCCTGCGGGTCGTAGAGGCGCGGCGTGAAACCTGCCTCGTGCAGCAGGCGCCAGAAGTCGTTGCGCGGGTTCGCGAAGTGGGCGGCTGCCGTCGCAGAGACGCGTCCGGGGTTGATCCCGCAGAAGACGCAGGTCAGCCCTGGGGCGAGTACGTCGGGGACGGAGCTAGCTGTGCTTTCGGCCACGCGGCTTACAGCGTGGCACGCGCTGCGTCCACGTCGCCGTGCACACCCACGAGCTCGGAAGAGGTGGCGCGGGACGCTTTCCGGCCGTCACCGGGTTCGGCCGACGAGCAGCCGTCCACGTCCTGCAGGTCCGGGTCACGCGGCCTCCGCCTCGGGACCGCGCGACTCCAGCCGCTCCTCGAAGCGCTCACGCAGATGCTCTCCCGCGTCGCCGCGCTTGGCGCGCCGCTGCGGCACCCGCACCACACTTACCCCTTCGCCGCCGTGCCCGCCGTAGATCCGGGCATAGCACTCTGCTTCGGTCAATGGCCTCAGCCTCATGGCCGAACCCTAGGACCGGCACCGGACGGACCCCGAACCTCGGTAGCGTTGCGGCGTGGGCACAACGGCAAAAGTCCTGGAGTACGCCGTCGACGTCGACAGCGGCGGCCGGATGACGATCCCGGGCGGCGGCCAGTTCGTGCCGCCGGAGGGCTGGTCGGCTGACCACCTGCTCCTGGCTGCGCTCGTGCGGTGCTCGATCGACGCCTTCGCCTACCACGCACGCCGCGGGGGACATGAGGTCACTGCCTCCGGCGAGGCGCAGGGGACGATCACGAAGTCCGGCGAGGACGGCCGGTACCGGTTCGTCGCGATCGGCGTGCGCATCAGCGCGCAGCTGACACCGCGGGCGACCGAGGTGGACGAGCTCGTCGCCAAGGCAGAGCGCGACTGCTTCATCGGTGCCTCACTCACGTTGAAGCCGGAGTACGAGTGGCACGTGTCGTGACGACCGTCGAGGCGGTGCGCGCGCGCTTCACTGCGCTGCAACAGCCGCTCGCATTCTTCGACGGGCCGGGCGGCACGCAGGTGCCCGACTCGGTGATCGACGCAATCGTGGACTACCTGCGCCACTCGAACGCGAACACCGACGGCCCGTTCGACACGTCACGCCGCACTGACGCGCTCCTGACGAAGGCGCGCTCGACCGCAGCCGACTTCCTGAATGCGACCGTCGACGAAGTTGCATTCGGCGCGAACATGACCACCCTGAACTTCGCGCTCACCCGGGCCGCGTCACGCGAGTGGCGCGAGGGCGACGAGATCGTCTGCACGAAGCTCGATCACGACGGGAACGTCTCGCCGTGGCTCGAGCTCGCACACGACCGCGGCTTCGTCGTGAAGTTCGCTGAGGTCGACGAGGAGTGCCGGCTCGACCTCCAGCACCTCGGCTCACTGCTCTCCGACCGCACGCGCGTTGTCGCCTATCCGTGGGCAGCGAACTCGGTCGGCACAGTCACGCCGGTCGCCGAGGTGGCGGCGCTCGCGCACGACGCGGGCGCGCTCTCCTGGGTCGACGCGGTGCACTACGGCCCGCACGGGCCGATCGACGTGCAGGCCGCCGACGCCGACGTGCTCGTCTGCTCGCCGTACAAGTTCTATGGGCCGCACCTCGGGCTCGCCTTCGGCAAGCGCGAGCTGCTCGAGTCGTGGCGGCCGTACAAAGTGCGCCCGGCCGACCCGTTCCCGATCGGCCACCGCTACGAGACCGGCACGCTCGCGCACGAGCTGCTCGCGGGCTTCGTCGCCGCGGTCGGATACCTCGAGGACGAGGTCGGATGGGACTTTGTGCTCGAGCACGAACGCGAGCTTGGGCAACAGTTCCTTGACGGTCTGCCGGATGCCTGGCGGCTGCACGGCATCAGTGGGATGGACGGCCGTGTGCCGACGTTCGCGATCACGCACGAATCGGTCTCGCCGCAGGAAGCTGCCACGCGGCTGGGCGAGCAGGGCTTCGCCGTGTGGCACGGCAACTATTACGCGGTCGAGATCATGAAACGGCTCGGGCTCGACGACGGCGCTGTCCGCATCGGCATCGTCCACTACAACACTGCGGACGAAGTCGCGCGCCTGCTCAGCGCGCTCTCACGACTCTAGAGGGCCTGGTAGGCCAACTTGTACGCGGTGCCGAGCTGCCGGCCCGAAGTGACGATCAGCATCACGTGCGCACGCTCGTTCGCGCTTTGGAACGTTGGCAAGAAGTACTGGAGCTGGCCTTTGTCGCGCAGGACGCCTTCGATCACGCGGCCCTGGGGCCCCCCGACCACGAGCTTCACCTCCGGGTTCGGCCCGCTCGCGGCGGCAACGCCAACGCCGATCCCCTTCGCGCCCGCAGGCATGACGATCGGGATGTAGTGCGTCGAGAGCCCGCGCACGACCCGCGTCGGTGTCGTCAGGATCGCCGACGACGCCGTCAGCTTGTAGCGCGCCGCCGGCTTGTAGCCCGAGCGGTACAGGTCGTACGAGAAGCGCCCGAACGCGCTGTACAGGCTACCGTGCGTGCGCTTACGCAAGATCTCGTCGAGCGGCTGCAGTCCAAGCAGGATCGGCTTGTGCGCGAGCTCGTAGCCGTACAGACGGCCGAAGTACTCGGAGACAACGTGGTTTCCGAGCCCGAAGAGAAACCGCCAGAAGAGGGCGCCGCCGTAGCAATGCGAGCAACCGTTTGCTTCGTCGTAGAGCGACCGCCACGGCTGGTTCAACCACGCGTCCAGGTACGAGAACGTCGCTGCGTCGACGACCTGCGGGTAGACGTAGGTCTGCATCGCAAGCGCACTGCCCTCTGCCGCCCAGCGCGGGATCTTCCCGTCGGGCACGTACGACAGCTGGAACTCGTGAAAGAGCTCGTGCGCCGTCGTCTGCTGCAGGCTGCCGTGCACGGCAAGGTGCGCCATGTCGAGTTGGTTGTCGATCACCATGAACGAACCACCTTGCGCGAACGTTGTCGGCAACGTGATGCCGAAAACGCCGGGCGGCAGCGCCTTCACGTAGAGGTCGAGCTTCGCATCCGGCCCCGCTGAATCGGGGAGCGGCCCCTTGAAGCCGTTGTGGGCGTACCAGAGCCATGCCTTGTTGGCGGCTGCGGCGAGCTTCTCGATGTAGTTCGGCACGCCGTTGTGGTTGTCGTCCTTCATGAACCGCGGATGATCCGGACCGGTCCGCGTGTAGTGAACGACGATCCACGGCGACGAGACCGTTGCTTCAGCGGTCTTGTAGGTCGGCCGCGGGACTAGCGCCGCGGCATCAGCCGGCAGTACACCGGCTGTCAGTACGGAGCCGAACGCCGAAGCGGCCACCGCCACCGCAAGTACGTATCTCATGCTCATTCCCCCTTCAGCGAGGGGGCAGGGTAGCCGACCTGTTTTTCAGGCGTTCGGGTAGGGCTCGCCGGCGGATTCGGCCCATTTCGAGCCGGGCGTGCGGCGAATCGGGTCGGGATCGATTCCCCGTGCGCCTGCGACGGCGAGCGTCAGCAAGTGGAAGCGCACGATGTCGACGACCGGATGGCGCGTCGGGATGAGCGTCACCTCACAGCCGAGCTTCTCGAGCTGCGCGACCGCCTCGTGCGCGCGTTCCTCGGCACGCCCTTGGCCCTCGAGCACGAACGCGCGCACGTGCTCGTCGACCGCGGCGAGCTGTCCGTGCAGCAACTCCTCGGTCTGATAGGCCGACGCGTCGACCCACGCACCTTCGCGCAGCTTGAGCGCGGCTTCCTGCGCCGTCGGCCAGTCGCGGCCGGCACCGGTGATGATCACGCGCGCTTGCTCGAACGGCTCGACATCCTGGAGCAGGGCCTGCTCGACCGCTTCGGGCAGCCAATCGATCTCCTCGCCGTTCAGCGCATCGATCGCGGCCACGGCGCAGGTGTAGCTCGCCGTGTGACACCACGAGCGCTCGATCGACGGCGTCGCGACGATCACCTCGTCGGCGCGACCTGCAAGCTCCGACTCCGGGTTGCCCGTGACAAGCCACACGTCGCCGCCGAAGGCCTGCTCGGCTTCCATCGTCAGCGGGGTCCCACCCTCGTGCGAAACGCAGACCATGATGTCGGCGAGCGGCGGCTTGATCACCGCCTCGAGCGCCTCGACGGCCCAGCCGCCGGTCTGCGCCGCATGGAACGAGGTGCCGCAGCCGGTGAAGACGACACGCGCGCCTGCCGGGAGCTCCTGCGAGCTCGGCACCTGCCGCAGCCACTCGGGTTGTGCGAGCACTGCGCGACGTGTTTCTCCAGCCATATCCCCTCTATACCATCGCACGGTGGCCGAAGCGTTCCCCTGGATCCAGGTCGAGCACGTCCGTTTCCGCGACTGCGACGCGATGGGCCACGTCAACAACGCCGTGTACTCCACGTATCTCGAGCAGGCGAGGATCGGGATCCTGGGCGATCTCGAGCCGTTCATCCTCGCCCGGGTGGAGATCGACTTCCGGGCAGAGTTGCGGGCCGGAGAGGCAGTGGAAGTGCGCAGCCGGTGCTCGAAGATCGGGATCAAGAGCTTCGACCTCGAGCATCAGATCTGGGCGGGCGATCGGCTTGTTGCCGACGCGAAGAGCGTGCTCGTCGGCTACGACTACACGGCGGGCACGTCGGTCCCGCTCACGGAGAACCAGAGGAGGAGACTCGCGGCATGAGACGTAGGCTTGACGGAGTCGTCAACAAATGAGCGTTTACCAGCGCCACACCCTGTCGAATGGACTGCGCGTTCTGACCGCGCCGCTCGACCACGCACAGTCGGTTGCCTGTTACATCATGCTCGCATCCGGATCGAGGTATGAGGATGCGTCGAACCGTGGCATCGCGCACTTCGCCGAGCACATGTTCTTCAAGGGAACTGAGAAGCGCCCAACGGCGCGCGACCTGTCGATGGAAGTCGACAAGATCGGCGGCGAGTTCAACGCATTTACCTCGAAGGAGTACACGGGCTACTACATCCGCTGCGCGGGCGAGCAACGGGATGTTGCGCTCGACGTGCTCGTCGACATGGTGCGCAACTCGAAGTTCGACAGCGAGGAGCTCGAGCGGGAGAAGGGCGTGATCATCGAAGAGATGAACATGTACTTCGATACGCCGCGCGACTATGTCGGGTCGATGTACGAGGAGCTTGTATTCGGATCGAACCCGCTCGGCTGGGAGACGCTCGGCACGCGCGAGACGGTGAGCGCAGCGACGCGCGAGACGTTCATGGACTACATCGGCCAGTGGTACAAGCCTCCGCGCATGGTCGTCGGCGTCTCCGGCATGGTCGGCAACGATCTGATTCCGACGCTCGAACGGCTGCTCGGCGACATGTCGGGCAACGGCAAGGCCCTGCCGGCACCGGCCGAGGTCGTGCGCACACCCGAGGCGCTCGTGCACGTGCGCCAGAAGGACTCCGACCAGGCGAACGTCTGCCTCGGCATCCCGAGCTACCCCTTGGATCACCCGGACCGGTATGCCTTGCAGCTGCTGGGCACCGTGCTCGGCACCGGCATGTCGTCGCGTCTCTTCCTCGAGGTGCGCGAGCGCCGCGGGCTCGCCTACTACGTGTTCGCCTACAACAGCTCGTACACGGATGCGGGCACGTTGGTTGCGCAGGCGGGCGTCGACCTGAAACGCGCCGAAGAAGCCGTCGAAGTGATTGCCGCAGAGTTCCGCAAACTCGCCGACGAGGCCGTCGGCTCCGAGGAGCTCGAGAAGGCGCGCGCGCTGGCGAAAGGACGGTTCGTGCTGCAGACAGAGAGCCCGAACGGCCTGCTTCTGTTCGGGCTGCGCCGCGAAGTGCTCGAGGGCAAGGCGGCGGAGCCGCAGGAGCTGCTCGCAGGCCTCGACGCAGTCACCGCGGAGGACGTGCAGCGCGTCGCACAGGATCTGATCAACGGCTCCGGGTTGCGCCTGGCGGTAATCGGCCCGTTCGACGACGCGTCGAAGTTCGAGAAGCTGCTCTAGCCGAACCGTCGCACAAGCCACTGCGTCGGCCACGCGATCAGGCCGACGAAGACGAGCGCGACGAGCAGGAACGTGAACTGGTCCCAGTGGTAGTGGCCGAGGGCGATCATTCGCGCGACGACGCCGAGCGTCACGCCCGCAAGCCACGTCGGGAGGAAGCGGCGCGTCGCGTACGCGACGGCGAACCACGCGACAAGTAGGGGCAGCGCGTCGGCCGCGTAGCCGCCCAGCGAAACGTGGTGGTCGTGCGAGAGCTGGCCGATCGTCGCGAACGCGAGGATCGCCACCGCACCGGCGATCAGGAGCGCTCTCAGAAGAAGCGCCTGGCGCCGCGGAAGTCGCGCGTCCTGATCGGGACGATTCTCACCTCGCTGCGCGAGTTAGGCGCCTCGATCATCTGGCCGTTCCCGATCACCATCGAGACGTGCCCCACGATGGGACTCTCGTAGAAGAGCAGGTCGCCCGGCTTCACGTGAGAGAGCGCGACGGGCGTGCCGGCGGCGAACTGCGCGTCCGCGTCCCGCGGGATCGTGATCCCGTGGGCGCGATACGCGGCCCACGTCAGACCGGAACAGTCGTAGCCCCACGCCGACAGCCCGCCCCAGAGGTAGTGCAGGCCGACGAACTGCTTGGCAGTGCGAACGAGGTCCGCGCGTGTGTGCGGCAGCTGGCGCGTGGCGGTCGCGGGCAACGTACCCGGCGGGACCCGCGAACCGAAGCCGATCTCCGTGCCATTCGGAAGCGTCGCGCTCTTCACCGTCACGACGAGCGGCGCCGTGACGGCGGCGCCGAGCTGCCACGACCGCACCCAGCCGGGATAGCCGCGCCGATCGAGCGGTGACGGCTGATCCGGGACCGCAACGTGCGTCCACCCGGCGCGCTGCTCGAGGACGCGCACGGTTTCCCCATAAAGCACCTGCGTCGGCATATGCCCGACGAGCGCGATCCGCTGGGCGTAGGTCACCTGCGACGTCGGCCAGACCTGCGGGGCGAGCGGCAGGTGCCCCACGTTCGGCGCCTCCCAGACGTTCGCGACCGACACGCGCACAGTGGCGGTCTGCGTCGGCGCGACAGCCAGGATCAACGCTGCGGCGAGTGAGAGCAGCACTCGCGGCAGCTTAGTCTTCCTTCGACTGCTCCTCGGAGCCGCGCGACTGCAGCTCGGCGACGACCGTCGGGTCGGCAAGCGTCGTCGTGTCGCCAAGCGGCCTGTTCTCCGCCACGTCGCGCAGGAGGCGCCGCATGATCTTCCCGCTGCGCGTCTTCGGCAGCTCCGGCGTGAAGACGATATTCGCGGGCTTGGCGATTGCGCCGATCTTGATCGCGACGTGGTTGCGCAGCTCCTCGAGCTTCGCGACCGAGCCTTCGGCGCCACCTTTGAGGGTGACGAACGCGACGATCGCCTGCCCGGTCGTCGCGTCGAAGCGCGCCGCAACGGCTGCCTCCGCAACGTCTTTGTGATCAACCAACGCCGATTCGACCTCGATTGTCGAAATGCGGTGGCCCGAGATGTTCATCACGTCGTCGACGCGACCGAGCAGCCAAAAGTCACCGTCCTCGTCGATGCGCGCACCGTCCCCCGCGAAGTAGACGTTGGGGTACTTCGACCAGTACGTCTCCCGGTAGCGCGCGTCTTCCTTGTGGAGGCCGCGCAACATCGCCGGCCACGGCTTGCGTAATACGAGGTAGCCACCGCCGCCCGGACCGACCTCTTCGCCCGCCTCGTTGAAGACCGCCGCGTCGACACCCGGGAACGGCTTCGTCGCCGAGCCAGGCTTCGTCGTCGTGATCCCGGGCAGCGGCGTGATCATGATCATCCCCGTCTCCGTCTGCCACCACGTGTCGACGATCGGGCAACGGCCGCCGCCGATGTTCTCGTGGTACCAGATCCACGCCTCGGGATTGATCGGCTCGCCGACCGAGCCGAGCAGGCGGAGCGACGACAGGTCGTGGCGCTGCGCATGCTTCGGCCCCCACTTCATGTGCGAGCGAATCGCCGTCGGCGCCGTGTAGAGGATCGTCACGCCGTAGCGCCCGACGATCTCCCACCAGCGGTCCTTGTCGGGGTAGTCGGGCGTCCCTTCGTACATCACGGACGTCGCGCCGTTGCACAGCGGCCCGTAGACGATGTAGCTGTGGCCGGTCACCCAGCCGACGTCGGCCGCGCACCAGTACACGTCCTCGTCCCGCTTCAGATCGAAGATGTAGTGGTGGGTCGTCGCAACGCCGACGAGATAGCCGCCGGTCGTGTGCACGATCCCTTTCGGCTTCGCAGTCGTGCCGGAGGTGTAGAGCAGGTAAAGAAGGTCCTCGGCGTCCATCGGCTCCGCCGGACACTCCGACTCGTCGGTCGCGAGCTCGTGCCACCAGTGATCGCGCCCGTCCGTCATCGGGACGTCGTTGCCGGTGCGCTGCAGCACGACGACGCTCTTCACGGTCGGCGAGTCGTCGACCGCTTCGTCGGCAACGCGCTTCAACGGAACGGTGGTGCCGCGACGCCACGCCTCGTCCTGCGTGATCAACACCTCGCACTCCATGTCCTGCAACCGGCCCGCGAGCGAGTCGGCCGAGAAGCCGCCGAAGACGACCGTGTGCGGCGCACCAAGGCGCGCGCACGCAAGCATCGCAACCGGAGCCTCGGGGACCATCCCGAGATAGATGCCGACAGGCGTCCCCTTGCCGACGCCCAGTGACTTGAGCGCGTTCGCGAGCTTCGTCACCTCGCGCAACAGATCGCTGTAGGTCAGCTCGCGACGGTCACCGTCCGGCTCTCCTTCCCAGAAGTACGCGACCGTGTCGCCGCGGCCCGCCTCAACGTGCTTGTCGAGGCAGTTCCACGCGACGTTGAGCTTCCCGCCGAGATACCACTTGGCGTACGGCGGCTCCCACTCGTAGAGCTTTGTGAACGGCTCGAACCACGTGACGCGCTTGCGGCCTTCACGCTCCCAGAACTCGTCGAAGCCGAGGTCGTAGATCTCCGGCTGCGCGTTCGTCCGCGCCGCGAACTCGGCAGGCGGCGGGTAGCGCCGCTCTTCCTGCTGGTAGGTATCGATATCCGGCACTGTGTTGTTTCTGACTCCGTCGAGCCTACGTCAGGGCGCGAGATCGTACGGATACTGCGTCAGGTTCTCCGCGCCGTCCTTCGTGACGAGCACGAGGTCCTCGAGCCGCACGCCGCCGTAGCCCTGCCGGTAGCAGCCCGGCTCGACCGTGACGACGTCGCCGGCCTTCAACGGGTCCTTCGACGCGAAACCCATTCCCGGCTGTTCGTGCACTTCCAGGCCGACACCGTGGCCGAGCCCGTGGAAGAAGCCGTTGGAGAGCGGCTTGCCCGCCTCCTTTGTGCGCTGGGTCGGCTCGCCGGCGCCCTCGAAGATCTCGCACGTGCCGTCGAAGATCGCGCGCCCGTCGGCGCCGTCCTTGATCTCCGAGATTGCGCGGTCGAGCGCCTGCTTCGTGAGCTCGTGCCAGCGCCGAACGTCCTCCGGAACATCGCCGACCACGAATGTGCGTGTCATGTCGCAGAACATGAAGGACTCGTTGTCGCGCGGCCAGATGTCGATCACGATCGGAACGCCCGCACCGATCGCACCGGAACCCATGTCGTGCCCGACGGCGGCCTGTGGCCCCGGCGCGACGATGAAGTCGTCGGCGGTCGTGCCGTGCGCCGCAAATGCCTGCGACATCGCCGACTTGACGCGCTCCACGGTCAGCGGCGCGCCGTCTACTTCGAGGCCCTTGCCGTTCTGTGTTGCGCGGCGAAGAAGATCGCGCGCAGCGTCCATGCCCGCCTCGGCCGCGCGCTGCGCACGCCGGATCCCGGCGAGCTCGCTCTCGGACTTGACGCGGCGGCGGTCGTCGAAGAACCCGCCGTCAACGGTCAGTTCGACGCCCTCGGCGCGCAGGCGGTCGGCGAGCCAGAGCGGGAACGCGTCGGGGACGAGCGCGCTCGTGATCCCGAACGCCTTGACGGCGCGGACGGCCACCTCCTGGCGGAGCTCGCCGTACGAAAGGCCGGAGCGCATGAGCTCGTCCGAGCCGAACTCCTCGGACGGATGCAACTCGAAGAGGCTCAGCTCCGCGAGGCGCGGGATCTCCATCGCACCGATTGCGATGTGCTTGACCCCGTCCCTTTCGGCATAGAGGAAGGGGTCGGGAATCCCGATCGGCACTTCGTGCCGCAGCTCGGGGGAGCGATACGTGTCGGCGTACATGAGGACATCAGTCATGCGCCGGACCATATCTAGACTGAGACCTGTGGATGCAAGCGGAAGGGCGCTCGAGCTCATGGATCGGTACGACGCCGAAGCGCGCCGCCTGATCCCCGCCGGAGCGGACATCTTCGACGTGCACCTGCATCTGGGCCACGACATCGACGGGATGGTCGGCGACTACGACCAGCTCGAGGCGAACATGGCCAAGTACGGCATCTCGCGCGCGTTCATGTTCTGCCTCGACGAGCCAGACCGGCACCCATCGTTCAGCGCGGCGAACGACCGCACGCTGGCGTTCGCCGAGCGCAGCGGCGGCCGGCTGATCCCGTTTGTCCGGCTCGATCTGGACGAGTCGCCGATCGAGGAGGCGCGCCGCTGCCTCGACGCGGGAGCGCGCGGCATCAAGCTGCACCCTCGTGCGCAGAAGTTCACGGCTGCTGACGAGCGACTCGCGCCGGTCTTCGAGATCGCCGCCGAGCGCCGCGTGCCGATTCTCATCCATGGCGGGCGCGGCCTGCCCCCGATCGCGAACGGTCTACGCTCGCTCGTCGACCGCTACCCGGAAGCGCCGCTGATCATCGCGCACGCGGGCATCGCCGACCTGGCGGCGCTCGCGAACTGCATGGCCGGCCGTAAGGGTGTGCTGTTCGACACCTCGACGTGGAGCCCGATCGACCTGCTCGACTTCTATCGCCTGATCCCGCCCGAACAGGTCGTCTATGCGAGCGACTACCCGTACGGGCAGCAGCCCAACTCGCTGCTCAGCGCGGTGAAGACGACGCGATTCGCCGGCTACTCCGACGACCAGGTTCGAGCGATGCTCGCGGGCACGGCGAACGCGCTCGCCGATGGCCGGGAGCTCCCCGAGCCGACGACGCCGGTCGGCAAGGACACGCTGTCGCAGTCGATGCAGCTCGCACGCATCCACCAGTACCTGTCGATGGCGACGCCGCTCCTCTGGATGCGGCAGCCGGACACGATCGGCGTCCTCGGCCTCGCGATCAACACGTGCGCGGAGCGCAACGGTCACGTCGAGTCGATCGAGCGGATCGAGGAGCTGCTCGTCGCGGCGCGCGACCTCTGGGCCGAGGTTCCGTCGCTCGACGAAGCGGGACAGCGGGCCGCCGGGCGGTTGACGCACCGGTTGATCCACATGGCGGACATCGAGGCGGTGACAGCGTGATCAACGTCAACGGCCACGACTACGAAATGCACGGTGCCGTTGGCACGACCCTCGCCGAGGCGCTGCGCGACGAGCTCTCGCTGACCGGAACGAAGGTCGCGTGCGGCGAAGGTCACTGCGGCGCTTGCACGGTGCTCGTCGACGGGATCCCGACGCTCTCGTGCATCACCCTTGTGCACTCGGTCGACGGCGCGAAGGTGACGACGATCGAGGGCCTGCGCGACCATCCGATGGTGCACTCGTTCGTTCGCGCAGACGCGCTGCAATGCGGCTTCTGCACGCCAGGCCAGATCGTGAGCGCCGTTGCGCTCGTCGACGCGAAAGCTGCACCGTCCACGGAGGAGATTCGACATGCGATGGCGGGCAACCTCTGCCGCTGCGGCGCGTATCCGAAGATCGAGGAGGCGATTCGCACATGGCAAGACTGATCCGTACCGAAAAGGAAGTCGAAGGTCGGTTCGAGGAAGTCTGGCTCGTCGTCGAAGAGGACGCGCTGGCGCAGTGGCCGGCCGGAGCTCGCGAGGTCGTGGGGCAACCGGCAACGCGCGTCGACGGTCTCGAGCGCGCGCGCGGCGAAGCGGTCTACACCGCCGACCTCAAGCTGCCGGGGATGCTGCACACGGCGGTGCTGCGCTGCCCGTTCGCGCACGCGCACGTTTCGAGCATCGATCTCGCCCCCGCGCTCGCACTGCCGGGCGTCCATGCGGCGATCGGGCCGCGCGACATTCCACAGCTTGCAGCGGAGTGCGGCTACCAGGGCACAGCGGTCGCCGCGGTCTGCGCCGACACCTTCGAACAGGCACGTGCGGCAGTGGACGCGATCGCGATCGAGTGGCAGCAGCTCGAAGCCGTGCTCGACCCGGATGAGGCGGTCGCGCTCAACCAGTTGATCGGCGAGCCGCGCGAACATGCGCGTGGCGATTTCGAGGCAGGCCTCGCCGAGGCGGACTTCGTCGTCGAGGGCGAATACCGCACGCAGGTCGTCCTGCACAGCTCGCTGGAGACGCACCAGTCGGTCGTCCAGTGGCTGGGCGACGCGCTCGAGGTCTATATCTCGACGCAGTACATCTGGGGCGTTCGCGAGGAGATCTCCAGCGCGCTCGGGATCCCCGGCGACAAGGTCCGCGTTGTCTGCCAGTACATGGGCGGCGGCTTCGGCTCGAAGAACAGCCCTGACGAGCACACGTTCATCGCAATCGAGCTCGCGAAGCGCACGAACCGTCCGGTGCGCTGCGCATTGACGCGGCGCGAGGAGAACATCGCGTCCGGCAACCGCAACGCGACGATCCAGCGCCTGACGATCGGCGCGAAGGCCGACGGGACGCTGACGGCACTCGGCGGCGAGTACGTGAACGCCACCGGCTGGGGCGGCTGGTCATCGCCGGTCGAGGGGCCGATGCAGCAGCTCTACGCGTGCCCGAACGTCAAGACGACGACGTGGGCGGCGAAGATCAACCAACCGCCGATGAAGGCGTTCCGCGCGCCGGGCTTCGTCGAAGGGACCTTCGGGCTTGAGTCACTGCTGGATGTGCTCGCGTCGAACCTCGGGATCGACCCGCTTGAGCTTCGCCGCCAGAACTACACCGCCAGCGACCCGACCGGCGAGAAGCCGTACAGCAGCAAGAACCTGATGGAGTGCTATCGCCGCGCCGAGCCTCATTGGGAGCGCCGCCACGAAGTGCGCGCACGTTCGACCGACACCGTCAAGCGCGGCGTCGGGATGGCGTCGCAGGTCTGGTACGGAGGAGGCGGCCCGCCGAGCTACGCGTGGATCCGCGTCGGCTCCGACGGGCGCGCGACCGTCGTGACGGCGATGCAGGACATCGGCACCGGCTCGAAGACCGCAATGGCACAGATCGCGGCGGAGGAGCTAACGATCCCGCTCGAGCACGTGACCGTAACGCTCGGTGACTCTGCACGCGGCCCATTCGCGTCGATCTCAGCCGGCTCGTCCACGATTCCGTCGATGGGGCCGGCGGTGCGCGCGGCGGCGGCGGACGCGAAGCGCCAGATCCTCGAAATCGCCGCGCAGCGCTTCGACCTCAACGAGCGCGACCTCGACCTCCGCAGCGGCAACGTCGTCTCCGCGGACGGGAAGCTCAGTGCGCCACTGGTGGACGTGATCGGGTTGCTCGAGAACGCGCAGATCCTCGGCAAGGGCGCACGCGGTCCGAACCCGACCGGGTTGACGGTGCTCACGTTCGGTGTGCAGGTTGCCGAGGTCGCCGTCGATGTCGAGACCGGCGAGGTGTGGGTCGACCGGATCGCCGCGATCCACGACGTCGGTCGCGTGATCAACCCGCTCGGCGCCCAGAGCCAGGTCGAAGGCGGGATCATCCAGGGGATCGGCCACACGCTCTCCGAGCAACGCTTGCACGATCCGCGCACCGGGCAGATCCTCACAACCGGCCTGGACGCGTACAAGCTGCCGACGATCGCAGACGTGCCGGAGATCATTTGTGAGCTGATCGACGAGCCGGACGAGCACCTGACGAATCTCGGCTCCAAGGGACTCGGCGAACCGCCGATCATCCCCACCGCCGCCGCGATCGCGAACGCGATCCGCGACGCGACCGGCGCCGAGGTGCACGAGTTGCCGATCTCGCGCGAGGAGATGCTCCGCGCGCTCAAGGAAGCGAAGGAGCGTGAGAAGCATGGAGCTCCTGCGAGCGTCTAGCACCGAGATCGACGGTGGGCTGCCGGTGCACGGCGGAACCGAGGTCGTGCCGTTGCTCCGCGCCGGGTTGCTGAAGGCCGAAACCCTGGTCGACATCCGCGGCGTGATCCCGCGCGGGATCGACGGGACGCGCATCGGCGCCGGCGCGACACTCGCCGAGCTCGAATGCGATCCGCAGGTGCCGGCGGCGCTGCGTGAGGCGTGCAAGCTCGCAGCGAGCCCGCAACTTCGCAACATGGGATCCGTCGGCGGCAACCTGCTGCAAGCGACGCGCTGCTTGTACTGGCGGCTCGACTGGCCGTGCCGGCTCCATGGCGGTGACGAGTGCTTCGCGCACGGAGGAGAGCACCGCGAGCATGCGATCTTCGCCAACGACTTCTGCGCGTCGGCGCATCCCTCGGACGTCGCAGCGGCGCTGCTCGCGCTCGACGCGACGCTGCGCACGAACCGGCGCGAGCTTCCGATCGCCGACCTCTACCGGCTGCCGAGCGAGAACGACCGCCGCACGACGACGCTCGAGCCGGGAGAGCTGATCCTCGAGCTGAACGTGCCTGAGCCCGAGAGCTCGGTCTACCTGAAGGCGATGGAGCGGAAGCGCTGGGCGTTCCCGTTGGTCGGCGTCGCGGCAGCCCGCTCCGGGGGCGCGACCCGGGTCGCGCTGGCCGGCGTGGCGCCGATCCCCTGGCTTCTCGAGGGCGGTTTCGACGGGGCCACACCGCTGCCCCGCAACGCCTACAAGGTCGACGTGGCGA